>JBARAJ010000042.1:0-61144 GCA_049791915.1 Candidatus Udaeobacter sp.
CTGAAATTCTCCGTGGTCATTTGCTTTCCGGTTTCGTCATAAAGGCTCACGGCAACTTTTTTTAGCGGCTCCGCCGTGCCCACAGAAAACCAATATTGATTTCCCGCATAAAGGTTCACCGCGATCAGGGCGTGATCGTGTGGCTTAAGGACGCCGCACGAATGTCCATCTCGAATCTTGAACCCGTCATTGCCAAATGCTCCCGCAAGCTCGAGTGCGTCTTTGCGCGCACTCACTTCAGCGTCTGTGTCTGCGCGGAGAATAACGCTCGCGCTCAGCGTAAAAATCAAAACGAAAAACCGCAGGCAACGCTTCATTTGGGTGATTCCTTGCTCTCTATTTTTGTCATCAGCTTGCCGACCGCCTCATTGAGTTTTTGCACGTCTTCCGCGTTCGGCGCCTTGCCCTCCGGAAACGAAACCAGTTTCTCAATCCCGGTGAGTTGTTCGCTGACGTCTTTGACCAGCGGTTCCTGACGTAATTCAGGCGAAATTGCATTCAGCTTTGACTGCATGAAGTGAACCAGTACCGGTTCGCGCAAAACCTTTGCGGCGGACTCGTTATAATTCTTCACAATCGCGCCGGTGACCACCTGCGTTCCGCGGATCCACCCGCCAAGCGTAACAAGGATGACCAGGTCCTGGTCGGCGTGGGATTGCATTGAGGATTTCACCTCGTTTTGAGTCGCTTCCAATTCCTCCTGAAGCGTGTCCCATTCATTATTCTCGGCAAATTCATTGATGCTATTGCCACGGCTGAGCAGTTGCTCGCTCACGCCGAGCGCCTTGCCGAGCTTCATGATGTCCGATCCGATATTCTTCACCTGCTGGCCGTCCTTGGCTTCCACGGCGATGAAGCCATCGGCTATCAAACCGCCGAGGTTGAGGGCGATCTGCGCGCGATTGGCGTAGGTCACCGGAATTGGGGCGCGGTATTGAGCTGACCAGTTTATTTTTCCCGATTTCCCGAGGGCAGCGAACAGTTCGCCCGGCGTCGGGACAGTGATCGAATCGCTTTTGACAGCTTTTGCCATTTGCTCGGACGACAGACGTTGCCCTTCCTCGGCCGCCGCTGTGGAAATAGCAGCAACCAAGGCAAGCACGGGCAGTGCAACCAAACGAATCATCGCGAAGATTATGCGTGCCTTAGCGAAATTGCCAATCGGAATCTCTCAGGCCCTCAACCTGTTCCCCGCTGGCCTTCTCCATGCTGGCTCGAACGATACGGATTTGCCTCGCGAAGCCAGAGCTGTTCTAGTTCGCGCAGAACGAATGGCGAGTACCAGCATTACCCACATTCACGCCCGCGAAATTTTGGATTCACGCGGCAATCCCACCGTCGAAGCAGATGTGCGGGTTGAAAGCGGCGCGCTTGGACGAGCGGCCGTTCCCAGCGGCGCGAGCACAGGCGAACATGAAGCATTGGAATTGCGCGACGGCGACAAAAACCGCTTCGGCGGCAAAAGCGTGAGAAAAGCGGTTGCCAATGTTAACGAGAAGATTGCGTCGATCCTCAAGGGCCGGGATGCGCGCGACCAGGCGAACATCGATAAGACACTAATCGAACTTGACGGTACGCCGACCAAAAGAAATCTCGGCGCCAATGCGACGCTGGCTGTTTCTCTGGCGACGGCTTCCGCAGCCGCGGTCTCGGAAAATTTACCTTTGTTTCGATACCTCGGCGGACCCGATGCGCGAGTGCTTCCAGTACCGATGATGAACATCCTGAACGGCGGCGCACACTCGGATGCGCCGATCGATTTTCAGGAATTCATGGTCGTGCCTCGCGGCGCGCCGAGTTTCTCGGAAGCGTTGCGTTACGGCACAGAAGTTTATCACGCGCTCAAATCTGTTTTGAAAGAGCGGCGTCTTTCCACGGCCATTGGCGACGAAGGTGGATTTGCGCCGCAACTCGATTCCGCTGAAGACGCGTTGGAATCGATTTCCGCGGCCGTTGAGAAGGCCGGTTACAAGCTGGGCGAACAGATCTTCATCGCGCTCGACCCCGCTGCCTCGGAATTCTACGACAGCGCAAAAAATCTTTACGTTTTCAAGAAATCTGATGGCTCACAAAAAACCGCGGAAGAATTGATCGATTATTACGCTGAGCTTTGCGCGCGATTTCCGATCATCTCCATCGAGGACGGTTGCGCGGAGAACGATTGGGACGGCTGGAAAAAGTTGACGAAAAAACTCGGCTCCAGGATTCAACTGGTCGGCGACGATCTTTTCGTCACCAACGTGAAATTTCTTGAAAAAGGAATTGCCGAGCACGTGGCGAATTCCATTCTTATCAAGGTAAATCAGATCGGCACGCTCACGGAAACGCTGGCAACGATCGACGTGGCAAAGAAAAATGATTACACGACCGTGATCAGTCATCGCTCGGGTGAAACCGAGGACACGACCATTGCCGATATCGCGGTAGGGACAAACGCCGGCCAAATCAAGGCGGGCGCACCATGCCGGAGCGACCGCGTGGCCAAGTACAATCAGCTGCTGCGGATCGAAGAAGAACTTGGTGACAAAGCCGTATACGGCGCTACACTCCGCTAAAGTGGAGCACGGTTACGCTGATTTCCGCGCGCGTCGCGAAGCTACAGTCTGGCAGCGACTTAACCGGGTTCTCCTCGTCCTGCTGATCATCGCGATCTGGCTTGTCATAGTGAGCCTGTTCGTGCCGCCGTATAAGAAACTGATGCTGAGTCGCTCCGAGATAGATAAACTTCTGCAACAGGTCAACGAGCAACAAACTTTGCTGGCGCACCAGACGCGCGAGGTCAATTTGCTCAAAACAGATGTGAGTTATTTGGAAACGATCGCACGCGATCGACTCGATCTGATGAAGGAAGGCGAAACAATTTTTCGCCTCGAAGCCGCGCGGGCAAAAAGCAAGCCTGTCGCCCCCACCCGCAAGTAGGATAGAGGTGCTCGCCGCGGTTGGCGCCTTTTAATTTCCGATCCCGGCGTTTGACACAAACGCCGCTATAGTTTTGCGCTTTGCGCAGAGTGAAATTATGTTTGGTCATGCCAACGGAAATCTCCATTCCAGATGCTGAGGATCTGAAGTCGCGCGTGCGCGAATTGCGGAGGTTTCTTTGACGTCGAACAGCTTCAGAAAAATCTAGCTGTAATTGAAGCGCGGATGGCTGCGCCCGATTTCTGGTCGAATCGGGACCGCGCCCAGGCTGATGTCGAAGAAGTTTCGCGATTGCGTTCGTTGATTAATCCGTTCCAACAATTACAACGCGACATCGAAGATTTCAGCACGCTGCAAGAACTCGCTGCGGAAGAAAACGATCCGACGCAGCGGGCGCAGGCGGAGAAAGAAGTGGCAACCGAACACGACCGTCTGGCTCACATGCTGGACGAGTTCGAGTTGCGCCAGTTCTTGTCCGGAGAAAATGATCGCACCAACGCGTTTGTGACGATTCATTCCGGCGCCGGCGGGACCGAATCGTGCGACTGGGCCGACATGCTGCTTCGGATGTACCAGCGCTGGATCGAGCGCAGCGGTTTCAAATCGCAAACCGTGGACATTCAGCAGGGTGAAGAAGTCGGAATCAAATCGGTGACTTTGCTCGTAACAGGCGAGTACGGCTACGGACATCTACAAACCGAGCGCGGCGTGCACCGGCTTGTGCGCATCTCGCCGTTTGACGCGAATAAACGGCGGCACACGTCATTCGCGAGTGTCGATGTTGTGCCCGAAATCGCCGATACTGCGCCGATTGAAGTTAATCCGGCCGATCTCGAGATCGGCACGTTTCGCAGCGGCGGCAAAGGCGGACAGAACGTGAACAAGGTCGAAACCGCGGTGCGGATCTTGCACAAACCTAGCGGAATCGTGGTTGCCTGCCAGGCCGAGCGCAGCCAGGGGCGCAACCGCGAGCTGGCGATGAAAATGTTGAAAGCAAAACTTTATCAACTCGAAGAAGACAAGAAACGCGCTGAGATAGAGCGGCAATATGGCGAGAAAGGCGAGATCGCGTGGGGAAATCAAATTCGCTCGTACGTGTTTCAGCCATATCAAATGGTGAAGGACCACCGCACGGGCGCCGAGACGAGCAACGTACAAGCCGTGATGGATGGCGACATCGACATGTTCATCCAGGCTAAATTGCGCGGCGAGAAAAACACAAAGGGCGAGGACAAAGAGTTGTAGAGGCGCCGCAGTGAGCGTTTGACGCAAACGCCGCTACACTGTCAGCAACTTCAACCGAAACCGAATATCAAATTCGCCGCGGTTGTGCGCGCGGCAACAGGCCAGACAGGCGACTGTGCGTTTGATCTTGCGTACGCGAGGGAGATCGCGCCGGCAATTCGGGCAACGGTAGATGAAACGCGGCGCATAACGCTTCGCAGGAAACGGCAACGTATGACAGCGCTTTTCGTCGGCGATTCCCAAATCGCGACAAGCCTGCTGCCACTCGAGTCCGTGCGGTGAAATCCGCCGCCGACTTTTTTCTCGAAATTGCGCGAGGATATGAGCGAGCTCGTGCCGCAGCGTGCGATCGATCTCCGCGGGATGCTCCACCAGCCGCGGGTTCAACGAAATCAGTTTCTGGCGATAATCAGCGCGGCCTGCGGCGGTTTTGAGACGGGAATTCCATTCGACACGAAGTTCTGTTGCAATTCGTTTCGCGCCTAACGAACGCAGGAGTTGGCGAGCTTTTGTTTCAAGATCGCTGGTCTTGTAGCCGCTTCGCTGTGCAAAACGCGACGCGTCCCACAGGGACGCGGCTACAGTACGGAACGCGAACTCGAGCTGCCTAAGCGAGGGCATATTCGCGGGCGTCTTTGGTTCGCTTCGCGATTCGCTCGAGTGCATCGGCAGTATTGGCGATTTCTTCCGCGGTCGTCGGTCTGCCAAGCGACAAACGAATAGCCGATCTGGCGCTTTCCACTGGCAATCCCATGGCGAGCAAAACATGCGACGCTCTCACCGAGCCAACCATGCAGGCCGAACCGCTCGACGCGCAAACGCCTTCCAAATCCAGCGCCATCAGCATCGTTTCCGAATCAACGCCGATGAAGCTTGTGTTGAGCGTGTTCCCGAGCCGATGAGCTGGGTCGCCATTTTGCTGCGCGTCTGGGAAAACTTTTGCGATCCGTCTCCACAACTCATCTCTTAATTGCGCTTCGCGTTGCCGTTCCGCATCGGCATCGCTCAACACCCACTCGGCGGCCGCAGCCATTCCCGCTATCCCGGCGACGTTTTCTGTCCCGGGCCGCCGCTGGTTTTCGTGCGCGCCACCAAACATAATTGGCTGAATCGGCAAAGCGCTCCGTAGGAATAGAAATCCCGCGCCCTTTGGGCCGTAAAACTTGTGCGACGCAAAACTGCCGGCATCGACCAACGAGACATCGATATCGAATTTGCCGAACGCCTGAACCATGTCGCTGTGAAGCAACACGCTGCGCTGGCGGCATATTCGTGAAATTTCGCGTATCGGCTGGATGACGCCGGTTTCGTTATTCGCGGTCATGATCGAGACGAGCTTCGTGTCAGGCCGAATTGAATCGGCGAGCTGATCGAGGTCGACCATTCCATCTTTGGAAACGTTGAGCCAGGTCACTTCAAAACCTTCGCGATCCTCAAGGTGTTCGACTGCGTTTAGGACCGCATGATGTTCGGCTTTGTTCGAGATGATGTGGCCGCCGCGTGAAGATGCAGATCGCGCCAGGCCGAGCACACCCAGGTTGCATGACTCAGTTGCACCGCTGTTAAAAATGATTTCGTTGGGTTTCGCGTGCAGGAGCGCGCCGAGCTTGTCGCGAGCGTTGTCAATAGCGGCGCGTGCTTCGCGGCCAGCAGCGTGGACACTGGATGGATTGCCGAAATAGCGATTGAGATATGGCAGCATCACCTCGCGCGCTGCATCGCATAACGGTGTGGTGGCGTTGTAATCAAGATAGATCATCAATACTTCCTCTTACTCTTGTTCGTTTGCCCGTTGTAGTCGCGTCTCTGTGAGACGTGCTCGACGCGTTTTGCAAACACGCAACTGTTACGCTTCGCCCAGCGAAGCGGTTACAAAATTGGCCGCTTTCATTCCTGAAATTCATCGCGTGGTTGCTGGCTCCTGTTTTCGTTTCGGCACGACACGAACTTCTTTTTCTTCGTAGTAGACGAGCGAATGTGGTGGAACGCTTTTTGTCAGGAAAACGTTGGCGCCGATGGTGGAATTCGCGCCAATCACGGTGTCGCCGCCCATGACCGTGGTTCCGGCGTAAATGCAGACGCCGTCTTCGATTGTCGGATGGCGTTTTTTGCCGCGCAATCCCCGTCCCGCCCCAAGCGATCGGGCGATGAACGAGACGCCCTGGTAAAGTTTCACGTGCGACCCGATCTGGGTCGTCTCGCCAACGACCACTCCAGTGCCGTGGTCTATGAAGAAATGCGAGCCAATCTCCGCGCCGGGATGAATATCGATTCCCGTGCGGCTGTGTGCCCACTCGGTCATGATACGCGGAATCAGCGGCACTTTCCCATAGAGCAGATGCGCCATTCGATAAATGGCGATCGCCTCCAGCGCCGGATAAGCAAGGATGATTTCCTCGTAACTCGTTGCGGCTGGGTCACCTTCGTAAGCGGCATCGATGTCGGTCCAAAGCGTGCGACGCACCTCAGGCAACTGCTTGAAAAAATCGCTCAGGACTTCTTCGGCTTTTGCTTCTGTCGCTTCGTCTGGCGGGATTTTGCCGAGGCTTCTGCAAATTTCTGTTCTGAGCCGCGCGTGCAAATGTTTGACGCGATTGCGCGTGGTGTCCGCCAGATCTTCGGAGCTGACGAGTGCTTCGCTGCGGAAACCGGGGAACATCAGGCTCATCAACTCGTTGCATGCCGCTTCAACTGACAGACGCGACGGCAGGTTAGCGGCGGCGGCGAGGTAATTGATTCCGCCGGTCTCGCCATAGGTCTGAAGCAATTCCTCTACCGCGCCGCGGTTCGTCGAATCCATCACAGGAAATATGCGCCTCGCTGGCCTGAAGGTCGAGCAGGATTCCAGCCTACTGATCTGTGCGGACAGGCTGCCCGCTGGACATACAGTCAAGATGGCTGTGTTAGGCTACGCATTGCGCGCGCTCAGCCATTGCAGGGCGAAGCGGGCGACTTCGCGCGAGTTTTTCAGGTCGAGCTTGTCTTTGATGTGTGCACGGTGTGTCTCCACCGTCTTGGGGCTGAGATGCAACAGCTTCGCGATCTGACGCACTTCGTTCCCTTTGCCGATCAGCTCGAGAATTTCCAGTTCGCGGTCGCTCAGGCGCTCAACCGCGTCGACTTCGCCTTCGGCCTGGCGATGGGCGAATTTTGTGATCACCTGCGCCGCCATGGCCGGGCTGAGATACGGGCGTCCATTAAAAACTTCGCGGATCGCCTGGATCACGTTGGCCATCGCCTCGTGTTTCATGACATAGCCGTCCGCTCCGGCACGCAGCGCGCGCAATGCATAAAGCGATTCGTCATGCATCGAGAGCACCAGAATCGGCAGGCTCGGGTATTCGGCGCGGATATTTTTGATCAGCTCAATGCCATTGGCGCCGGGCAAACTGAGATCAACAATCGCCATGTCGGGCTTCAGTTTCCGAATTACTTCCATCGCTTCTGCTGCGTTGCCGGCTTCACCGCAGACCGCGAAGTCCGCGTCGGAATGAATCAATTCCTCGAGGCCCTTCCGAAATAGTGGATGATCATCGACGATCAGAAGGCGTTTTACTTCCGGTGCATCGCATCGTGGATTCTGGTTGACCGATCTGATGTGTTTCATTTCCGCCTGTGGCTGTTTTGGTCCCGCCGGGAGCTCCCTCACCGCACCCTTTATAGCCCCTTTCATTTCAAGATTTCGCGGCTCGATGACTTGTCCGATGTAGAAAAGTTTAGATTAACGCAGCTAATGCTTTTGTGATTTTTGCAGGGAACGACCGTGTCTGGGCGTTTTTTCTCTTCTTTGATTGGACCGCGTTGATCGGCAAATAACAGGAAACGCGCGTACCTCGTGCTTTTGGGGAATCAATCTCCAGACGGGCACCGATCAACCGAGCGCGGTAACCCATGATGTGAGCCCCCAGACCCCGCTTGGTTTTCGGCTTACTCGGAAATCCCATGCCGTCGTCGATCACGCGCAAAACCATCTCATTTTCCACCCGTTCCAGTCTGATCAGAATTTCTCGTGCTTGAGAATGTTTGTTGGCGTTAATGACTGCTTCACGAGCAATGCGGTAGAGCTCGCCTGCGGCGATGTCATTTTCAACACGGAACGACGGTTTGAATTCCAGCCGGCAGGGTATCCTCCAGATTTCCCTGTCAACCAAATCTCGCAATGCATCGATCAGTCCGGCCGCGTCGACGTCGATACGATGCAACGCGCGGGAAAGGTTGCGCGTGTCGGTTGCGGCATCGTTCACCAATTGCGCGATTTTTTCGATGTCGTCAGAGTCGACGACGCGATGATTTTTTAATCGCATGGCAACCGAGCGCGCCATGAATGCGACCGCGGTTAGATGCTGGCAAAGTCCGTCATGCAATTCCTGCCCTAAGCGCTGCTGTTCGCGATCGCTAATTTCAAGAATTTCGCCTTCAAGGCCTTTCCGCCGCGCGATTTCATCTTTCATCGTCTTATTCGCTGCGCGTAACTCTTGCGTTCGCTGGCGCACGCGTTGTTCCAGGAGCTCTTTAGATTTTTGCAGCGCGGCTCCCGCCTCTTTACGTTCGATGAACTGCCCAATTTGGCTCCCAATACTGCCGAAGATTTTCAGCAGATCTTCATCGGCTTCGCGGATCTCACGGCTGAAAAATTCCATCACTGCGAGAAATTGCTTTCTGAAGGAGATCGGGAACGCAAACGCGCTACGCAGACCTTCTGTGACCGCAACCTGGGCGCGAGGAAAGTTAGTGTTGGCGTAATCAGAGATCCACGCCGGTTTCCGATTGCTCCAAACAAGTCCCGGCAAACCGATTCCCGCGGCAAGGGTGAGTTCAGAACAGGTTCTCTTAAACTTGAAAAACCTGCCGGGACGGCATTCCCATGCTGTGAGACACCGGAGCAGCCCGGCCTCTGGATCGGGCGTCCAGAAAGCGCCTACTTCCCATCCAAGAGTTTCACAAACAGTCTTGAGAATTCTTGGCACTGCATCAATGAGGGCGGGGGATTCTGCCAGGATTTTCGTGACCGCAAGGTTGACCGTTTGCCGATGCTCCGCGCGTTTCCGTTGGGTGATATCATTGTTTGTCTCCAGGACATACGCGCGCTCTCCTTGCGCATCGCGGTCCAGCGCCCAGCGCGAGAACACGGTCAGGCATGTGCCGTCGCGCCGCGTATGAACGATTTCGCCTTGCCAGCGGTCATCCCGAAGGAGCTTCTTGTAGATTTTCGACAGCGGTTCAGGCAATTTCGATTTCAGCAGATGCTGGATTACCGCGCCCAGCGCTTCCTGTCGCGTGTAGCCGTAAAGTTTCGTCGCCGCTCTGTTCCAGTAGGTAATCCGTTCGTCTTTGTCGCGAACGATGATGGCATCGTTGCTCAAATCCAGGAGCCGCGCCCGTTCGGTCAGCAGTTGTTCGTGGTGTTTGCGCTCGGTGATGTCGTAAAAGCAATTGATTGCTCCGGTGACTTTTCCCCGGTCGTTCTTCAGCGGAAGGATATTGACAAGGACAGTGACATGCGAGCCGTCGGGCCGCTCGATGAGCACTTCCTCATTATGGACTGCGGATATTTTGCCCGAGACCACCTGGGCCATGGGACACTCATCGTGGGGCATAAAACTGCCGTCCGTCCGAAACATTTTGAACGAGCCGCAAAACTGCTGGTCCGTATCCCCCAATGCTGGCTCGCGTCCCCACAACTCGGCGGCGTGCCGGTTGAAGTCCCGAATCACGCCCGAGGTATCAATGGTATAGACAGCCATCGGACCCAAATTGAACAAGGTGCGATAACGCTCCTCCGACTGGCGGGTCGATTCTTCCGCTCGCTTCCGTTCGGTTAGATCAACAATCGCCGTCTGATAAAGGATCGCGCCGTCGCTCATTGACGAAGTCGTAGGCGAACTGGCAAGGTGCGCGAGGATGATCTCGCCGTTTAGTTTCTTCAGGCGCAGTTCCGTCTCGACGCAGCTGTCCGACGAGCGGCAGCGAAGCAGATGATTCAGAAAGAGCGCGCCATCTTTTTTCGTCACATGAACCGCAAATGGCTCGCCGATCAACCGATCCTGCGAGCGACCGAGAAGTTGCGCTGCTGCGAGATTGATCTCTTCGATTCGACCGACACGGTTGAAAGTGATATAAGTGATCGGCGCGAACTCGAAGGAATCCGTATTGCGTTGAATGGCCGCTTCGAGTTTTGTCTTGGGAGGCTTGGAGACTGGCGCGCTCGCCGATCGCTTCGCTGCAGCAGTTTTCTTTACCTCGCCATTGCCCGAAAATTTCCGGGACGCACCAGGCGTCGCTTTCATTTTTTTCATGTCCACCCAACTTAATTCGCGCGCGGTCCCCGCCGCCGATGCCGCGATTTTACGTCATCTGCTCGACCGTGCATTTTGCTTGTGCGGAAAAACTTGCTTCGTACGGTTCGGCGTTTTATCGCATAGTCCTTTTTCGCGGCGGATCGCGATCCGCATTCTTCAGCGAGCGACTCAAGAAAGTGGTCGATGGCGAGGTTGAGTTTCTCTGTGCGGCTAACCAGCGTGAGTGCGCCATTCCTGGCAATTACGCATTTGCTCGGCGCCTGCACATAAACCGCATTTGGTTTTGGCGTCCTCGTCTCTGTAATCTCGGTCACCGGCATCGATGTGGCTTTGCTGAGTAAATTAGGTAGCCGGGTGCCATGATGTGGATCGAGATGCTGCAGAATCACAAACGCCACGCCTGTTCTCGGCGGCAAATGGCGCAAGAGTTCCATCGCAGCTTCGAATCCGCCGGCTGAACCGCCGATGCCCACAATTGGGCTGCCAGGGGATTTGATTGCAGCCGTACTGTTATTGGACGCACGTAGCACCCTGGTCGCCATCACAGTCCGCCGCCGCGCCCGAGGCTTTTTCGTTTTTGCTTTAGAGGGCACGCCTTCCTAACAATGCCTCACGTCGAGAGATTTTTACAGATAAATCTGGCCCGACGTCTTACTGGCGCGCGAAGTGCAAACGGGGCGCGAAATTTATTTATTTGGCCAGGAAGATCGGCCTCGTCGTAAGCGGATTGTTGGTGGAGCTAATGGACGTCGCGGAAGGAATTCGGGCAAAAGGCGGCGAAGCAATCGAGCGCGGTATTAAGCCGCGGAAGTAACGTTAGTTTTTCAGAAAAATGCTGCAGCGTGTCTGAGGACGGTTGTCGGAATTGATGGTATCTAACTTGGTGGCGAATTCAGCCTGATGGCCGGTCGGACGCCATTTGCTCATAAAGGAGCGGTTACCAACCTCTTGCCTCCCTACGCTCTTCGATTAGATCACGCTTAACCTCCCAGTACTTCAATGCCGAGAGGAGGAGCTTGTCGATGCCTTCAGCCGCGCAAGATCCATTGTGATCCGACGTTTCCAAGCGCAACGGCTCCGAAGGCTTGCTCGATTTTTGCCGTGTCCGTTTCGATTTCGACATTCGCCACCGTCTGCGTGCTTTTCCCATCAACAATCCCCCTTCATGAATCCTTTCTGTCTGGTAATTCGCATCATGGTCTCGGAGCGGTTGTCAGAAATCGGTCCGCCTCCACATACTGTTTTAACAGCGGCGGGACCGCGAAAGTTTCGCGATAACGCAGCGCCGATGCTGCTGCGGTCGCAGGGTCAGTGTTTTTGCGCAGCGAGTTGTTGGACTAATCGGCAGCAGCAGATCCAGTGCGAAAGGCCCGCTAAGGCTTCGTCGAATGGGTCGCCTTTTTGTTAGGCGGACGCAATGCAATGAGGTACTGCGCGTCAAATGCGCGGAGCGCGGCCGCGACGGTCGGCCCGATCCCTATGATGCCTTCTTCCATGTTTGGGCCAAGCAGTGCGATCCAAAGATCGCCGCGAATGGAGAGTTCGGGACGGCGCACGGCGGACGGGCTTCCCGGATGAGTCGCGCAATAATACTTCATTTCCTCAATGGCCGCTGCCGCATAGTCCACGGCGTGCCGTGGACGGGGAGTCTGACCATCTCTGTTCATCTGCGTTTACAACGTGCGTCCGGGTGAGATTGGATGGGATTTTCTAGGTGTGGTGTGTGCCAGATCGGATTTTCACCGATACCCAAATCCACCGTGCGCCCGATTGTGCCCGCCGTTAACCGGGAGGTAATATCCGAGGCATGGCGCTATCAACAGCAACTACATTGTCGGACGAGGAAAACCTCGAGGCGCTGCGGCGGCTCGATCAATTCCGGCACTGGCATTCACTTGAGGAGAAACGCTACTGTCTGGTTTGCGGCAACCTCATCTCGGGGCGGCAAATCCAAGTGGCCGGCGGAATCCGCGGCAACGGGCCGCTGCGGCTCAGTTGTCCGACGGAAGGTTGCAACTCAATTCCGATGGACTGGGTGCTGCTCACGGATGAGATCCTCGCCAAAGTGCAAAAGATGGCAGCCGAAGAGCGCGAAGCTTCGGCGCTAAAACCGGCTGCCGTAACTATTGGCAACGGCAAGACAACGCTAACTGACAAAATGTACCACGACCTCCTGTCGCGACTGCTCAAGTTCGCTTTGCCTTTCAAGCGACATTCCAAAGCTGTCCCCTCCAATCCCTGCGGGCTCTGAGCCTCGCGGCGGCCCCGCAGGTGAGAGTTTCTGGAGTTGATTGTGTTACATCGTTAGGATTAGTGAGCCGAGGACGTAGATTGTCCACGCAGCCGTTCTTGTTTCACTGACCCACTGTGTGGCTTCCTTGCCAGTGGCCAGCGGGCTCTGGACGTCAAGCACTCTCAGTGCAGAAGACATCCTCGACGGGACGACGGTCAGGAACGTCCAGCATGATTATGCGGACCCGATCACCATCGCACGCGTGGCGATTCTCTGAAAAATCCCGCGTGCTAAAGGATGCCCATTCGTTGACGTAGATCGCCGGTGAAGAAACAACCAAAAGTAAACATCCATTTGAAGCCAGGAGAGTGCGCAACGCGCTTAGGGCGTCGGCCTTCGCTGCGTTTGGCATGTTATCAAACGTGAAGGCAGCCAAAATGATATCAAAACTGCCTGGCGTGAACTCGCCGGCAATGTTGTCACGAATAAGTTGGTACTCTCCGGAAGGGTCAAGCGCACGTGCTTGATCCAACATTGCTTGCGAGACATTTGAGCCGATGACGTTCAGTCCGAGATTTCTAAGGAATCGAGTCGATCGACCGGTGCCGCAGCCGAAGTCGAGTGCGCGCGAGCCGTGATTGTAGCGCCGAATCAACGCAGACAAATCGCGAAACGCGAGATAGTACGTTCCAGGAAACTGAAGCGTCGCATGATGCGCGCGCCCGTTCCTCATCTTCGTACACGTTTCCGAATGTGTGATTCATGGGACGCTTTGGGGTCCAAGATGGTGCGGGTGCGCCTGCTAGGACTCATGACCGTGACTTTTGTCGGCGGCGGCAGCGGCGATTCGGCTCTGGTTGCGCAGGCTGCGACGGGGGATGGTGACCGTCACGAGCGCGCGCATAACGCCGGCGAGAATTCTGTCCAAAAACTGCGCAGTTCAAAGCCGCAATTTTTGAACCTGATCCGAAAATCGGATCTAGCGGCGGTCGGTCATGGCTTGGAACTGTCCGCCTGTTTCCCATGATTCCTGTTTGTTCCATGGGATCATGGAATCATGATGATCGTCCGGATCCTGGACGAGAGCTGTGGTCTTCTGTGTCGCGCATGACGTGAGCGCGACCATGAACGCACACAGCAGAACCGGAACGACGATTGCTCGGAGCTTAAGGACTTGTGCCAGCATAAATCACACTGTCTCCAGGTTGTACTTGGACGCCGCGCGCCAAGCTGTTGCTCATGATATCGCCGATAGCCGTGGCCGGTTCAACTGAAGAAATGCGAATTTTTCCAATCAACGTCCCGTCGCGCAACACGAGCAGTTCGGAGTTCGGCTCCACTCCATTGCGAGCCCCGAGATTTAACACCACGAAATTGTACGCCTGATTGTACGCAAGCACGGTCCCGTGCACACCTGCACGATGACCGCTGCTGCTTTCCCGTTGTACACTCGCAGTATCACGTCTTTTCCTTGGTTCTGTTTTGGGAGCTTCTTTCACCTGCGCCGGGCGTTGTTGTGCGTCCTGGAGTTTTTCGGCCAGCAACGCTTTTTCTTTCTCAGCGCCGTCGAGCTGATGCCGAAGGTCATCGAGTTGCGATTGTAAATCAGCGCTCTGCGCATTGCCGGCGGGCTCCGGTGCGACGCCGGGCGCGGAGGGATTCGAGTTTGTTTCCGCTGCCGCCGCGCGTTGGCGTAACGCTGCAATTTCCTGCTGGCTGGCGTCTAGTTTGCCTTTGATATCTGCTTTTTCTTTCTCTGCTTGGGCGAGTGCTGCTTCGGCTTTGGCGGCTGGATCTTCTGTGTCAGCGGTTTTACTCTGTTGTTGCGCTCCAGTTGGTCCACGCGTCGGGGCGTTCACCGTGGCTGGCACGGGCGCGCGCGGCATCGCGACGTTCGCGCGAAGCGCTTTCACTTTCTGGCCGTTTAGGAGAGCGAAAAACGCCGCGAGTAAGAGAAAAATCACGGCCAGCCCGCTCAAGTTTCCGGGGGTGACCGTGAAAAGCGACGATGACCTTTGGGCCATAAGCGTGCCTTTTAACAACGAATCTCGTGAAAAAGCAATTAAGATTTCCACGACCCACAGGAGAACCGTGCGGCTCAATTGTCGGTTTGTTTGTCCGAGAGAGCGACTACGAATACGCCTGCACCCTCATCTAAATCCTCTCATCTTTCGCAGGGAAAGGCGAGCAAGCCTTCGTTTAAAAAGCAGGATCGGCTTCAATGCCGATTGCGTTTTTGCGATTTTCAATCCATAGAGATTCCATGGGACAGCAGCTGCGGGTACGAATTAAGCGCAAGCGACGAGTAGCATATTTGCGACGCAAGAACGCCGCGCGGCAAGCTGCTGCGACCCGATCGGCCCCAGTTAAACAACAGGCACAGAAAGAATCTGCAGCGTCGGAGTGACACACGTTGGGTTCGAATGCATCGATTCCTTCGATGCGAAAGACATATAGATTGTCCCGGTGCAATCGCGGGCTCGTTATCTGATCGTCGATGGGCACAGCGTGATTTTTGCCTGGCCGGAGCTGCGCAAACTTCACGCGCGCCGGTCGTCCCTCGCGCGCGAAGCGTTGCTCAAGCAGTTGCGCGATTATCAGGATTGGACCGGAGTGCACGTCGTCGTCGTTTTCGATGGCAAAGGCAAAAATGTGGAGGCGACTTCTAACCCAGGGGAGGTGCAGGTTTTCTACTCGCGCACTGGCCAATCGGCCGACGCCATCATTGAGCGATTATCGAGCAACTACGCCAAACGGTACGAGTTGGTGGTCGCCACTTCCGATTTGATGGAAGCCGAAACGGTGCACGCGTGCGGCGCGGAATCGATTTCCCCTGATGGGTTGCGGGGACTTATTGCTGAAGCCCGACGTTAAAGTGATGTCGAAATTCTGTAGCCACCGGCCTGTGGCCGGTCTGTTTGGGATTGGCCTTCAGGTTTGTGAGACAGCGCAAGGGACCGTGACTGTAGCGCGCCTTTAAAGCCCCAATTTCTTTTCGATTTCTTTCACTCGTGCGAGGAGTTTTCCCAGGCGGCGAACCGAGGCAATCTGTTGCTTTGCTTCTGCAAGCGGCACGGCGGGCGACGCCCACCACGCCCCGCCAGTGATGTTCTTGGAGATGCCGCTCTGCGCGCCGATGGCGGTGTTATCACCAATCTCGATATGGCCAATGACACCAACCTGACCGCCAATCAGGACACGCTGACCGATCTGGACGCTGCCGGCAATGCCGGTCTGCGCTGCGATGACGGTATTCTTGCCGATCACGACGTTGTGCGCAATTTGCACGAGATTGTCGATCTTGACGCCTTGTTGAATCCAGGTCCGGCCAAACCGCGCGCGATCAACAGTTGTGTTCGCACCGATCTCGACGTCGTCATCGATTTGGACGATCCCGAGCTGCTGAATTTTTTGGTGCCGGCCATCGACCATTTCAAAACCAAAGCCGTCAGCTCCGATAACAGCGCCGCTGTGAATGATTACGCGCGAGCCAATCCGGCTTCGCTCGCGAATTGTCACGTGCGGATAAATGTGACACGCGGGGCCGATTACCGTCTCGTGTCCAACGTAGCTGCCTGCGCCAATGATCGTGTCGTCGCCGATTTTTGCTCCGGCTTCGATTACTGCTAGTGGCTGAATCGAAACGCGCTCGCCGAGCTGAACGCTTCGGTGCACGATCGCGCTGGGATGAGTACCAGGCGCGAATGTGATCGGCTTCAGCGCGAATTTGAGCACGACCTGCTCGAACGCCTTGGTCGGATTGGAAATGCGAATCTGCGCGGCATTGATCGGTTCCGCAAAATCCGGAGGAACAAAAATCGCCGATGCGCGGGTTTTGCGCAGCAGCCCGATGTATTTTCGATTTGTGAAGAAGCTGATTTCTCCCGGTGTCGCTTCACCGAGCGATGCCGCGCCGGTGATCTTCAGCGTCGAGTCGCCCATTAATTCGCCTCCGGACAGCGCTGCCAGTTCTTTAACAGTGAACGTCACGGGTTTGTTAACGGTTGAACCGTTAAGGTAGGGCGGGCAGTCCTCTGCACGCCGCGCGTTGCACGGGGGTGTAAGCGCTACCAGTCTTCGATTCGCCGATTCGGTGAGTCATTCTTTGTTCCAGCGAGGTGGGCGTTTTTCGATGAAGGCTTGCACGCCTTCAAGCGCTGCTTCGTCCATCATGTTACACGCCATGATTTGACTCGCTGCGTCGTACGCGTCCGCAATACCCAGCTCGACCTGCCGGTAGAAAAATTCTTTTCCCATTGCGACTGCAACGCGTGGTTTGCTAATGATCGTCGCGACAAGCTTCTCGAGCTCGGCGTCGAGTTGTTCGGGTTCTGCGACACGGTTGACCAAACCACGCGCCTTTGCCTCCTCTGCGCTAATGAATTCTCCAGTGACGAGCATTTCGAACGCCTGCTTGCGCAAAATATTTCGTGAAAGCGCCACGCCGGGTGTGGAACAGAAAAGCCCGATGTTTACCCCGCTCACGGCGAAGCGAGCGGTGCTCGACGCGATGGCGAGATCGCACATGGCGACCAACTGACAGCCGGCCGCCGTGGCGATTCCCTGCACGCGCGCAATCACGGGCACCGGCAATCGCTGGATCGTAAGCATCATCTCGGAACATTGAGCAAAAAGCCGCTCATAATACTCCATTGACGGATCGGCCCGCATCTCTTTGAGGTCGTGACCCGCGCAAAAAGCTTTGCCCTCGGCCGCAATGATAACTACACGCACGGGTTCGTCGGACGCGATCGCATCGAGCTCGCGCTGCAACTCCGCGAGCATTGCTTCAGACAAAGCGTTGAAGGCCCGCGGCCGGTTCAGCGTCAACGTGACCACGCCGCGCGCGTCCTGAGTTCGCAAGATGAGGGACTCTTCCTCTTCGGACATTTTCAGACGCGATACAGATTCAATGGTTGTTGGAGAAGCTTTCACAGCTCCGTGACCGTTAAACCGCTACTGCTGAAACTCCAAACCTGAAATTCGAAAAATTTAGTTTCCGTTTACCGCTGACAGCAACATCATGATTCGAAACATTGCGTCATGATAAAATTCGAAGCGCTTGCTCATTCTGAGGAGCGCACGCGGCTCGCGTGCTGGCGATGGCGTCCTCGCCATCGCGAACTTTTTGTTCTGAGTGGATGTAATGTGGCACTAAGATTTCGGCGGGGCCGCCGAAACCAGCACGCGAGCCGCGCGCTCTTCCCAGAATGAAAATCGTCGCTATTGCTAATCAAAAAGGCGGGGTTGGCAAAACGACCACGGCCGTGAATCTCGGCGCCGCGTTGGCGGAGTCGGGCAAGCGGATTTTAATCGTCGATCTCGATCCACAAGCAAATGCCACCAGCTCGTTTGGTTTACAGGGAGCGGAGGGCATCAGCCTTTATGAACCGCTGCTTGGTGAGGCTTCAATTACCGAAAAGATTTTGCCAACCCGACGCGAAGGCCTGTTCATCGTGCCCGCAGATCTCGATATGGCCGGCGCGGAGGTGGAGATCGCACGGATGCCAAATCATCTCACGCGCCTTGCTGAAACGCTGAAACCGCTGCAGACCGATCAGACATTCGATTTCGTTTTCCTGGATTGTCCTCCGTCGCTTGGAATTTTGATGAGTAACGCCCTCGCCGCCGCGGACGAGCTGCTGACTCCTATCCAATGCGAATATTTCGCGCTTGAAGGGTTGGTTAAGATTGTGCGGCTCATTGAGAAAGTACTGGATTCAGGTGCGAACGAACGTCTCGAGCTGGGCGGGATCGTTATGACAATGTTCGATGCGCGGACCAACCTGAGCCAACAGGTAGTTGCCGACGTGCGAAAACATTTCGGTGACCGGGTTTATGAGACTGTGATCCCGAGGAGTGTCCGGTTGAGCGAGGCGCCGAGCTTTGGGAAATCGATTCTCGAATACGCTTCGAGCGGACCTGCTGCGCAGGCGTATCGGGCACTGGCGCGCGAGTTCATGAAGCGTCACGGTTCGCCAGCCACTGTTCGCGAGTTATCGCGTACACCAGCGTCGGAAAACCGCGAAAAGTAATTTCCTTTTCGATCTTCATTCCATTTTTCTCCGCTACGCGACGTGACGGGACGTTTTCAGGATGAATCAACGAAATCACGCGCGGCAGTTTTAGATCCACAAAGGCGTGATCGCGCACAGCGCGCGTTGCTTCAGTAATGAGGCCGCGATTCCAGTAGTCAGGATGTAATCGGTACCCGATCTCAGGCTCTCCTGGTACTTCAGGATGATGGTGAAAACCGCAGTAACCAATAACAGCGTTTTCGCCACGCGAGACAACGGCAAACTGCGACGGCATACTCGCGCGATCCCAGCCCATCACTTTCTCGATAAAATCAATCGTCTTCTTTCGTTCGGTGAAAGCGCCTAACGAGAAACGCATGAAATCGGGATTCGCGAATAGCTGCGCCATTGCATCGACATCTTCTCCGCGGAATGAGCGTAGGATCAGTCGTTCGGTTTCAAGCTGCATGGTGGTTCTGTGGCCTGCGGCGTAGCAGCTACAATGTAAATGATTTTCGATTCTTACTTAGAGATGCGAAAGGATGAAGAGGAATACGCGCGACCAGCGCAGCCGCCGGATACGTTAAGTCTGGCCACCGTACGCGAAGCAGCAGCTAGCTGCAGTGCATGTCATTTGTACAAACGAGCGACCCAAACTGTCTTTGGCGAAGGTCCGAAGTGCGCAGCTATGATGCTAGTGGGCGAACAGCCGGGCGATTACGAAGATGTCGCGGGCAAACCATTCGTAGGTCCGGCTGGGAAAATTATGGATCGCGCGCTCGAGGACGCTGGAATCGATCGGTCGGAGGTTTACGTCACGAACGCGGTGAAACACTTCAAATGGGAGCCCCGCGGAAAACGCCGGATTCATCAGAAGCCTAACTCGCGCGAAATCGCAGCGTGCCGTCCGTGGCTGGAAGCGGAACTGCGGATCGTTAGGCCCAGGCTGGTCGTGGCAATGGGTGCAACAGCGGCGCAAGCCATTTTCGGACCGGGATTCCGAGTCACCCGGGAGCGTGGCAAGGTGTTGTCCTCGAAGCTCGCACCGAGAGTGCTTGCGACGGTTCATCCGTCATCGCTTCTGCGCCAACCCGACGAAGAATCGCGCGAACGCGAATACAAGCATTTTGTGCTCGATCTTCGTGCCGCACTACGCGCCGCTGGTGCAGAATAACACCTCTGTCATGTCGAGCGAAGTCGAGACATCCCGCTACGTTACCGGAGGGCTATGCCACGGGATTGCTCGACTCCGCTCGGAATGACGATTTATGAGACGCTTTAATCAGGCGATCCCCCGCTCTATCTCGCGTTTTGTATTCCGCCACGAACGTCTTGCGGAACTGATTGAATGTCCCGCGTTCAATTTCGGTGCGCGCCCGGCTCATCAGGTTCAGATAAAAATACAGATTGTGTAGCGTGACCAGACGAAGCCCGAGAATTTCCTCCGCCTTGATGAGATGGCGAATGTAGCCGCGTATGAATGCCCGGCAGGCGGGACACGCGCAGTTTTCTTCGATGGGCCTTTTGTCCAGCGCGAACTCCGCGTTCTTTAAATTGAGCGTGCCTGCGGCTGTAAACGCCGTGCCATTTCGGGCCAGGCGCGTCGGCAACACGCAATCGAACATGTCTATCCCGCGCGCGATCATTTCCAGCATTTGTGGCGGCGTGCCGAGTCCCATTGCGTAACGTGGTCTGTCAGCAGGCAAAAACGGTTCTGCCGATTCAACCGCACGCATCATTTCCTCTTCGGGTTCACCCACACTGACTCCGCCAATCGCGTAACCGTCGAAATCAAGCTCCACCATGGACTGTGCGGATGTCCGCCGAAGATCTTGAAATGTTCCGCCCTGAATTATTCCAAACAGGAGCTGGTTTGTAGCCGCCGCGCTATGCGTGGCCTGCGCGTCGCGCAGCGAGGCGGCTACAGCTTTGCATCTCTTTGCCCAGCGCGCCGTCAACTCAGCGCTCTTCGCCGCGTAATCGTACTCGCACGGATACGGAACGCATTCATCGAGCACCATCGCGATGTCGGTTCCGAGCGCCGCTTGAATTTCCATTGCGATCTCCGGCGAAATGAACGCACGCGTGCCGTCGATGTGATTTTGGAATTCCACGCCGTCCTCGGTGATTTTGCGCAACTTCACGAGCGAGAAAATCTGATACCCGCCACTGTCGGTGAGAATCGGCCCATCCCAACTCATGAAATTGTGCAGGCCGCCAAAATGCTTGATGACGTCGAGTCCAGGCCTAACAAACAAGTGGTAGGTGTTTCCAAGAATAATCTGCGCATTCAGCTCACGGAGTTCGCACGGACTGACGCCCTTCACGCTGCCTTGTGTTCCCACCGGCATAAACGCAGGCGCATCGATCACGCCATGCGCAGTTTTTAATCGTGAGCGTCGGGCTTTTGAATGTTGATCGCTCACGAGGAGTTCAAAGTCATTCTGCATGTGAATTAGAGATTCCTCGACTTCGCGCGGAATGACAATTGGAGGACAAAATATTTTTTGCAGATCGTGATCTTGCCTCTATATTCCGCGCTTACCGCATCAGGAGCGTGAGAGTTTGTTGCGCGGCCTGAAGCGGGTTTTTTGTCGCCCGGAGTAAGACCTTTGGCGGCGCTTTACGTTTAGGATTTGGAAAATGCCCACGATCAATCAGCTGATTCGCAAAGGACGCCGGAAGGCGTCGGTGAAATCGAAGTCACCGGCGCTGGCGGGTTGTCCGCAGCGGCGCGGCGTGTGTGTGCAGGTGATGACGCGCACGCCCAAGAAGCCGAACTCCGCGCTACGCAAAGTGGCGAAAGTGCGGTTGACGAATGGCCAGGAAGTGATTGCCTACATTCCGGGCGAGGGGCACAATTTACAGGAGCACTCGATCGTGCTGGTGCGCGGCGGACGAGTGAAGGATTTGCCTGGCGTGCGTTATCACATTGTGCGCGGAACCCTTGACGCGCTTGGTGTGGATGGGCGGCGGCGCAGTCGCTCCAAGTACGGAGCGAAGCGGCCGAAGGGCGGGGGGACCGGTGGAGGCGGTGCTGCGAAAGCAGCACCGGCAGCGGCCAAGTAAAACAAATCAAATTTGAAACAGACGATCGACAATGTCGCGGCGGAGGAGAGTTCACAAAAAAGAAGAGCACGTCGATTCCCGATATGGGAGTCAGGCGGTAGCCCGTCTCATCACGACAGTAATGGAGCGTGGCAAGAAATCGCTCGCCGAACGCGTCGTGTACACCGCGATCGATAAGTCGCGCGAAGGCTCTGATTCAGTCGATCCGCTGGAGATCGTAAACAAAGCAATCGAAAACGTTCGTCCGCGGCTGGAGGTGCGTTCCCGCCGGGTTGGCGGCGCGACGTATCAGGTGCCGATGGAAGTGACGCCTGCGCGGCAAATCTCACTAGCCACGCGCTGGATCGTGAAATTTGCCGACGGCCGCAAGGGTATGCGATTGTCTGACGCGCTGGCGCAAGAACTCAAAGACGCCGCTGCGGGCCAGGGGAACGCGATCAAAAAACGCGACGACACACATAAAATGGCGCAGGCGAACCGCGCATTCGCGCATTTCAGATGGTGACAATTATGGCGACGGCGACAATGGAACAGAAAAAGGCCACGGCGAAAAATCCAAACTCGCCGAATCGCAAGTTTCCGCTGGAACGAACGCGGAACATCGGGATCGCGGCGCATATCGACGCCGGTAAAACAACGATTACTGAGCGCGTTCTCTTTTACACCGGGATGATCCACAAGATGGGCGAGGTGCACGACGGCACCACCGTTACCGATTGGATGGAGCAGGAACGGGAACGCGGGATCACGATCACGTCAGCCGCGACAACCTGCACTTGGTCACAGCGCAAAGAAGAAGGCGTTTACAAGATGTTCGAAGGGGTCAAGGAACGCATCAACATCATCGACACGCCGGGTCACGTCGATTTTACCGCCGAGGTGGAGCGTTCACTCCGCGTGCTCGATGGCGCGATCGCAGTTTTCGACGGTGTGGCCGGCGTGCAGCCGCAATCCGAAACGGTCTGGCGTCAGGCGACCAAGTACAACGTGCCGCGTCTCGCGTTCATCAATAAGATGGATCGCGTCGGCGCGGACTTCAAAATGTCGGTCGACAGCATCCATAAGAAACTCGGCGCGAACGCGTGGCCGGTTTTGCTGCCGCTGGGAAGTGAAGATCAGTTGCGCGGCCAACTCGACGTCATTAACAAGAAGGCGATAATTTATTCGGCGAACGATCAACTGGGATCTACCTATGAAGTGACCGATGTGCCAAAGGAGTACGTGGACGCAGTTGAGAAGGCGCGCAACGAACTAATCCAACAGGTTTCTAACCTCGACGACGAAGTCGCCGAGGCAGTGCTCGAAGAGCGCGAAATCACGCCAGAGTTGTTAAAGGCCGGCATTCGGCGCCAGACGATTGAGAACAAATTCGTGCCGGTGATCGGCGGCTCAGCACTAAAGAACATCGGCATTCAATATTTGGTCGACGCGGTTGTCGATTACCTGCCGGGCCCGCTCGACATTCCGCCGGCCAAAGGCCAGAACCCCGACACGGGCGAGCCAATGGAAGCGATGACCGATGACAACGGCGACTTCTGTTCGATCGCATTCAAGTTGTGGAGCGATCCGTTTGTCGGGAAACTGGTGTTCTTCCGCGTTTATTCCGGCACACTCAGCAAAGGCGACACTGTTTACAATCCGCGCACGAACAAACGTGAGCGGATTTCGCGTTTAATTCAAATCCAGGCCGACAAGCGCGAAGACATTGAGACATGTTACTCGGGCGATATCGCCGCGATTGTTGGAATCAAGAACATCACAACTGGCGACACGCTTTGTGATGAGGATCACCCGATTCTTCTCGAACCGCCATCGTTCCCCGATCCAGTTATTTCAATGGCGATTGAGCCTAAGACGAAAGTGGATCAGGAAAAAATGGCGACCGCCTTGCAACGACTCGCGGAAGAAGACCCCACGTTCCGTGTCTACACACACGAGGACACCGGCCAGACCATCATCGCCGGAATGGGCGAGTTGCACTTGGAAATCATTCGTGACCGGATGTTCCGCGAGTTCAAAGTGGACGCGAACGCTGGCAAACCGCAGATCGCGTACCGCGAAACCATCACCGCCGGCGCCCATGGCGTTGGCAAATTGATTAAGCAATCAGGCGGCCGCGGTCAGTACGGGCACGTGGAAGTGGACGTGCGTCCCGCCGCGCGCGGCAATGGTCTCACCGTCGAGAACAAAATCGTGGGTGGCGTTATTCCGAGGGAATACATCCCAGCGGTGAAGAAGGGCATCGACGAAGCGGTGCTTAACGGCGTGCTGGGTGGCTATCCGGTTGTCGATGTGGAAGTGGACATCGTTTACGGCTCGTTCCACGAAGTCGATTCCAATGAGCTCGCATTCAAGATGGCGTCGATTTTCGCGATGAAAGATGGCTTCAGGCAGGGCAAACCAATCCTGCTGGAGCCGATCATGAAGGTCGAGAACATCACGCCGGAAGAATATCAGGGTGACATTTGCGGCGACTTGAGCCGGCGGCGTGGTGCGATCAACAGCATCGAGACGCGCGGCAACATGGTGATCATTCATGCGATGGTGCCCCTGGCGGAATTGTTCGGATATGCGACGGCGATCCGGTCGTTGTCGAAAGGCCGCTCAAGTTATTCGATGGAGCCGTCGTCCTTTGAGCCCGTCCCGGCGAATCTGGTCGCGGCGATTCTTGATCAAAAGGAGGCGAAATGAGCAATGGCCAGCGCATCCGCATTCGCCTGAAAGCGTTCGATCACCGTATGCTGGACCAGTCCGCCATGGAGATTGTGGATACTGCCAAACGAACGGGTGCGCGCGTAGCTGGGCCGATTCCGCTGCCGACGTTAATCGAAAAGTTCACGGTGAATCGTTCCCCGCACGTGGACAAGAAATCGATGGAACAATTTGAAATTCGCACTCACAAACGGTTGCTGGACATCATCGAGCCAACCGCGAAGACAGTGGACGAATTGAAGAAACTGAATCTGCCTGCGGGCGTTGACATCACTATTAAAATTTAAGCGGAGGCGCTTCTGAAACATTTGCGATTGCATGCTCATGAGCATCGGACTTCTTGGACAAAAAATTGGTATGACCAACGTTTACGACGCGAAGGGCCGACTGTGTCCGGTGACTGTGATCGCGGCCGGCGATAATATTTTGTTGCGTCGTTTGACCGAAGAGAACGAAGGTTATTCGGCGGTGCAAGTCGGGTTCGGGGTCCAAAAGGAATCGCGCGTGTCGAAGGCACTGGTCGGTGAATTCAAGAAGGCCGGAGTCGAGCCTCAGCGGTTTATGCGTGAATTTCGCCTAAAAAACGATCTTCCCGAGGGAGAGATCAACTTGAGCGTTACGCAATTTCAGCCAGGCGACTTCGTCGACGTAATCGGCCGCTCGAAAGGCAAAGGCTTTCAAGGCGTGATGAAGAAGCACAACTTCCACGGGCAAGGCGCGGCGCACGGTTCGAAAACGCACCGGCGCATCGGCGCGGTTGGCAATCGTTCCACGCCGGGACGCATTTGGAAGAACCAGGGTATGCCCGGTCACATGGGCGATCGGCGGGTGACGGTGCAAAATCTTCAGGTCATGCAGGTGCGCGAAGCAGAAAAAATCATTTTAATAAGCGGCGCTGTGCCCGGCCCGAACGGCAGTTATGTGATCGTGCGACCGGCCATCAAGCATCCCGAGCACTTACTGGCCTTACATGCTGAGCACCGAAAGCATGAGGAAGAAGAGAAGGCGAAGAAGCCGAAAACCCTACGTGAAATGGCGCAGAAGAAATGAGCGCGAAAGCTTTAAGTAAGGCGGCAGCGAAAGAAGCAAAGATCGACCTGATCGAGGATGGTCGCGGTACGCAGGCTGTGCACGACGCGGTAGTGGCGATGCGCGCGGCGCGGCGTTCTGGTTCCGCCAACACGAAGAGCAAGGCCGAAGTAGATCTGTCAGGCGCAAAGCCATGGCGGCAAAAAGGAACAGGTCGTGCCCGGGCCGGTTACAAATCATCGCCGATTTGGCGAGGTGGCGGTGTCGTTTTTGGCCCGAAGCCGCGCGATTATTCGAAGAAAGTTGGAAAGTCCGTTCGTCGACTCGCTTTTCGAAAAGCGCTTAGCGAACGCATCAACGCCGGGGATGTTTTGACCATCGACGAGTTTGTTGTGTCGGAACTGAAGACGAAGGCGTTCGTCGATCTTCTCAGAAAACAGACTGATGCCCAGAGGGTGCTCATCGTTTCCGATTCGTTTGACGAGAAAACCTACAAATCGGCTCGCAACGTAAAGCCCGTGAAACTTTCCACCGCGGCGGATGTCAACACGGAGCAATTGCTCGCGTTCCAGAAGATTCTCGTTACCCAAAAGGCCTTGGAAAAACTGGCGGAAAGAACGCGATGAACGAGCACGATATTATTAAGACTGCGTCGCTGACTGAGAAGTCAACGCTGATGAGCGAGAAGCAGAACAAGTATGTTTTTCGCGTCAGCCCAAAGGCGAACAAGATTCAGATCAAGAACGCAATCGAACGTCTGTTTCAGAAAACAGTCGTCGATGTGAACACGTGTAATTACGCTGGCAAAGAGAAACGCTTGCGCGGGCCTCTTGGACGTCGCCCGCGGTGGAAGAAAGCAATCGTGACTTTGAAGGAGGGCGAGAAGATCGACCTAATCTGATCGCGAGAAGTTATGGCACTCAAAGAATTTCGCCCACTCACGCCGACGCAGCGTTTCAAGTCGCTGCCTGCATTCGATGAAATTACGAAGTGGCGCCCTGAAAAGAGCCTTCTTCAGCCGAAGAAGAGGAGCGGCGGTCGCAATAACCGTGGTCGGTTGACATCGCGACATATCGGCGGTGGTCACAAGCAAAAGTATCGCAAAGTCGATTTTAAACGGCGCAAGTACGGTGTCGCGGCGGAAGTGATTGCGATTGAGTACGACCCGAATCGCTCTGCGCGCATTGCTCTCATCAAATACGCCGATGGCGAACTAAGTTACATTCTCGCGCCGAGTGGACTTAAAGTCGGAGCGACTGTTGTTGCTGGAAATGATGTTCCGTCTGATTTGGGGAATTCGCTGCCGCTTCGCGCAATTCCTCTGGGCACGAATATTCACAACATTGAATTGGCCCCGGGCCGTGGCGGCCAGGTCGCGCGCAGTGCCGGGCAACAGGCCACGCTTACTGCACTGGAAGCCGGATATGCGCTGGTGAAAATGCCTTCGGGCGAAATTCGCCGGATTCACGAGAGCTGCTTTGCGACCATTGGCCAGGTCGGTAATGTCGATCACATGAATGTTTCGAGCGGCAAGGCAGGACGCACCCGCTGGCGAGGCCGCCGACCGCACGTGCGCGGCATGGTGATGAACCCCATCGATCACCCCATGGGTGGCGGCCAGGGGAAATCAAAAGGAGGCGGTGGTCGCCATCATCCGGTCAGTCCATGGGGACAGTTGGCGAAAGGCTTCAAGACGCGCGCGAAGCACAAGCCGAGCGACCGTTTCATTTTGGATAGGAGACGAGCGAAGAAGAAGTCGTGACAGTAATCGACTTCTCACTTGAAATTTATGGCTAGATCGTTAAAGAAAGGACCCTTCGTCGAGTCGTATCTTCTTGAAAAGATCGACAAGATGAATGCGTCGGGCGTCAAGAAGCCGATCAAGACCTGGTCGCGACGCTCGATGGTGACGCCGGACTTTGTCGGCCACACGTTTTTGGTACACAACGGGAAAACGTTTCATTCCGTTTTTGTCACCGAGAATATGGTTGGCCACAAGCTCGGCGAATTTTCGCCGACACGCGTGTTTAGGAAACACGGTTCCCACACGGCGAAGGTGACCAAATAAGAAAGAATTTTCGATTGCCGATTTCCGATTGCCAATTGAAAAGACGCGGCGACGGCCGTTTCAAGTTGGGAATCGGCGTTTCGCAGTTAGCAATAGGGTGGTGCTTGATGGCTGCTTCGGCAGTGCAAGCGCAGGGAAACAGTTCTTTGTCAGAATCCAAAAATGAAAGCGTAACGCAGTCGGCGGCAGCAGAGCCTGCGACAGCGGAAAGTGAGGAATTGCGAAGGCAATGGTCCGTTGCCCAGGAATCTGTGAAGGCATTGACGAGTAGCCTGGCTGAATCGAATGCGGAGGCGGAAGAGCTGCGCCGCAGGTATTCCGATCTGCAATTGCGAATGGAAGCGCTGGGCCTGGCATCGGCGAATAAGGACAGGTCCAAACTGGAGCAACGTTTGCTGGCGGCGGTGAGCGACCTTCAACTGGCGCAGAAAACGCGCGATGAGTATCGCGACCAGATGTTGCGGCTAAACGAAGCGATCTTGCGTTACATTAAAACATCGCAAGGCGACGACGCGCAGGCGCGGATGGACGTTGAAACGCAATTGCGCAGCACGAACGAGCTGGTTACGAAATCGACAAATGCGCCAGAGGCGCCCGAGCTGAGTTTAATGGACGGCAGCGTGATCAGCGTCAAGGAGGAGTGGTCATTTGTCGTTGGCAACGTTGGCGAAAAACAGGGAGTTAAGATCGGGATGCCGATGCGAGTGATGCGCGACGATCGAAAGATTGCGACGCTGCGGGTCGTCGATGTGCGGCAGAAAATCTGCGGCGCGGTGGTTCAGGAAATGGATTCGAAGAAGGAGAAAATTAAGGTAGGGGATCGCCTCCAGGTGGATGCGCAACCCGATGTGAGTTTGAGATAATGGAAGTTAGATCAACATACAAATATGCGCGGATTTCGGCCTTTAAAGTGCGCGAAGTCACGCGTGAGATCCAGGGTCTGCCTGTTTCGGCGGCGCTCGATTTGCTAGCGTTTACTCCGAAAAAGGCGGCGTTTCTGATCGGCAAAACGCTAAAGAGCGCAATCGCCAACGCGGAGAACAATGCGAACCTCAAACCTGACGGTTTGGTGGTGAAGGAAGCGACCGTTGGCGAAGGACCGACGTTGAAGCGTATCATGGCGCGTGCTCGCGGCAGCGCCAGCCAGATTTTGAAGCGCACCAGTCACATTCGCATCGTGCTTTCGGACGAGATCGTCATCGAGACGCGGGAAACGCGAAAGGCGAAGCGACAAACTGAAAAGAAAGCGGCAAAGAACAAGGCTGCTGGCGAAGCGACGCAGGGTGCGACAACCGAGCCGGATCAAAAATCAGCGAAGCCGAAGCGGACTGCGAAGACCAAGAAACAATCACAATAAAGATATGGGACAAAAAGTTAATCCAATCGGGTTCCGCCTGAATGTGAATCGCGACTGGCGCTCGCGCTGGTACGCTTCGCCACAGGAATTCCCCAAGTTTTTGCACAATGATCTGAAGATTCGCGACTACGTGAAGAAGAAGCTGCAATTTGCGGCAGTCGCGAAAATTGTGATCGAGCGGGCGTGGAATTCCATTCGCGTAACCATTCACACTGCGCGTCCTGGAATTGTGATCGGACGCAAGGGCGCGGAAATCGAGAAGATGACGGAAGAAATTTCCAAGATGGCCGACGGCAAACAGGTGAAGATCGATATCCAGGAAATCAAGACACCGGAGATCGACGCGCAGCTGGTTGCCGAAAACGTCGCGCTGCAGATTGAACGCCGCATCGCTTATCGGCGCGCGATGAAGAAAGCCGTGCAAACAGCAATGGATTTTGGCGCGGAGGGGATCAAGCTCCGTTCCTCCGGTCGACTGAACGGTGCTGAGATTTCGCGCTCGGAATGGTATCGCGAGGGAAAAATTCCACTGCACACGTTGCGCACGCCGATTGATTACGGTTTTGCTGAGGCCAACACGGTTTACGGCAAGATCGGCGTAAAATGTTGGATTTGTAGAAAAGAAGAACGGCCCGCCGAACCGCCCCCTGCTCCTGCCGCGCCGCCACCGCCGCCACCCGAGCCAGCTGAAGTTTAGGAGGAGTCTCTATGCCATTGATGCCAAAACGTGTGAAGTATCGGAAAGCCCAGCGTGGGAGCCGCAAGGGGACTGCTTCACGCAATCTCAGGATCGATTTTGGCGAGTTTGGTTTGCAGACACTCGAACGCGCTTGGATCACCAACACACAACTGGAAGCCGCGCGCGTTGCGCTGACTCGCAACATGAAGCGCAAAGGAAAATTGTGGATCCGTGTTTTCCCAGATAAATCAGTAACCTCGCGTCCACCGGAAACGCGCATGGGCAAGGGTAAAGGCCAGCCCGAGTCTTGGGTCGCCACGGTGCGGCCCGGCAACATTCTGTTTGAACTGGATGGCGTGCCAGAATCGGTCGCGCGCGAATCTCTCCGCCTCGCAGCGGACAAACTACCTGTACGGACGAAGTTTCTCACACGCCATCACGTGAGGGCTGCTTAACAACGATGAAAATGAAACAACTCAGCGAGCTGGCAGCGGATGAGTTGCTGACCAAGCGACGCGACCTGCGTCAGGAAACTCTGCATTTGCGTTTGCAACAGCAGAGCGGTCAACTCGAGCAGCCAAGCAGACTGCGTCTACTGCGGCGCGATCTCGCCAGAATTGAAACAGAGCTATCGCAACGCGGGAAAAAAACTCAGGGGAAATAGATCATGGCCGACCAAGAATCTCCATCACCGACATCAACGCAGGCTGAGACAGCGACTCGTGCCGCGCGCAAGACGCGCACAGGCGAGGTGGTTTCCAGCACCATGAACAAGACGATCATCGTGCGGACGGTCACGCGCGTGCCACACCCGAAATTTGGTAAGATCATCAAGCAGATGAAGAAATTTTATGCGCACGACGAACAGAACCAGGCGAAGCCTGGTGACACTGTCCGCATCATGGAAACGCGCCCACTAAGTAAGCTGAAGCGGTGGCGACTCGTGGAAGTCGTTCAGAAGTAAAATCCAATGGTGCAAATTCGATCCAGACTGGATGTGGCTGACAATACCGGCGCGCGCATGGCGACGATGATTGGCGTGATTGGCAAACAAACTCGCTTCGCCGGCATCGGCGATGTGATCACGGCCAACGTGAAGGAAGCCAGCCCGACCGGGACGGTTAAGAAGGGCGAAGTGGTGCGCGCAGTCCTGGTTCGCACGAAGCAGCCGATCCGGCGCGAGGACGGTTCGCTGCTACGCTTTGATAACAATGCGATCGTGATTATCGATAAGGATTTGAATCCCCGCGGCACCCGTATTTTCGGGCCGGTCGCACGCGAATTGCGGGAGCGCAACTTTATGAAAATTGTGTCGCTGGCGCCGGAAGTCTTATGAACCGCGTGAAGTATCACGTTAAAAAAGGCGACCAAGTCGAGGTCATTTCCGGGAACTTCCGTGGTTCTTCCGGCCGAGTCCTCGCAGTGTTTCCAGGCAAGCAGCGCGTGTTGGTGGAAGGCGTTCGCATTATCAAGAAGCACCTGCGAAAATCGCAAGATAATCCGAGCGGGAAGATCGCGGAGCGCGAGGGCCCCATTCACATTTCCAATGTACGATTGCTCGAGCGCGAGAAACCGGAGAAGAAAGGAAATCAAAAAGAGAAAAACAAGGTGGTCATCCCAAGCGGAGCGAGCGAGCCCCCAAGTAACCCTGCATCTTGATCGTGAGATTCTTCGCTTTGCTCAGAATAACAGATTGATCGTATGGAAAACGAATTTCGTCGTCACTATAAAGAGCGCGTCATACCGGCGCTGCAGAAACTCCACGGCTACAAAAACGTCCATCAGATCCCAAGGGTCGAGAAGGTCGTGATTAACACTTCGGTCGGCTCGCAATCCGACGTTAAGCAGGCGCTGGAAGAAGCCAAAGCGGAGCTTGCGTTGATTACGGGACAGCGGCCTGTGGAGACGCTGGCGAAGAAAAGCATTTCCAATTTTAAATTGCGCAAAGAGCAGGCCATCGGAGCGAAGGTAACGTTGCGCGGCGAGCGCATGTACGAATTTCTGGAGCGCTTCATCAAGGCTGCCCTGCCGCGTATTCGCGATTTCCGAGGCGTATCACCGCGGTGTTTCGACAAGAACGGCAATTACACGATCGGCATTTCGGACCAGTCGATTTTCCCCGAAGTCGAACTCGACAAAATCAAGCGCAACATCGGATTTGATGTTACAATTGTCACCACGGCGCGAACGGACGAGGAAGCTAAATCGCTGTTGAACGAAATGGGCATGCCGTTCAGCGACCGGGCAAAGAAGCCCGCCGCGCAAGCCGCCTGATTTTTGTATGAGCACTGTTACAGACCCTATTGCTGATTTTCTGACGCGCGTCCGCAACGGCGCGCGTGCGCAGAAGCAGGAGGTGCTCATTCCGTACTCGAAAATCAAAGCCGAAATTGCACGAATCTTCAAAGAGGAAGGTTACATCTCGGATTATTCGGTCGACACGAGCGGCGCGCATCCGCGAATCAAGGTCGTCAATAAGCTTGTGGACCGATCAAGCGCGATTGCGGGACTGAAGCGGGTTAGTCGCCCCGGTTTGCGCCGTTACGTTGGCGCGGATGAAATCCCGCGGGTCCTTGGTGGAATGGGTCTGGCGATCCTTTCCACTTCGCGAGGCATCTTATCGGGGCGCGAAGCAAGAAAGCAAAAGGTCGGCGGCGAACTGCTGGCCTACGTGTGGTGACGATTTACGTTGTAACGTTTTACCGAATCAAAAGCTCATGTCACGAATTGGAAATAAAGCGGTCGAGATTCCCGACAAGGTCAAGGTAAACGTCGACGACGACGGACAGGTGTCGGTAGAAGGGCCGAAGGGAAAATTGCAGTGGACGCTTCCCCGCGAAATCACGGCGAGTGTGCAGGACAACCGTGTATCGGTCGTGCGGGAAGCGGAAACGCGCAGCGCGAAAGCGTTGCACGGACTTTCGCGCAGTCTCGTGCACAACATGGTTCAGGGGGTCAGCGAAGGGTTCACCAAGCAACTGGAGATCGAAGGCGTCGGTTTCAGAGCGGCCCTCCAGGGCTCGAACCTCAACTTGAGCCTCGGCTTCTCGCATCCGGTTGCATTTCCGATTCCGAAGGACATCAAAATCACCGTGGCCGATAACACCAAAATCACCATCCAGGGCGTCGATAAGAAATTAGTGGGACAAGTTGCAGCCGATATCCGCCGTTTTTATCCGCCGGAACCTTACAAGGGCAAAGGTGTTCGCTACGCAGGCGAGCAGATTCGTCGCAAGGTAGGCAAGACCGTTCAATAAGCATGGCGACGTTTCGTAAGGCAGCGCGACAGCGCATTCATCGAAGGATTAGGAAAAAAGTTGCAGGCACCGCGCAACGGCCGCGCCTGGCAGTCCATTTTTCCGGGAAACATATTTATGCGCAGGTGATCGACGACGATGCGGGACGCACGATCGCCGCTGCATCGACTGCTGAACGTTTGTTGCTTGGCGAGAATAAGGCGCACGCAAACCAGGTTGCGGCGGAACTAGTCGGCAAGGCAATCGCGGAACGCTCACTTGCGAAGAACCTCGACCGGGTTGTTTTTGACCGCGGCGGGTTTCTTTACCACGGAAAAATGAAGGTGCTCGCCGATGCGGCGCGCGCGGGCGGTTTAAAGTTTTAATTCATGAATCACAGAACCTCAGGACGGCGACCAGACTCGCGCAGGCAAGAAAAGGCATCCACCGCAAAGGGCGACACGAGTGAGAAAGTCGTGTTCATAAATCGCTGCGCGAAAGTGGTGAAGGGCGGCCGGCGTTTCAGCTTCAGCGCCTTGATTGTTGCCGGCGACCACGATGGACGGGTGGGATACGGATTTGGCAAAGCCAACGAAGTTTCCGAGGCAATTCGAAAAGCCTCTGAGGCGGCACGCAAAGGAATGGAAAAGGTTTCATTGAACGAAAATACGATCCCGCACGAAGTAATCGGCGAGTTCGACGGTGCGCGTGTGCTGCTGCGCCCTGCATCGCCCGGAACAGGGATCATCGCCGGCGGTGGCGTGCGAGCCGTTGCGGAAGCGGCCGGCATTCGCGACGTGCTCGCGAAATCGCTCGGGTCAAGCAATCACGCCAACGTGGTGAAGGCCACGATCGCCGCACTGCGGTCGCTTCGCCGCAAGGATCAAATTTTTAAACTGCGCGGGATTCCGTCCCGCGATGGAAGAGGTGAGTCACATGATGCGGCTTGATAATTTGCGGCCGCGCCCCGGCTCGCGCCACCGCGTTAAACGGCTTGGTTGCGGTGAAAGCTCAGGACACGGGAAAACCAGCGGAAAAGGGCACAAAGGCCAAAAAGCGCGCTCGGGTGGGAGCATCCGGCTCGGCTTCGAAGGCGGACAAATGCCGCTGATTCGACGATTGCCGAAGCGCGGATTTAATAACGCAGCATTTCACAAGCATTACGCCATTGTGAACGTGAGTGACCTCAATGCATTTGAGGCCGGCACAGTCGTAAATGAACAACTTTTGCGCGAATCGAATCTCGTCCGAGGTCATTTTGTCGGGATTAAAATCCTTGGCGAGGGCGAACTGAAGCACGACCTCCAAGTGCAAGTCGACAAAATCAGTACGACCGCCCGCGAAAAAATTGAAAAGGCCGGTGGAACTGTCACGCTGCGTGAACCACGCGGGATTGAAAAAAGCGAAGCAGACGTTGCTTCGTCGGAAGCGGAGCCGGACGCCGCGATCGCGACAGCTAAGCCGCGGGTTAAGAGAACGAAATCGCGCAAAAAGAAAAGCGAATGATTTCGGCGTTCTTAAATAGCGTCAAGATACCGGAGCTGCGCCGGCGCATTTTGTTTACGCTGGCCGTGATTGTGATTGTGCGTTTGGGCGCTGCGATCACGACACCGGGTGTGAATCAGGGAGTTTTGCAAGAATGGTTTCGCACTTCGCTCAGCCAGCGCACCGGAGGCGGTCTGGCCGCGCTGTTTAATTTGTTCAGTGGCGGTGCGTTGGAAAACTGCGCCATCTTTTCTCTCGGGATCATGCCGTACATCAGCGCGTCAATCATGATGCAGTTGCTGACTGCGGTGATTCCGCAACTCGGCAGGCTGGCGCGCGAAGACGGCGGTCGCCAGAAGATCATGCAGTTGACGCGCTACACGACATTAGTGCTGTGCATTTTCCAAGGTTATTTGCTCGCGCTGTCATTTCAGCACCCCGAATCGTATCACACGATGCTGCCCGGAATTACTGACACAATCAGGCAACTTGGGGTTCCGCTGGTGGACGATCTTGGTTGGAAATTCCGGATCGTCACGGTGATTTCCCTAACGACCGGCACGTTGGTTTTGATGTGGCTGGGCGATCAAATCACCGAGCGGGGTATCGGCAACGGCATCTCTCTCATCATCACGATAGGGATTGTTGCGCGCTTGCCCGCTGCCCTGGTGCAGGCTTGGAAGACTTTTGTTCCATCTGGGCAAGGAGCGAGCCAGGTGAACCCAATGGTGCTGGTGCTGCTCGTGTTGGTCCTCATCTTTGTCATCGCCGCGGTGATCGCCATTACGCAAGGCGTCCGTAAAATCACTGTGCAGTACGCGAAGCGAGTAGTGGGGCGAAAAATGTACGGCGGCCAAACGCAATACATGCCTTTGAAAGTGAATTATGCGGGCGTGATGCCGATCATCTTTGCGTGGGCGCTGCTCTTGTTCCCTGCGACGATCGTGAGCTACGGCTTCAAGAACAGTCCCACTGCGAATCGCATTGCTGCAGCGCTTTCGACCGGGTGGCCGCATTATCTCGCTCTTGCGGCAATGATTTTCTTCTTCAGCTACTTCTGGGTCGCCACGCAATTTCAACCGACCCAAATCGCGGACGATCTAAAAAAATACGGAGGCTACATCCCCGGTGTGCGACCGGGAAAACCGACTGCCGAGTTCCTCGACTACACCATGACGCGCCTGACTTTTGCGGGCGCAATCTTTTTAACGCTGATCGCAGTGTTCCCAAGCTTGCTCAGCCAATGGCTGAATGTGCCGGTGATCACGGCTCAGTTCTTCGGCGGCACAAGCTTGTTGATCATTGTAGGCGTCATGCTCGATACCATGCGGCAAGTGGAGACGCACCTGATTCAGCGGCACTACGACGGATTTTTGCGCAAGGGCCGAATCCGCGGGCGCTCGTTTGATCGCGCTGCCTACGCGCGCGGCGAAGCGGTGGGCAGTGGCACCCTCATCTGGTTTGGTGTGGGTATTGCCGTGCTCGTGATTGCCGGGGTCGCGATCTTTCTCTATGGGCGATAGGTGAAAAGGCGGCTTGTTCTTCTCGGCCCGCCCGGTTCCGGCAAAGGAACTCAGGCGGAAATGATTACGCGGCACTTCGGGATTCCCGTAACTTCACCCGGGGCGATTCTGCGGCGTGAACGCGATCTGGGGACACCGCTTGGGCAGGAAACTGCAGAAGCGCTGCGAAGCGGGGGACTGGTCTCGGACAAGATCATCATCGAACTAATCGAGGACTGGTTGCGCTTGCATGGCGGCCACGGATTCGTCTTCGACGGATTTCCCCGAACATTGCCGCAGGCTGAAAGTTTGATGTCGATGTTGACGAAGTTACGCACAGCGCTGGATCTGGCGATCTGGCTGGAAGTATCGGAGGAGACTGTGCGCGATCGCATCACCGGTCGGCTTCAATGCGGCGAGTGCGGGTTTACGACGAGTTCCTCGAGCGCACAGTTCGCTAACCGTCCTGTGTGTCCGTATTGCGACGGCAGATTGGAGCGCCGCAACGATGATGATCTAGGCGTGTTGCAAACACGTTTGCAAGAGTTCCACACGAAGACGGAACCGCTGGGAGCCTTTTATAAAAAGCTGTCAATTTTGCATCGTATCGACGGGAACCGCGACCGCGATGCGGTCTTTGCCGACATCTCAAAATTGATTGAGGACAAGACGGCTAAATGATTCCGATCAAGAACGCCCGGGAAATCGAGAAGATGCGGCAAGCGTGCCGCACAGCCAGCGACATACTCGACCGGGTCAGCGATCTGATTCGCCCTGGAATTACAACCAAGGAAGTGGATCAGTCAGCCGCGGACTTCATGAGCGACGCCGGCGTAAAAAGCGCCTTTCTGGGTTATCGGCTAGGGCATCGCGTCTTTCCGGGGAACATTTGCATCTCCCTTAACGACGAAGTGGTCCATGGCATTGGCAGCCAGCGGCGCATTCAGTATGGCGACGTCGTGAAGCTCGACATCGGCATTATTCAGGATGGTTGGGTTGGCGATAACGCCACGACTGTTCCCGTAGGAATCATCGATGAGCGCAAGGACCAGTTGCTGCGTGCGACCGAAAACGCGCTCGCGCGGGCAATTAGCGTTGCCCACGAAGGCCGGCGCGTGGGCGATATTTGCGCCGAAATTGAGGATGAAGCGCGCCGATATGGTTTTTCGGTGGTGCGCGAATTTGTTGGGCACGGCGTCGGGCGCAAAATGCATGAGGAGCCCCAAATCCCTAATTATGGCAAACGCGGTAGCGGACCAAAATTGAAGGCGGGGATGACGCTCGCGATTGAGCCGATGATAAACATCGGCACGTCCGATGTCCGATTGCTCGATGATGGCTGGACGGTATGCACGGCGGATAGCCTGCCGTCGGCGCACTTTGAGCACACGGTTCTGATTACGAAGGACGACCCCGAAATTCTGACATGGCGCGCAAAGACGCAATTGAGGTAGAAGGCACCGTCGTCGAATTGCTGCCTAACACCATGTTCCGGGTCGACATTCCGGGTGGCCATCGCGTGCTGGCACATATTTCCGGCAAAATGCGTCTGCATTTCATTCGGATCTTGCCAGGAGACAAAGTTATGCTAGAGATCTCACCTTACGATTTGTCGAAAGGGCGAATTATTTATCGCCAAAGATGACAACCCGGCGTGCGGCCGCGGTTTTCGATTTCGTGAATTATGAAAGTACGACCATCAGTAAAAAGACTTTGTGCGAGTTGCAGGATTGTGAAGCGCAAGAACGTCGTGCGCGTGATCTGCAAAAACCCGCGGCACAAGCAACGCCAGGGCTGAACGGCTTTAACTTTGTAAGTTGTAACTTATTTAACCAGTACCATGCCAAGATTACTCGGAGTTGAAATTCCCGCAGACAAACGCGTCGAGGTATCTCTGACCTATATCTACGGAATCGGTTTTAGCACCGCGAGGCGTATCCTCGATCAGACGAATATCGACCCAAACATCCGGGCGAAAGATCTTACGCCGCAGCAGTTGAATGAGATCATTCACGCGATCACGAACAACAAGCTCAAAATCGAGGGCGATCTGCGCCGCGACATACAAGGCAATTTGAAACGTCTACAGGCGATCAATTCTTATCGCGGTATCCGTCACCGCAAAGGTTTGCCCGTGCGCGGTCAACGCACTTCAACAAATGCGCGGACGCGTAAAGGACCTCGCAAAACGGTGGGCGTAATTCGCAATCCCGACGCCAAAGCCGGCAAGGTCTAAACATCGACTCATATGGCTGAAGAAACGAATCCCGAAAATCCGGACGAAACGAAAACGCAAGGCGAAGCTGGTGAAAAGCAACCGGCCGCCAAAGAGGAGGCTCCGAAAGCCGAAGCAGGTACAGAGGCAGCTCCAAAAGCCGAGGCAGCGGCGAAACGTCCGGCCGCAAAGAAGACGCCAAAGCCAAAGAAAGAACAGCCAGCGCCTGCAGCAGGAGCGCCCGAAAGTCTTTCCCTCTCAACCGAAGAGGTTGACAAGTCGAAGATCGTCAAAGCCAAAGGGAGCAAGAACGTTCATTCAGGCGTTGCGCATGTGCTCGCCACGTTCAATAACACGATTGTGACGATCACTGATCAGAAAGGCAACGTGATAGGGTGGTCGAGCGCCGGCAAGGTTGGCTTCAAAGGTTCGCGCAAGAGCACCGCTTACGCGGCACAGATGGTTGCGCAGGATGCTTCGCGCCAAGCAATGGGCCATGGGCTTAAAGAAGTGGAAGTATTAGTCAGAGGCCCAGGAGCCGGACGCGAGTCCGCCGTGCGCGCTTTGCAGGCGATTGGGCTCGATCTCACGGTGATTCGCGACGTTACGCCAGTGCCGCACAATGGTTGTCGTCCGCCAAAACAGCGCCGCGTCTGATGCCATCAGCTATCAACTCTCAACTATCCGCTTTCTGAAATGGCCAGATACACAGGACCAAAAACGAGGGTAAGCCGGCGCTATGGCGTGCCAATATTCGGCTCTTCCAAAGCGTTGGAACGGAAAAATTATCCGCCTGGGATGCATGGCCCAAGAGGGTCGCGGCGCAAACAGTCCGATTACGCGATCGCGCTCGGTGAAAAACAGAAGCTGCGTTATCAATACGGTCTGCTCGAGCGGCAGTTCCGGAGGATTTTCAGGAAAGCGCTGCAAAAACGCGGTGTGACCGGTGAAACACTTCTCCAGTTATTGGAAACCAGACTCGACAATGTTGTTTACCGCCTTGGTTTCGCCAACACTCGCAGCGCGGCCCGCCAGTTGGTGTCGCATGGCCATGTGCTGGTGAACGGACGTCGCGTGAACGTTGCGTCTTGCAACGTGAAAGCAGGCGACGTGATCACGATCAAGGATAAACCCAAGACGCGCCAACTGGTGCTGCGCAATCTTGATCTCACGCAGATTGTTCCAGTGCCCGACTGGCTCACCGTCGATCGCGACGGGCTCAGCGGCAAAGTCTCCCACATCCCGTCCCGGGAAGAAATGCAGCCGATCGTCAACGAACAGCTCGTTGTCGAGTTGTATTCGCGCTAACTCATCAGCACGACTTCGCTGTCGTGAATGAATGCGGGCGGTTTTCGTACCGGTGACGCCGCGGATGCGAGCGTCAGCTTCCTGGGGGTTGCTGTTCGGCTTCCAGATTCGCAGAGGCGGGGACTGGGACTGAACGGCGCTCGCCGCGATGAGCGCCGCTACGAATTTTCCAAGAGTTCCAGCGCTTTGTCGTAGCTGCGGCGCTGGAGATAATGCGCCAATCTCGTATCGACGGGCTGCGGTAGGGCCGTTTGCAACTGCTCTATCTTTTCGGAGACCGCCCGCAGCCGTGCCATGTGCGCGTCCGCGTTGCGGCGGCTTTCGTCGTCGTGAATGATCGCGAGACGCTCTCGCAGCGCCTGCGCCAAATCAGTCAAAGCGCTTTCCATTGTGTCCTACTGCTTTTTGATTTCAGCGCCGAGCCTCGGCCAGCAACTGGCGCTTCGCTTCAAGCCAATCCGACTCTGTGTCGCCAGGCAAAGCGAATCTGCGCCGGCGTTCAGAAATGAAATAGGCTCGAAGGCGAACGGCGTCATCTGAAGGTTCCCCTGACGTTGGCGCTCCATCCGCCGGCGGAGATGCTGAAATGTGTGCAGTTGGCTCATTAGTATCTCTCGGCTTCCGCGACTTTTTCGGCGTGGTTGCACGTCGTGGCGTCTGGCGCTTGGCGGTTTTTTTTGTCGCAACCGACGCGCCTGTCTCTGGCGAGGGCTGATTTCTGTCTTCGGCAGTTTTCGTTTTTTTTGGCACAGGTATTCAGTGGTTAAATGACTTCAACCCGTTTATCGTTGGTCGGCTCGTTCGCAAGTGCTTTCTCGCCCTCTTTACGAGATCGGCTAAACTAAGGGGGACATGAAGCAATTCGTTTTCCGCTGGGCTTCGACGACGATTGCAGTGATGGTGGCCTCGTCCATCATCCGCGGGATCCGTTACGACACTGTCGCGGCGCTCATTGGGGCGTCGCTTTTGCTTGGTATTCTTAACGCCTTTGTGCGGCCGATCTTGTTGATTCTCAGCGCACCGGTCATTCTCCTTACGCTGGGCTTGTTCATTCTGGTTTTAAATGGACTCTTGCTGCTTCTAGTACCCAATGTCGTTGCCGGATTTCATGTAGACGGCTTCTGGAGCGCGTTCTGGGGCGCGATTGTGATCAGCTTCGTCAGCTGGGTTTTAAGCGCATTTTTCCGCGGGAGCGATGGACGCGTGCATGTGTTGACCCATCACACCGAGACACGCCGCGTCCGAGGTCGAGTCCTTGAGGACGAGGGGCGCCACTGAGACTCGATTTGACAGACTAATCGAGATATTTGCTGAGCCGGGAACGGAGTTCTGTACGCGCGCGAAAAAGTACGCTTTTTACCGCCGGCACAGATAGATCGAGGACTTCGGCGATTTGTTCGTAACTGAGCTGCTGATACCTGCGCAGCACGAGCGCCATCCGCTGGGTTTCCGGGAGCCGCTGAATCGCTTCCTCGATTGCCTGCTGCAGTTCCGACTCCAAAAGCGATGCGTCCGGCGCGAGGTTCGTCTCGTCTTTCAAAGGCGGATCTTCGGCGCCTGGCTCTGATTGCAGCGGAACATGAGGGCGACGCTTGGTGCGGCGCATCTCGTTAAAGACCAGGTTGCGTGTAATTTTCAACAGCCAGGTCGTAAACTTTGCGCGCGGAACATATCGGCGCGCACTTTTCCAAACCCGGATAAATACCTGCTGCGCTATGTCTTCCACGTCAGAACTGCCGCCGAGCATGCGGGCGACGGTGCCGGCCACCAACGTCTGATGCTTCGTGATGAGTTGCTCAAGTGCCTGAGTATCGCCCCCGCCGACCAACTGCATCAGCCGCACGTCATCGGCATCTTCTTCCGATCTGCCCTGGTTTCCTCGATCGTTCTGAAACATCGTGAGTTAGACGTTGCCACACGACAAAACTTGCCAGAAAAATGAAGCTCAGTCGTCCAAAATCCTCGTGGCCATCGTTTTTGTTGCAACCCGGTAGCGCTCTGTGCATGCTTCACGCGCGATTAACCAGAGTCTGCCGATGAATTATCAGCTCATTCCAAAAGAACTCAGACCGGTCGCTGAAAAGGTGGAGGCACAGCAGCGGATTTCTGAAGGCGATGCTCTGACGCTTTATGGAACAAATGATGTTAACGCCCTCGGAATAATCGCCAACGTGGTACGAGAGCGAAAGAACGGTAATTACGCGACATATATTCACAATCGGTACATCAACTACTCAAACATCTGCATCTTATCCTGCCAGTTTTGCGCGTTTGCCGCCAAGAAACGCGATGCCCACGCATTCGAATACGCAATTGACGAAATCGTTCAGGCCGTGACGGATGCGCTCCCTCTCGGCGTCACCGAGGTGCATATGGTCGGCGGATTACATCCGACTTTGAAAAAAGACTGGTATCTCGATCTCTTGAGAAGATTACGCGCGCTCGATCCGCAGCTGCATATAAAGGCATTCACCGCGATCGAAGTCCGCCATCTGGCGCAGCGAGTCTTTAAGATGCCGATTCGCGATACGCTGGAAATTCTCCGTGAAGCCGGGCTTGGCTCGATCACCGGGGGTGGCGCCGAGATTTTCGACCCGATCGTGCGCGACCAGATCTGTCGCGGCAAGGAAACCGCCGCCGAATGGCTCGACGTGCATCGGACGTGGCATTCGATGGGCGGCCGCAGCACATGCACGATGCTTTACGGACAAATCGAAACGCTTGCGCATCGGGCCGATCATTTGCGCCAACTGCGGCAACTGCAGGATGAAAGCGGTGGGTTCACTGGGTTTGTTCCTTTTGCATTCGAGCCAACACAATCCCACGGAATTCTTGCCCACATCAAGCGCGCCTCCGCGTTTGACCAACTGCGCAACCTCGCTGTGAGCCGCATTTACCTCGACAACATCGATCATCTGACGGCGTATTGGGTCAGCCTCGGATTGCCTCTCGCGCAAGTCTCGCTGAGCTACGGCGTGGACGATCTCCACGGAACAATCCTCGAGGAAAAAATTTTCCACATGGCCGGCGCCACCACGCCGCAACAGCAAACTATCGCCGCGCTTGAACACGCCATTCGCGAAGCTGGCCGCAAGCCTGTTCAGCGCGACAGTCATTACCGGCATATTTCGCACCGGTCGGATGCCGAGAAACGCACGACACCGGCGCAAGCGGAACTCGCCTGCGTGTAATGATCGCGCCCGAATTGTAGGGCGTCTGTGTCAGACGCCTGATTGTCTTGGTGTTTCACAGAAACGCCCTACCAATATTGCTTTACGTTGAAATCTGTCCGCGTCGGTTGCGTTAAGTATTTAAACGCTCGTCCGCTCATCCGCGGTTGGCTGGGCAATGTTGAGTTCGACCATCCGTCGGCTTTGTGTCAGCGACTCGCGAAAGGCCAGCTTGACGTAGCGCTTGTTTCCAGCTTCGAATTTCTGCGCAACCCGATCTATCGAATCGTTGACGACGTTTCCATTTCATCCGATGGCCCGGTTTACAGTGTAGTAGTCGCGCACCGTGGCCAGTTCTCGAACATCCAGGAAATCGAACTTGATCCGGCGTCTGAAACTGCGGTCAATCTGTTGCGTTGTCTCCTAGCAGAGCTTGGATTGACCGCTCGTTTGACCGGCGCTGTTCCGGGGAGCGCAGGATTACCCAGCGCGCGCCTCATCATCGGCGATCAAGCGATTAACTTCCGGCAAAACCACGCCGGTGAATTTCAATTCTGGGACCTTGGTGAGCAGTGGAAGAAACTTACCGGGCTTCCGTTTGTATACGCGCTCTGGCTGATCCGGCCCGAAGTTCCCGATGCAAACTCCATCGCTCAACGCTTACGCGGATTACGAGACGAAAATTGTGCCGACATCCCGGCCATCGTTTCAGACGCTGCGGCAGATGTGGCTGATAAGAAACAGGCAATTACGCAGGAATTTCTCGATCGTTATTACACCAAGCATCTTCGATTCGGTTTTGGAACTCGAGAGAAGCAAGGGTTGCAGACTTTCGCAGATCTTTGCGCGAGACACCGAGTGCTTCCAAAGCGGGCCCGCGAGTTTAGCCTGGTGTAAGAATTGCATCGCAATCCAGCGACTGGTTCTGCGATCCTTGTCGCAAACTACTGCTTGTCGTTGGTCAAACCGAGGTCGAGATCGTGAAGCTGCCAGCCTGAGCCTGTGAAATGGAACCCGAGCTTGATTCCATCACGATCGACGACAAAACTGCGCGGCCCCGTGAAGAACGCGTATTTCACTTTGGACAGGTCTTCGGTTTTGCCGAGTTCGAAATGGAACTCTCGCGGCGCTTTGAGGTTCTTCAGCGCTTCGGGATTTGAGAGCAACGCTGCGATCCCCTCAGGTGTGACGTAAGCATCTATGATGGCATCGATGAGCGTTGGCCCGAGGTTACTCCAACGCTTGTGACTGCTCGTCCGGTTGGCGAAACGCGCCACCAGTTGCCTCTTCAGGGAGGCTCGGACGGCAGGAAAATCAACGCGCGCGCTTATTGCTGCGGCATCGCGCGATCGTACGGCGGCCGTGAATCGCCAAAACGAAAAATAAGGCGACGCGCCGTAAACCAGCAGAAGGACAACGCAGACGATCACGAGCCAGCGGACGAGTTTCATTTGGAGAGCGATCAGTTATGAGGTTCGACCCGTTGTTGGATATGGTGCACCATCGCTACCGCAGCAATCAGAACGATGGCTGCGATTACTTGCTGCGGGTGAAGACTGGCATGGAAGAAACCCCAGGTGATGCAGACTGCGGCAAGCGTTTGCATCATTTCGAAGTAACCGGCTGTGGATGCGCGGGTGAGATGCAGTCCTTGAAAATAAATCAGGAGCGGAACCCCGCCTGAGATCGAGGCGAGGAAAAATAACAACACGATGGCCTTTGTTGGATGTGCTTGTGCGGCTTCCGGCCAGAGCGCCGCGCCGTTCAGTTTTCCGTAGACCAAAAGAATCAGCGTCATACAAACGAGTCCGATCGCGATGCGCAGACCGGAGGCGAGTCGCAGTGACATGCCGACCATTACACCGCGCCCGGCGACGGTAGAGAGACCCCAAAACAACGCACAGATCAACGCGTACCCCGTGCCCACGTTTAGACCCGCACGCTCAAATGAAACTCCGATCTGAGTCGGATACGCAACCGATACAAACACGCCGGCGACGATTGCGATCCCAGCGTAAAGGAAGAACTGGCGAGCAAGGCGATCACCGAAAAGAAGGAACGCACCGAGCGTTGAGATAACGGGCTGAATGTTTAGGACCACGTTTACCACAGTCGGGTTGCCGTACTTCAACGCCAGCGTGAAAAAGACCGTGCCCACCGCGGAACCGGCAAATCCCGAGAAAATCAAAAAGCCCCATGTGCGTGCCCGCACTCTCGGGATTTCGTCCAGTCGCGAGATCAGAATCGGCAGGAACAGGATCAGAATGAAAACGTGTTCCCAAAAAACGATTACTTTTGCATCAAATAATTCGTTTAGCGGGATGCGCCACGCGCTTTCTGTTCCCCACAGCGCAGCACCAAGACCAACTAACCATGGGCCGTAGGTTGGCGTGCGTGTTTTGCGATTTTGCATTGAACTGCGTGTAGTTGTTGGCGTTACCGCTATATCATCGCCATCGAACATCCAATTTCGAACTGAATGCGCGACGTTGCTATTTCATTCAGTGTTCGATGTTTTTTCGTCGTTAAATTGAAACGAAAACATTGACGCCACAATTTATGGTGTGCTAATTAGCTGCAGACACTATGCGTTGCCCCAAATGCGGGTCGCGTGACGACAAAGTCATCGATTCCCGTCAATCGCGTGACGGTTCGAGCATCCGTCGTCGCCGCCAGTGTCTAAAGTGCAAATACCGCTACACGACCTATGAGGAGATCGAGCGTTCGGACCTGCGCGTGATAAAAACCAACAGAACACATGAGCCGTTCGACCGTCGCAAACTCGCTGCCAGCATCGCCAAAGCTTTTGAAAAACGCTCCGCCAGTTTGCTTACGTTGGAGGACATGGTGGACAACATCGTGCACGAACTCGAGACCGGCGGACGCGAAGTTCCCTCTTCGGTGATCGGCGCCAGAGTGCTTGAAAAGCTACGCGGGATTGATGAGGTCGCTTACTTGCGTTACGCGTCGGTTTATCAGCGTTTTCAGGACGTCGACCAATTCGTGGATGCCATCCACACATTGGGACGCCGAATAAAACCAAATGCGCTTCAACGGGAATTGTTTCCTGCTGAGACAACGAAAGAGAACGCAAACGTCGCCCGCCGTTCGCGCGAGCGCGCAAATAGAGAACATGGTCGCGTTTAAGGAAGAGTTTCCATATCTTCGGACGACGTCGGGACAACTCTTCGAGTTCAACCGTGACTGGCTCCACGCGGCGCTCACGCGGGCTGCCAACGAAGCCGGTTACCCCGGCTGGTGGCTCACTGAACACGTGACCGAGAGCATTGCTTTTTATCTGCACCTGCGAAATGACGAAAACGTGGTCGCCTTCAGCCAGCTGTCGCAAACGGTGCGCGACGTACTGGCGGCGATCGGTTACAAGGAGATTTGCCGCCACTTTACGCCCGCACCACCGCCCATTTCTATTTCGTTGGTGGATATCGCTTATTGTGCTGGTGCGGGCTACGAGCTTGCGTTTTTCGGTCTGTTGGAAAAGCGAATCGACGCCTTGATCGAAGCCGGTGTCGACAATCTTCGACTTTCGTCGCTGCAACTTTGTGTGAAGCATCTCCGCGGCACGAAAACATGGACGCGCGCCTGTGACGCGTTGCGCGAGGAAATTGTCTGCTTCGTTCGCGAAAAACTGGCCTTCGCCACCGATCGGGCGCGGCTTGATTGTTCGCTGCGCTAATGAAACGCTACGGTTCATGACGATTTTTGAAAAAATCATCGCCCGGCAAATTCCGGCCAAAATCATCTGGGAAGATGACGACGCGATTGCGTTTCACGACGTCGATCCCCAGGCGCCTGTCCATGTCCTGATCGTGCCAAAAAAAACCGTTCCCCGTCTTGCGGATGCGACCGATGCGGACGCCGCGCTGCTGGGCAAACTGCTTCTGGTTGCGCGCAACGTGGCGAAGGAGTTGGACTTGTCCAGCGGTTATCGAGTCGTGATCAACTGCGGACCTGATGCCGGCGAAAGCGTGCCGCACCTGCATGTGCATTTACTCGGCAAACGCGCGCTGGCGTGGCCGCCGGGATAAGGCTAAAGCTAAATCCGCTGACGACTGCCGAGTTTACCCACGGGCAAGCGCCCAGTCGATTCCAATAATGCGCTTTTCCGCAAAGCGCTTTAGCGATTTTGGAAAGATTAGATATCGCGCTTCCCTGCTTTCCTTAAAGCCGACTATCCCAAAATCAGTTCCTTTTTCGCTCTTCAGGATTGTCATCACACGGGTTTTCTTGATTTGCGCTTGGAGATGGCGGTCAGCGGATGGCTTCTGCCACAGCGTATAGACCTGCGGCTTACCGCAGGTTTCGACTATCTGGGAGAAACGCGCCGTTTTAATCTCGAGAAGTTTCATTGCGAATCACCGGAGCGGTGCATACGGAGTGACGCCGCATACCACAAAAAGAAGCCCGCCAGAGAACTACGGCAAGGAGGATCATACTACCGTTGCTGCATTCCTGCCCTGGCGGGATTTGTAAGTCCTCCATCCATAGCCCCTGACGGAGCGGAAATTTCCTCGCACCAGAGAGATGCGCAACTCGAAAACGCAGCGCCATGTCGGTTCTATTTTGTGCGCGTGTCGGCAAATGCATCAGCGCATTGACAGTGCGTTGCGCTTCTGTTTGCATCGAGCGCGTGAAATGGCTCACGTTTCTCTTGCTTGGTTCTGTTTTGGTTGCCGCGACATCCTGCACAACGCTTGTCAATCGGCGCGATCTTTACAGCCCTGAGCCTGCGCCTGATTCGTTAGAAGCGGCTCGGCAGTGGTACGGCGTCACGACCACAAGCACGACGACGACAATCCGAACACAAAGACCAGCGGGAGAGATCGCGGCGCCGGACTTTCGTTACTAAGCTGCAAACCCGTCAACCGAAGGGAAGATTTGCCTTTACTCGCGCCACATCTGTGTTGTCCACGCGTGCTGCTTTGCCCAGTCGGCGTTTGCGCTTTGCGCTTTTGGACGACAACAGATGGCGTCGCGAGGAACGGCTCCTCAAGACCTTTCCACGGGCAGTGATCTTGAAGCGTTTCGCCACTGCTTTGCGCGTTTTGCTGCGTGCGATGGGCTTCGGCATACGGCGGGAAAGTTAATTCGGGCAGGCGCAATGACAAACGCTTTATTATGGTGCGTCTGTACGGGCCCCGAATGCTTTCGGGGTTCACAAAATGCAGCCGGAGGGCGCGATCGGCAAGGATCTGAGTCTAAAGGGCGAGCTCGCTGGCGCGAGCGAATCAAACGCCCTACAATTTGTCGGATGCAATCTCCCGTACGGAAACAGCCACAGGTCATCATTGTCGGTGCAGGCTTTGGCGGACTTGAGGCGGCGAAGAAGCTTGCCTGTGAGGATGTGCGTCTGACGGTAATCGACCGCACAAATTACCACCTGTTTCAACCCTTACTCTATCAGGTGGCAACAGCGGCGCTCTCGCCCGCCGACATTGCCGCCCCCGTGCGCGCAATCTTGAGCAAATGCAAGAACGTCGAAGTCATCCTCGCCGAAGTAGAGTCCGTGGATGTTGAAGCCAGAAAAGTAAAAACGACCGATAGGGTATTTGATTATGACTATCTGATCCTCGCCACCGGCGCACGGCATTCCTACTTCGGGCATGACGAGTGGGAAAAACTCGCGCCGGGATTGAAGAGTCTTGAAGACGCTGTTGAGTTACGCCGGCGGATCCTTTTAGCGTTCGAATACGCGGAAAAAATTGAAGACGAAGCAGCGCGCAAGGCGGCAATGACATTCGTTGTCATCGGCGGTGGCCCGACCGGTGTTGAAATGGCGGGTGCGATCGCGGAAATCTCGCGTTACACACTGGCCAAAAACTTTCGCCACATCGATCCCTGCCAGGCACGCGTGATCCTCATCGAAGGCGCGCCGCGCCTGCTCGCTGCGTATCCGCCGGATTTGTCCGAGAGCGCGCGAAAACAATTGCTCGAGCTTGGCGTGGAAGTGCGCACGAATGCACGGGCGACGAATGTTACCGAGGAAGGTGTGCAAGTGGATGACGAATTTATTCCGTGTCGCGTGAAAATTTGGGCGGCCGGTAATATCGCCTCGTTCGTCGGAAAGACGCTCAGCGTACCGGTTGACCGCGTTGGCCGAGTTATTGTGAACGACGACCTCACCATTCCTGGACATCCGGAAGTGCAGGTAATTGGTGACCTCGCCAATTTTTCGCATCAGACTGGAGAGCCCTTGCCGGGAGTCTCGCCCGTGGCGATGCAACAGGGGCGTCAGGCTGCTGGCAACATTTTGCGAATGATTCGCGGCGAAAAGCCGAAGCCATTTCGGTATTTCGATAAGGGAAGCATGGCTACGATCGGCCGCAATAAGGCCGTTGCGGATCTAAAATTTTTTCATCTCAGTGGGCTTTTCGCGTGGCTGGCATGGTTATTCGTGCACATCATCTTCCTGGTTGGATTCCGCAATCGATTGCTCGTGCTCGTTCAATGGGCGTGGGCGTATTTGAGCTTCGATAAGGGTGCACGGTTGATCACGCGCAATTTTCAGTCGGAACACAGGCCGCCAGCGTGATGAACATGTGATGTTGAGCGAAGCGAAACATCTCTGATTATCGTTTTCGTTCGCGCTCCAAAATGACAGTTCCGGAAATCACCGTGCACAATTCGCAGCGAAAAGTCTCAGTCAATGTTGCCGAACTCGAAACGTTCGCGGCTAACGCGGTGCAGAATTCTTTGCGGTTGCACCAGCGACAGCGAACTGACTTAGGCAAGCTGAGCGAAATTTTCGTTTGGTTGATTTCCGATCGGCGGATGGCGCTTTTGCATCGGAAGTTTCTCGGACAATCGGGGTCGACTGACGTATTGACCTTTCAACACGGCGAAATTTTTATCAGTGTCGACACCGCACGACGCCACGCACGCGCGTTTGGAAATTCGCTCCTTTGCGAGTTGAAGCTGTACATCGTCCATGGGCTCTTACATCTGCACGGGTTCGACGATCAGACCGCAAGCGAGGCGCAGAAAATGAAAGCCGCGCAGGAGAGGATTCTCAGGATCTGTAGCGACCCTCAGTGAGCGCCTCACCCATCGCGGGGCCCGCAAATTCCCGATCGATCGGTGGCCTCGACTCTCGCTGCAGGTTTGAACTGAGAGCGGCGTATGTTAGCGTTTTTTTATGAGCGCTGGGCCACTTACGGCAGAAGTGGCGGTGCCGCTAATTCCCGGAATTTCGCGTCCAAAGAGTGCGGGCCCGTCCACTATTGGCGCGCCGACGATTGAAAAAGAAACGCGTGCGGAAGAGGCGCTCGATCTGCCGTGGCTCGTGGTGGTCCACAACGATCCGGTAAATTTGATGAGCTACGTAACGATGGTTTTTCAGCGCGTCTTCGGTTATCCGCGCGACAAAGCGGAAAGACATATGTTAGAAGTGCATCAAAAAGGACGTTCGATTTTATGGAGCGGCATGCAGGAACGAGCCGAACTTTATGTGCAACAACTGCACGGTTACCTTCTACTCGCGACAATTGAGAAGGTTTCCTAATCATGGAGATTAGCCGGCGCAAGAACCAGATCGAAATCTCCGAGCTTGATCCGTTTCTTGCCGAACTGCTTCGGCAAATTCCCGCAAGCGCCAAGACGGAAGGCGCGCCTGCAGCTCAACAACGTCTCTTCAGCCCCCCGATAAACGGAAAAGAGACGGAACTATGCGCTGAGTGGAAAATATACGTCGAACCTGAATTGCGCCGTCTATTTCAGACCGCGACCCAGACCGTGGGAACCGATCTGGAGCAACTAAATGGAAACGAAAAAACTCTCGCAAACCGCACTCTGCGCATTCCGACCAAACATGCCGACGCGTGGTTGAGCGCGCTGAATCAGGCCCGGCTTGTCATCGCTGCCAAAAACAATTTCACCGAGCTAGAACTGAGCGACCACCTTCGCTCACCGATTGGATCCCGCCGGGACCTGAGCTTGTTCCAGGTTAACTTCTACGGCTTTCTGCAGGAATTTATCCTCCGCGAGCTGGACTGCTGAGAGCAGAAGGGGCCAGCAATCAGGATTGCTTCTTGGCCTTTACCATAGCCATGAGGCGTTCCTTGATCGTGTCGGAAGACTTTTCCGGACGCAGGCTCAACGCGAATGCTTCGTGCAACGCATAGCATTTGCTGATGAAGTCTTCGGCCTTTTTCCCGAATTTCTCCCGCGCTTGCTCGAACTCCTCGAGTTCTTCCGGGTCCAGCGCGCCGATCACGTAAAGTCGGGACTGATTTTGAAACTGCTCAAAGTTCATCTTTCAGGTCCTTGAGGCCGTCATATATTTTTTTCAGTCCCAATTCAAGCCGCGTTTTTACCGTGCCCAATGGTGTATTCGTTTTCGCTGCGATTTCGCGCTGGCTCATCCCTCTAAAAAATGCGAGGTCGATAGCCTGTTGCTGGGCCGGTGGCAGGCTGCTGATCACTTTGCGAATTAGGACGCGCGTGTCGCCCAACACAATTTCTTCTTCGGTGGCGTTGTGGACCCATGCGTCGGGCTGCTGTTCCGTTTCGTTTTGCAGGCGTTCCTCTGCGCGCGCATAAGCCTGCTTCTTGCGAAGGCCATCGATGGCCCGTCGCCGTGCGAGTGTCACCATCCAGCCGAGGGGTTTGCCCTTTTGCTCGGAGAAATTTTTGGCTTGGTTCCAGATCTCCATGAAAATCTCCTGCAAGAGATCGTCGGCCTCAGTCTCATTGTGAATAACTCGAAGGATAAGCGCCTTCAGAATGCCGTTATAGCGGTCATATAGCTGAGACAGCGCATCGGGGTCGCCGGCCTGTATGCCCTTCATCAAGTCGAAGTCGCTAGGGGCTCCAGGTTCGAGGGGTGGCGCGATGGTGCCCGGTCCGACCCGCGACTGTGCCACCCGGGCGCGTTTCTTTGGCTTGCGTCTCGTAGAAGAGGTTAGTTCCGAAGGTTGCATGCGTGATAAAAACTGCCGTCAACAAAAGCGATCGAGCGCTGATACGGTAATCGCGTGTGTTAAGCTGAACGGACGCATTGCTTTCGAAAGATATAAAATCGATCAATTGCGCTGCACGTTTCGTGCGTCAAGAGTTAATCCATGGCACAAGGGGATACCAATACATCCGTCGATCCGCTTTGGTTCAAGGACGCCATCATCTACGAGCTGCACGTTAAAACATTTTGCGACAGCGATGGCGATGGCATGGGCGACTTTCGCGGGCTCATGGGGAAGCTGGATTATCTGCAGGAACTTGGCGTCACGGCAATCTGGTTGCTGCCGTTTTATCCATCTCCGATGCGCGACGACGGCTACGACATTGCCGATTATTTTGACGTAAATCCGAATTTCGGAACGCTCGATGATTTCCGGGCCTTTCTCGACGCCGCGCATGACCGGCATCTGCGCGTGATCACCGAACTCGTGATCAATCACACGTCCGATCAAAATCCGTGGTTCCAAAAGTCGCGGCGCGCTGTCGCTGCCGCCACAACCGCAGCGGACGATCCCAGCCATAGTGAGGATCTAGCTTACAAGGACTTTTACGTCTGGAGCGAGACGCCGGAAAAATACAAGGACGCCCGAATCATTTTCAAAGATTTCGAGACATCCAATTGGGCATGGGACCCGTTGGCGAAGGCGTACTACTGGCATCGTTTTTATTCGCATCAGCCGGACCTGAATTTTGACAATCCAGCCGTGCACGACGCCGTGAAGAAGGTCTGCGATTTCTGGCTGTCGATGGGTGTGGACGGACTGCGGCTCGATGCCATCCCGTATCTTTACGAACGGGAAGACACGAATTGCGAGAATCTTCCTGAGACGCACAAGTATCTTCACGAGCTTCGCGCCCACGTGGACGCGAAATTCCCGAATCGCATGCTGCTTTCAGAGGCCAATCAGTGGCCAGAGGACGCGGCTGCATATTTTGGGAAGGGCGACGAGGCGCACATGAATTTTCATTTCCCGCTTATGCCGCGCATGTTCATGGCGCTCCAGATGGAAGACCGCTTCCCGATTATCGACATCATGGAGCAGACACCGGTGATCCCGGAGAATTGTCAGTGGGCAATGTTTCTGCGGAACCACGACGAGCTTACGCTGGAAATGGTCACCGACGAGGAGCGCGACTACATGTATCGCGTTTACGCGACCGATCCGCACGCGCGTATCAATCTTGGCATCCGCCGGCGGCTTGGCCCACTGCTTGCGAATAACCGCCGAAAGATTGAGCTGCTCAACACACTGCTGTTCTCCATGCCCGGCACACCCATCATCTATTACGGCGATGAGATCGGCATGGGCGACAATTTTTACCTCGGCGATCGCAATGGCTGCCGCACGCCGATGCAATGGAGCCCGGACCGCAACGCGGGATTTTCGAGAGCGAATCCGCAACAGCTTTATCTGCCGGTCACAATCGATCCCGAGTATCACTACGAAGCGGTTAACGTTGAGAATCAGCAGAAAAATCTTTCGTCACTGCTGTGGTGGACACGTCGTGTGATCGCCATGCGGAAAAACTTCAAAGCTTTCTCGCGTGGCTCTCTCGAATTTTTGAATCCGGACAATCCGAAAGTGCTGGCGTTCCTTCGCCGCTTTGAAAACGAAACGATCGTAATGGTGGCAAATCTTTCGCGCTTCTCCCAGTCGGCCGAGCTGGATCTCTCGCGGTTTGCGGGCTGCGTGCCGATGGAAGTTTTTAGTCGCAATCTATTTCGACCGATCAGGAAAACGCACTACGTCATCACACTCGGCCCGCACGCCTATTACTGGTTCGTGCTGCAAGCGCCGATCGACGCGCGTCGCGCGTCGAAGAAACATGTTGTCCCGACCATCAAGGCGCCAGCTCAGTTGGACGTCCTGCTTGGCAATGGACAGCGAGAACAGCTCGAGCGCGACGTTCTTCCAAATCACGTCCAGAATTCCCGCTGGTTCGGTTCCAAAGCGCGTACCTTTCGGAACCTAAAAGTGACAGAGCAGCTCGCTTTTTCGGCTGATGCCGATGGCGCGCGACTCTGGTTCATCGACGTAAATTATCTGGATGCTCCGACGGAAAGGTACGCCATACCGGTAAAGATCGCCTCGGGCGAAGCAGCGCACTCCATTACGCAGAACGCATCGCACGCAATCGTAGCGCATTTCGGACGAAGGAATGGCGCCATCCTGTGCGATGCTATTTGGGACGGGGCGTTTCGTTCGCAATTGTTCGACGCCATTGTGCGGCGTCGCACATTCAAAGCTCAGGCAGGACAATTTGTAGGTCTCACCACCTCGGGTTTCGAGGCGCAAGACGTCGATGTCTCCGCCAACTCGCACGTCCTTAGCGCGGAACAGAGCAATTCTTCAATGCTCTTCGACAATAAATTTTTCCTGAAACTTTATCGAAAACTCGAGGACGGCGTAAACCCCGACGTGGAAATCACGCGATTCCTGACGGAGAAAACCGATTTTCCAAACGTGCCAGCCTTCGTCGGAGCACTCGAATATCGCCGACCAAAAGCGGACCCAACGGTTGTTTGTCTCCTACAACGCGCGATCGCCAATGAAGGCAACGTCTGGACGCTCACTGTGGACGCCCTCGGCCGCTACTACGAGCGCGTGCTGGAGCGTAAAGGGGATTTTCAGAGTGAAACAGCGCTGCCCGGTGCTCTTCTCGAGGAACTGGTAGGCGGCGTGTATCCTGAAAAGGTCAAGCTGCTGGGACAGCGGACAGGCGAACTGCATCTCGCACTGGCATCGAGGAGTGACGATCCTGCGTTCGCACCGGAGCCATTCAACGCCATGGCACAACGCTCCGTTTACCAAAGCATGCGCACATCTCTGCGCCGCGCGTTTACGTTTTTGGAGAAGAAATTGTCAGATGTCCCGGCGAAATTCCGAAGTGAAGCCCGGGAAGTGCTCGCTGCGGAAAAAGAGATATTGGCACGCGAAAAACGATTGCTCGATCGTCGAACAAACGCAGCGAAAATCCGGATTCACGGCGACTATCATCTGGGGCAACTGGTTTATACCGGCAAAGATTTTGTCATTCTTGATTTCGAAGGAGAACCGGCACGTCCTCTGAGCGACCGTAAAATGAAACGGTCCGCGTTGCGCGATGTCGCTGGCATGATGCGCTCCTTCCAATATGCCGCCTACGCCGCACTCTGGCAGCAGGCGCTGCGTAAAGAAGACGTGCCTTTCCTCGAACGCTGGGCTGATCTCTGGTATCGCCAAACGAGCAGCATGTTTCTGCAAAGCTATCTGAAGACGACTACCGGCGCGATGTTCACCCCCAAAAACAGCGACGATCTCCAGGTCATGCTGGAAGCGTATCTGCTCGACAAAGCCGTTTACGAAATCGGTTACGAACTAAATAATCGCCCAAGCTGGGTGCTTATTCCGATTCGTGGGATCAAACACATTTTGCAAACGGCGTGATTTTCCGCCGCAAATGAACACGGATGAAACACAGATAAGAATTCTCGTTCTTTAATCCGTGAAAATCTGTGTCAATCTGTGGCTCTGAAGCTATCTGGAGAACACTGATGAACAAACATCTCGATAACATCGATAATGACATTGCAGCGAAACATCTCTTGAAACATCCGTTCTATCTCGCGTGGACGCGGGGGGAACTGAGCAGAGAGGCCCTTGCCGATTATGCGCAGCAGTATTATCAGCACGTTGCGGCGTTCCCGACGTATCTCTCGGCCATTCACGGAAATTGCGACGATCAATCAACACGCAAGGAATTGCTTAACAATCTAATCGACGAGGAGGCGGGCTCACCGAATCATCCCGAGCTTTGGCTCAACTTTGCCGAAGGTCTTGGCGTTTCTGCCCAGGATGCACAAAACGCAGAGAAATGGCCTGAAACAAGAAACTTGATCGACACATTCCGATCAGTTTGCCGCGATGGATCAACCGCGGAAGGCCTGGGAGCGCTTTACGCGTACGAAAGTCAGATCCCGGCGATCTGCGAATCCAAAATTGACGGACTGAAAAAACATTACGGCTTCGTTGATCGGAAACACTACAAATACTTCAGCGTGCACATCGAAGCGGACCGCGAACACTCTGCCGCCGAGCAAAGGCTGCTGGGTGGATACGTCGGCAATCAGAATTTTGAATCCGTGAGAGCATCCGTGAATCGCGTTCTCGACGCGCTTTGGGAAATGCTTTCCGGGGTGTGCCGCCGTCACGCGATTGCGTGCTGACGGTGCTTTAACGGAACCACCGCTACATCTATCGCGGTCGCAAAACCAGGAACGACCGCGCTCGATGGCGGCAGAGAGATAAAACCTGCGGCTGGTTCGGATCTAGCGACTCAGCAATCTTCTTGAAGTCGGAAACTGATGTAACAGGCTGTTGATTGATTTCTTCGATCACGTCGCCTTTCTGCAATTCTGCCACACCGCTGTCGGGATCGACGTCGGTGACCAAGACGCCTTGCACATTCGGCGGCAGATCAAGCTGGCGCGCTGTTTCCGGAGTCAGTTCATCCACGTGAATTGATGCCAGCGGACTATCAACTGTTTCCTGGTCGTTAGGCTGTTGCGGACCTTGTGGCTGCGGCTGGTTTCCGCGAGGAAGAACGCGCGCGCTTTCGTAATCAACTGGTTGCTCCTTAATCTGCGTTTTTACGGTTAACGGTTTTCCGTCCCGGAGGATTTGAAGCTCTACCTGCTTATCCAACGGCGCCTGGGCGACTAGTGTACGAAGCGCCCTAAGATTCTGCACCTCGTGTCCGTCGAACTCACGGATGACATCGCCCGGTTGCAGGCCGGCCTGTTCCGCCGGGGACCCGGAGAGTACTTCGCCCACAGTTACGCCTCCAGTATCCGAGCCGCCGGCGCCACGCTGCAACGGTCCCGTCTGAATACCAAGATACCCGCGTATGATCCGTCCCTGCTTTAACAGGCTTTCCAGCGCCATGTGAACTGTATTCGAGGGAATGGCGAAACCCAGTCCCTGCGAGCCGCCGGTGGTCGAGGCGATCGCCGTGTTAATCCCAATCACCTCACCTCTAATATTGATGAGTGGACCGCCACTGTTGCCCGGATTAATTGCCGCATTCGTCTGTAGCAGACCAGCGAAAGCATCGCTGCGATTGGGCCGCCCTTTGGAACTGATGATCCCGTCGGTTACGGTTTCCTCAAATCCAAGCGGATTACCAATCGCCAGAACAAAATCGCCGGGCTGCACCATGTCAGAATCGGCAAGCTTGAGCGGTTTAACACCCGGCTCATCGATTTTGAGCACGGCGAGATCCACCTGATCATCAGCGCCCACCACACGCGCCTTCTTGGTTCGACCATCGCTCAGTTGCACTTCAATTTGGTCCACAGGACGGCCTTGTCTGTCGGTTACCACGTGATTGTTGGTGATGATGTGGCCCTCATTGGTCACGATGACCCCCGACCCAAGTGAATTCTGCACAAGCGCTTCGTCGCGTGGGTTGCGAGATCTTCGCTGATTCGGAAAAAAGAATTCGAACGGATCAACTCCATATTCACGCCGAATATCGAGCTTGGTCGTTGTCTTCACCGCTACGACCGATGGAACGACGCTGTTCACCAGCGCGCGTCGTTCCTGATTCAATGATTCGAGCGACGCGACTTGTTTTGGATTGATTGCTGGCTCGGCCGCAAGTGTGTACTTCTCCGGTGTGCGGCCGGACGGAACCTTTAAACCGCCATGTTTGAGGCGGTAATCGTAAAGCAGCGAAATTCCTGCGCTCAACAGCAGCACAAAAAGAAAAAATTTTGCGAGGTTTTTCATCAACTAATGTGGGAATAAGTCTGTCCGTCTTGTTCGACAATTAAGCGTCGGAAACGTTGATTCTCAGGCAGTTCCAGGCTCGGGTCCATTTCGAAGATCGACATGGCAGCCGCACGGGCGCGCCGCATCAATTCTGCGTCGCGTTTCAAATCGCCAATCTTTAGCGCGGGCAAGCCGCTTTGCGCTGTGCCGAGCACATCACCCGGGCCGCGTAATTCCCAGTCCGCTTCGGCCACTTCAAACCCGTTGGTTGTTCGTTCCAAAACGGCGAGCTTCGCCGACGTCTCTTTTGCCTGGCTGGAGCTCAGCAAAATGCAATACGATTTGTGTTCGCCGCGACCGATCCGGCCCCGAAGCTGGTGCAGCTGAGCGAGACCGAATCGCTCGACATTTTCAATCAGCATTATAGCTGCATTTGGCACATCGACGCCGACCTCGAGCACAGTCGTGCTGATCAACGCATTGGTATCGCCGCGTCGAAACCGATCCATGATGTGCTGCTTTTCCGGCGCCGGAATCCGACCATGAAGCAACTCGCATTGGAACGGATGCAGGCGTTTACGCCATAGCTCGTATTCCGCCGCGGCGGCTTTCACGTCCAGCTTGTCGCTTTCATCAATTAATGGATAGATCACATAAAGCTGACGTCCCTTCTCCAATTGCGTTCTTAAGAAGCTGAGCACCTCGCCCAGCTTCGCCGTGTCACGCACCGCGGTGATAATCTTTCCGCGGTTGCCTGGCATCTCATCGATCGTCGAAACATCGAGGTCGCCGTAGACGGTCATCGTTAGCGTGCGCGGGATGGGTGTCGCGGTCATCACCAGCACGTCCGGCGCCGGTTCGCGCGCGGTCAGCCGCGCGCGCTGCGTCACCCCGAACTTGTGCTGCTCATCAATAACCGCCAGACCGAGATTCGAAAACGAAACACTTTCGTAAAGCAACGCATGCGTCCCGACAATAATTTGCGGTTCGTGAGGTACCGGCTGCGTCTGGGGAGCGCACGCTTGCAGCGTGCTGGTCGCCGCATTTTGCGGCGACGAACTTCTGGAGGCGCGCATTTCATCCTCTGCCGTCCAGATCCAGGGGTAATCTTCATCTTTTCCAGCGACGCCCGCATCCCACGGATTTCGCAGGATATAGTGGAACTTTTCGGCCAGGTCGCGATCCGACCGAATGTAGCGGTCGAACGTTTCCTTCTCCCACACCGATCCGACTTTCTCCTCGGCGCGATTAATCTCGCGGGCGGTGAACGATTTCAAGGAACGCATCAACTCAGCCAGTGACCAGAATTTCGTTTCCTCGCGCGAAGCTTCGTTCTTTGGCCGGGGCTGAAACAGGGCGTGCACATGATCCGGCATGACGCAGAGGGCGAACAGTTCGTAACGCGTGTTGTGAAAATGACGCCACGCGTTCAACACAATATTCCGAGCCTGCGGACCAAGGCTGCGCCGGTGCGCGGTTGTTATTGTCACGGCATAAATCGCCCAAGGTTTTTCGAAATGTGGCAGTCGACGACGCGAGTAATGAGCGCCAGATGTTGATTCAGATTCGAGAAAAGTTCGCGATGGCAGAATGCCATCGCCAGCACGCTCCAAGCGTGCGTTCCCCAGATTTTCATTGCACGCGAAAAGCGGCAAGGGACCACTTTCTTCCTGCCTTGCTGCTGTTCGTAATGCGATGTGGACGCCCAGCGGCTCGAGCCAACGCCGCAGTACTTCGTAATGTTGCTCGGCCAGAATTTGCGTCGGCGCCATGAACGCGGTCTGATATCCCGCTTCAACCGCAAGAAGCATCGCCGCAATCGCGACGACGGTTTTTCCCGAGCCGACGTCGCCTTGTAACAACCGATTCATGGGATATTTCGCAGCCAGATCGCGCCGGATTTCGGAGATCACTTTTCCCTGCGCAGCAGTCAATTCGAACGGAAGTCCCTTTAAGAACTTCTCCAGCAGCGCGCCCGACCCGCAGTGTGCCTGGCCGGCTCGGGCGGATGACTCGAAACGCCGCGATGCAATCACCATTTGCATGGCAAAGAATTCCGAGAGCACGAGATGCTCGCGGGCGGCGTCCCGCGCTTCCCAACTTTCGGGAAAATGTATCGCTCGAATCGCGTTCGATCGCTCACCCCGCGCCAAACTGGTCGGGGCAATCGGTTGCCATCCTGCGTCTGGAAACTCGCGCAACACACGATAGATGACGCCGCGCAAGACGCGCTGCGAAAGACCTTCAGTCGCAGGATAGATCGGCGTGATTCGCCGAAAATGGATCGATATCTCTTCATCGTTCTCGATCACCTCAAACTCAGGATGATCCATGCAAATTCGTTTTCCACGCAGACGCGGCCTGCCGAAAACGACGACGCGCTGGCCCGTGGCGATCATTTTCTGCACGTAATGCAAATTGAACCAGCGGCACGTGAGCGGTTCACTCAGCGCATTCGGTTGCGATTCCTCCAGCGTCGCCTCAAAGATTTTCTTCCAGCCGCCAAACCGGCGCAGCGACGTTTTGATTACCTCCCCGCAAAGACAGATGGGAGCGTCGATTTCTTCCCGCGGAAACTGTGGGAACTCGGTTCGATCCTCATGACGCCGCGGGAAATGCGTTAGCAAATCTTCCGTGGTCTCGATCCCTAGCCGCCGCAGCGCGAGCAACCGCGGGCGGGGAATCCAGCTTAAGTCCTCAAGGTTTGTCGAAACGCTGGTCATACCATTCCAACTTGGTGCTTCAAGCCTTCTCGGCTGCGCGCAAGCCCTCGATCCGCATGCCAACCAAAGTCTCGCCGCCATATTCGTCCACCCCAATGCGGAATGCGACGTCCCAGGGCGGTGGCGGAAATTCATTTGCCGCGCCGTCGAAATAGACGGCGCGACGATCCCGTTTGCCCTGGCGCAATCGAAAAATTAGGTGTTTCTCGTTTGAGACTCGCGGTGCCCCAACGGGCTCGACCCCACGCGAAAAGAAAAGTGGCTGCGGATTTCCATTTCCGAACGGCTGCAAAAGTTCATGCCAGCGGAGAAATTCGACATCGATATTTGTGAACGGCAGCTCGTGATCCAGTCGCAGCGAGCGTTGCAGCGCCTCTTCTGAAAGTAACTCGCGCGCAGTACTGCAAAACGCTTCGGCAAATCTTGGAAAATTTTCCTCGTGTAAAGCCAGACCGGCTGCCATTTCGTGACCGCCGAATTTCTCGAGCGTCGCCGCGCATCGAGTCAGCACGTCGACGAGATTTAGCCCCGCGATGCTCCGTCCGCTTCCCTTCCCAACGCCCTTCTCGTCAAAACCGATTATGATGGTGGGCCGATGATATTTTCGAGCAATCCGGGACGCTACGATACCCAGCACGCCCGGATGCCAGCCGCGCGCCCCCGCCACGATGGCCGCGTCACGTGCCGCGTCGAATTGTTTTTCGACTGTCACAACGGCTGCAGCGAGAATTTCCTTCTCCACTTCCTGGCGTGCGCGGTTTTGTTGGTCCAGCTCTATCGCCAGAGCCGCCGCCTCGTCTTCATCGTTCGTGAGCAACAGTCCCAAAGATTTCTCTGCTGTGCTCAACCGGCCGGCAGCGTTCAGCCGTGGCCCCAGTCGGTAGCCAATGTCGTCGGGCAAAATGGGCGGACGCACTCCGGCCAGCTGCAGTAAATTCCTGAGACCGACACGCGAAGTGCGGCCGATTTCGATCGCGCCGCGCTGCACCAGCATACGATTCTCCTCCACGAGAGGCACGATGTCGGCCACCGTGCCGAGTGCCACAAGATCGAGTTTTGATTTCAAATCAAACTCAGGCAGCGGCCGCGTCTTCAACAGCGCATGGCAAAGCTTGAATACGATCCCCACGCTGCAGAGATAATGATATGGCG
>JBARAJ010000043.1:0-55146 GCA_049791915.1 Candidatus Udaeobacter sp.
TGGAAGAAAGGAGCGAGCGGCTGGCAGTGGATCAGCCATGCCAATCTCGCTTCGATTCCCTAGACCCGCTCGCGGTCTTAGGGTCGATGATCGGTGATTCTGCGCAGGCCTAATTTTTCTTTGACTCACCGAAACGCTCCTGTTAGACGAACGGGGGTGACTCGCTTTCTCTCCTACATCGTGATCATGGCTTTTCTTGCCGCGGGCTGTGCCGAGGTAAGCCATGCTTTGGTCCTCTCAGACGGATTCGTCGTGTATGTGGGCGACCGGCCCTATCCGAGCGACTTCGACCCTTACTACAACCAGCCTAAAATCTACCGCAACCCGCGCTATTACACATCAACAAGCAAGAAGACCAAAGGCAAGAGAGTGTTCAAGACTACAAAGGTGAAGAACCAATACGGTCAAACGGTTTATAAAAAAACCACCTCTCACAAGAAGAAAAAGAAGAAATAGCCTTTACCCTATGAAATTTCGTTTCTTTCTCTTCATCCTTCTTCTAAGCGTCGCAAACGCATTCGCGTCCGATCTCGACTTCACCCTTGTGAACCAGACCGGGCGAAGCTTTGAAGGTCTGTATATCACCGCCTCTGACAATAAAGATTGGGACGCAAATATCCTTCTTGACGGAAAAGTTCTGACCGCCGGGGGAAAAATCCAGGTGCGTTTCAAGAATGACGCAAAATCAGAAAGCTGGGATTTCAACCTAGTGGACGACGAGGGACTCTCAGTAACGTTCGATAAAGTAAAACTGGCAGGCGTTGACACGGTCACGTTGAAGGACGTCAACGGCAAGATCACCGCGGAGATTGAGTAGGTCGCGAGCTTACTCTCGGTTGTCTGAGGAGTATTTGCACACAGCGGTCTGGACAATTTCCTAGGTGCTACCATTCACTCTATGCTCGAGAAAATAATTCGCGATTTCATGACGATTTGGACCACGATCGATCCAATCAGCAATCTCGCCTTGTTCGCAGGCCTAACTGCTGCCATGCATCGCGCCGAACGTCGCAAGATCGCCTGGCGCGCATCTCTCTACGCCGCGATTGTCCTGGTTGTTGCCGTCGTAATTGGCCAAATAGTGCTCGACGCGATGGGAATTCGTCTTCGCTCATTGCAGGTCGCCGGCGGTCTTATCCTGTGCGTTTTTGGTTTGCAGATGGTCTTCGGCTGGATTGAGCAGACAGCCGCCTCTGTCGACAAAGGCCGTGATCTGGCTGTTTTCCCGCTGGCGGTACCCGCCATTGCCGGCCCTGGTGCGATCACGGCCGTCATCCTATTGACCGATAACGACGTCTATTCCGTACATGAACGGGCCGAAACGGCTGTAGTACTATTGATCGTGCTCGCACTAAATTACGTCTTACTTCTTCTGTCAGACGTAATTTTGCGTATCATTGGCCGACAAGGTGCAGCGATTCTCACCCGGGTTATGGGGATAATTCTAACCGCCCTTTCCGTCGAATTCGTGCTGGCCGGATTGCAGATCGGCAGTTGGGCTACACCCCACCGCTAGCCCAACACCTCAGGCAAATCGCTCTGCTGCCGATGGTAGTGTTCGATATTTACCGATCGTTCAGAACCGTTTGCGTTGCAGGCTTGCTCGCTTCAAGCTGCGCGCTCACCTTCTGGATTTGCGCTGCCTGCTCATTCAAACGCGCCGTGAGGGCTTCTATGCCTTTCTGTTGCTGAGCGACTGTTGATTTGAGATCGACAATCGTGGCCAGTTTTGTTTCCACGGTCGAACTTAGCTCCTGAACTTTGCGATGCTCTTTCAGAAACTCATTGAGCAACATGGCGTTCACCGCGTCGTAGCGCACGGTGTAAATCTCCCCGTCCTTATCGCGCACCACGAGGTCAGGGTTCACAGCAGCAACTTCCTCGGCGATTAAACCAAATTGTGGTGTGTCTGTCGTATCGCTCTTGTAGTGAAAGGTCACTGGCCTAAGCCCCAGCACGGCTTCGCTGGCGTTGTTCATCGGTTTAATCTCGCTCTTGAACCGGCGCGAGGAACCTGCCGTGCCGAGCTGGCCAGCGGTGTCGACCAACACTGGAATCGCATTGGCGATTCCCGTCGTAACTCCGCGAATACCGGCGATAAAGGTTTTTGTCTGAGCAGCGCCGATGCGGATCGTAGCCGAGTCGCCGGCGATACCAAAGTTGCCAATATCGATGTTGTTATCGCCTGTAGTGAGAAGCGCCCCTGCACTACGGCCCACTGCGATGTTGAAGCTGCCGATGGTGTTGCCAAAGAGCGCCTTAGTACCGATCGCTGTGTTTCGGAGGCCGGTCGTGTTGTTCCATAGCGCGAAGAATCCATTGGCCGTGTTTTCGTCACCGGTGGTGTTTTTAAAAAGCGCATCCTCACCAATGGCCGTGTTGCCGGTGCCGGTTGTATTGAAAACGAGAGCGGCGCTACCATTGGCTGTATTGTCGCTTCCGGTCGTGTTGTTTAGGAGCGCACTGTCGCCGGTGGCCACGTTTGACGTACCAGTGGTGTTGAAAAAGAGCGCACTTTCGCCGGTGGCCACGTTAAAGCTGCCGGTGGTGTTGCTCAAAAGCGCACCCGCGCCGATTGCCGTATTTTGGTCTGCGGTGTTGTTAAAAAGCGTCCCAGCGCCAATGGCGGTGTTGAAGCTGCCTGTGGTGACGCTTCCTAGCGATTTAAAACCAGTGGCTGTGTTCAATACGCCGCTGGTCAGGTTAAAAAGTGGGTTCTCTCCTTCTGCAGTATTCCCTACACCATAGGCGGGCGGGCCATAGCCTCCATCCGGTGCTGGATCTACGGCCTGTGCTGTTGGCAAAAGGCCGAAGCAGGCGAACACGAGCGGGATGAGGAGAAGAGCAAGCCGTAAAGGCGACTGTGCCATTGATTTTATTGAGCGTAGAGTTGTCATATTTTGTTTTCTTGTTGAGCTGAATTGGTGAACCACGAAGTGCAATCCAGTTCCGCGCGGAACCGGGAACCATTCTCACGAGGCGCTTCCAAGAAGCGCTCTCATTCGGTTGACTCGGGACTCCAGATGGAACTGGCGGATCGCGCTAAACGGTGTCTCAGCGAAGATCCAGGCCCTGCCGCTTATTCAGCCGTGCCGAAGATAAGTTGAAACTGTCGGATAACGTAATCAAGGAGGCCATTACTTGATCCACGACAGTTTGTCGAGCGCTTATTTCAAGCGCTCTGCACTTCTATAGGCGTTGTGATGGACCGAATGCCGATTCCAGTTCCATAAACGCGGTGAGCTTTTCATCCGCACGCAGTACGAGCCGCCTCTCGTCGCGATGCGCATCTGTAATCCAGATCGTTTGCCCGTTGGAATCAGTCGCTGAGACACAGCCTCAACTCCGATCGCTCTAGGGATTGTCGACCACCTGTAGCACAGGTTTGCTTGCTTCAAGCTGCGCGCTAACCTTTTGGATTTGCGCGGCCTGCTCCTTCACCGTTTCGGCGAGACCTACAATTTCTTTCTTGAGCTCCGCGATCGTTGCTCCCTGCTCCTTCACCGTCCCATGCTCTTTGAGAAACTCGTTGAGCAGCATCGCATTCACTGCGTCATAACGGACCGCGTAAATTTCCCCGTCGGAATCGCGCACCACCAAGTCCGAGTTCACTTGGGCCACTTCCTCGGCGATTAGACCAAATTGGGGTCTGGCGCCAGCGTCGCCCTTGTAGTGAAACGTTACTGGCTGGAGTGCCAGGATCGCTTCGCTGGTTTTGTCCATCGCTTTAATCTCCTTTTTGAACCGACGCGAAGAGCTCACGGTACCAAGCTGTCCGGCCGAATCGATCACCACTGGTACCGCGTCGTTAATTGCCGTTGTGACCCCATGAATATTGCCGATAAAGCAGCTGTTATCGACGTTCGCGCCATCGCTGCCGATACAGATAACGTTAGTGCCCGTCGTAACGCCCGAGCCGGCTGAAATGCCGAGAGCGGTGTTGGAGTCGCCGGTGATGTTGTTAAAGAGAGCGCCACTACCGATAGCCGTGTTGCCGCCGCCGGTGGTGTTGCTCTGGAGCGCTGTAGCGCCGATTGCTGTATTCGAACCGCCGATGGTGTTGCCGTGAAGTGCTTGAAAACCCGTAGCCACGTTGCCGAAGCCGGTGGTGTTGCTAATGAGTGCTGTGGTGCCCGTTGGCCGTGTTATTCCCGCCGGTGATGTTGTTGAAAAGTGCTTGAAAGCCTGTGGCTGTATTGCCGTTGGCAGTGGTGTTGCTAAATAGCGCTTGATAACCTGTGGCTGTGTTGTTCCCGCCCGAGGTGTTGCTAAGGAGCGCGTTAGCGCCATTAGCCGTATTGAGGCTGCCGGTCGTGTTGTCACCGAGTGCACCGAAACCGGTAGCTGTATTGGAGCCGCCGGTAGTGTTGTCAAAGAGCGTAAACACTCCGCTGGCCGTGTTGTTCGCTCCGGTAGCGTTGTTTAAAAGCGCCCCGGTGCTAGTGGCGGTGTTGTTGTCGGCAGTGTTGGCCAGAAGTGTCCCGGCACCGATTCCCGTGTTAAAGTCGCCGGTGAGGTTGCTTTGAAGTGAAGACCAGCCAATCGCCGTATTGTATGCGCCGGCGGTAAGACTAAGAAGGGCGTTCTGCCCCTCCGCAGTGTTGCCGCCGGGATAACCGCCATCCGGTGGCGGGGGTGACAGCTTGCGATGCCGGGGAAGCCGAAAGGTAAGCGAGCGGGGGAATAAGGGCCAAAGAGAGAGTTTTCGTTTTCATACGTATGGGATTCTGGCTCTTTTCCTCTTCACGCGGCAATGATAAAAATATACGAATCGTCGCCCCAATGCGTGCGACCGTTTCCGCAATCACCCAAATTCATCCCGGCAAGACAGTACGATGGTAAGCTCGTCCATACTCTCGCCCTCAGATTGCAGCGCGCGGGCGTTGGCCGATTTTGAAAAGCTGCCCACCACATACGGCACAGTCGATCCAGAAGGCTTAACGCAGCGCATTCACGACGCGTCTCGACTGTTGTTTCTAAGGGAATCAAATGGGGAACTCGTTGGAGTGGGCGCACTGAAACGCCCTCAGTTGAGCTATCGGATCAAAGTGTTCGCGAAAGCGCGGGCAAGCACGGCACCTGATGAATATCGTGTCGAGTTAGGCTGGGTAGCTGTCGCTAAATCACACCAAGGGCGAGGCCTATCGCGTCGTATTATCGGTCAGTTGATCAGTTTGGCCGAGAATGAAAATCTTTTCGCAACGACCCGGGGAGATGGGCGAGCAAAGCGCTTTGCGGCCGATCACGGGTTTAGATCCGCAGGTAAACCCTATTCGAGCGGACGCGGCTACGATCTTGTTCTGTATCTTCGTAACGCGGGGGAGAAGGATCTGGATGGTCGGTGATGAGACCAAACTAGCGGTGCGCTATGAAATTGAGTGACTGGCGGACTCCCCGGTTGAGCTATTGCCCCCTCTTGATGTCCAGGCTGTGAATTGTCCGTTGAAGTTCTTCGCCACTAACCCGTACAATGTTGTTGGCGCTAGCTTCTCCTGCCCAGGCCCCGCCGTCGTCAACTTCAACCCAGCGGCCTGGCAAACGACTTCCTGTAAACGCCGGTATCCAAACCCTGTGTATACCTTTCCTTACGGTTACAGATGCGCGCGTTTGAGTGAGATCGAAGTTAAGTTGTGTCGTCTCACCTGGTTCAAGCGTCGTATTATTGATGGAAGTCTTCAAGGCACCATTCACAACCAATGTCACTCGGTAAGTGCCCGCCGCGAGATCGTTCAAAATGTAACGGCCGTTCTCATCTGTTTTAACGGTCGTGAGCAACGTGCCGCCATTTTTCGATTCGATTCGAACATCCACGCCTCGAACGGGATGTCCCCTGGCATCCTTAACGGCACCTTCGAGCACGGGGCTCGCGGCCGCTGCGCTAGCGACGAAAAGCATGACCCCAACTAAACCAATCCCAATTGATTTGATATTCATAACAAATCAAAAACTCCAATTTGGCAAAGAGCACAAGACCCACTTAGCGAATTTCGATAAGGCCAGTTTGAGTGGTTATTCGGCTTCGTGCCGGCCGTTGGGATCACAGTTGCTTTGGCAAACGTGATTCCATTGTTTCTTGATAATGCACATGCAAACTGCACAGTAACTCAGGGAACAGAGCAGGCTGGGTTATGTCGCGTAGGAAATCGCTTCTGAAAAAGAGACGACGACGTTCAATCATCGGGTTCGAAATGATTCGGCTCGACCGCTCCGCGGCTGAGCCACTGCGCGATCAATTATACCGCCAAATCCGGGATGAATTGCGATCGGGCAGCTTTACTGGCGGCGGTTGTAGGGTTCCTTCGTCTCGGATCCTTGCTGAGGACTTGGGCATCGCAAGACTAACAGTTAACCTCGCATTTTCGAAGCTCCACGCAGAAGGATATCTGCGCTCGAAACCGAGATCGGGAACCTTCGTGGCGCATCCGCTCCCCGAAACCTTTTTGACGGCTGATAAACCGAAAGCACCTCCTCAGGTCGAGCACCGCCCCCGCATTTCCAGCCGGGCAAGAGCGATTCCAGATCAACGCGTAGGCAAACAGTTTGATCTCGGAGCGCTGGACGCCGGTGCGGGCGTCTCGTTAGTTCCCGGGCTTCCGGCAGTCGATGAATTCCCCATCGACATTTGGGAACGGCTCAGATCGCAGGTGCTCGCACAAAAGGGTGCCCAGCTACTGCGCCATGCATCGAGTCGTGGCGACGCGGATCTGCGCAAAGCAGTTGCCACTTACCTGTGTGATTTTAGAGGCGCGCGCTGTCATCCAGACCAAATCCTGATCGTCGGGGGAATGCAGCAGGCGATGCTAATAAGCGCCATGGCGCTCGTCGATAAGGGTGAGCCCGTGTGGATTGAAGATCCCGGTTTTCATCAGGCGCGGAGAGTCTTTGTTTTAGCAGGGGCCAGAGTCGTTCCGAAGCCACTGGATGAAGAAGGAATCGTGATCGCGCGATCAGCAAAAGGAAAGCAGCCAAAATTGATCCATGTAACACCTTCGCATCAATACCCGCTCGGCATGACAATGAGTTTCGATCGCAGGACCGCGCTACTCGATTTTGCCCGTGCTCACAATGCATTCATTTTTGAAGACGACTTTTACGCGGAGTTCCGCTTTACCGGGCCACCGCTCCCTTGCCTGCAGGGAATCGACAATTTCAGCCGTGTGATTTACGCGGGCACGATGAGTAAAATTCTTTATCCTTCCTTGCGGCTGGGCTACGTCGTTGCGCCGGAGCAGTTGATCGATTCGTTGATCAAAATCCGCAGCACGATGGACCAACACTCTTCGGCGATTGATCAGGCCACGCTTGCGCGATTCATCAACGAAGGATTTTTCCTCAGCCATATCAAACGCATGCGAAAACTCTATGCCGACCGGCGCGAGTTCTTCATGAAAGAATTTAACAAGCTGCTCGGTGATCGATTCACTCTTCAGATTCCGGAAGCCGGACTAAACTTCGTCGCCTGGCTTCGATGCGAAACAGATTTCGCAACAGTCGCGCGCGTCTGCGCCGACGTCGGAATCAAACCCTCACCGCTATCATTTTATTGCATCGAGGCGAAGCTTAAGCCCGCGTTTGTTTTCGGTTTTGCTGCCTGGACGCCCGCGCAAATTCGAGAAAGCCTCCTAAGGCTTGCATCTGCGCTCAAGTGACGGGCAAGCCAAACCCCCGCGGAGTGGTGAGCGCACGTCCTCGCCGGGACAACACCCTATGGCAACGGACAAGGAAGCGTGCGCCCCCAAACTGCGGCGTCCTAATTTTAGTCCTCGGTAATCAGACCAAATAGACCGTGCGCTTCGTCGGCGATTCCAGCGGTGAAATACACACCGTTGCCGAGAGGGAGAAGATCCCACAAGCCATCAAATTGGAGTGGCGTTCCATCGGCGCGCATGAGCGTCTCGATGAAATTGCCCGTCATCGGATCGTAAACGTTAATCAATCCATCACCGAAATTGCCGACCCAAAGTTCATTGTCCACTAAAGCGAGTCCCCATGGCGCATTGAGATTGCCATTTGAGACCAGGCGCCTGAGGAAATTACCGCTCGTGTCGAACACATTGACGAACCCAAAGCCGGGACCAGGAACGTCATCGTGCTTCGCGTGATCCTGCTTTGCATAGGTCACAAAAATTTCGCCGTTAAAATTTCGGATCCCGAACGGTGCGTAGCCAGCCGGAAGGTTTGCATCCACGAAGCCGTTGGGAGTTACCTGATGAAAATTCTCATCGTAGGTTTCGACCTTCCCAGTATGGAAATTCGATGCATAAAGGAAATTGTGATTATTGGCGACCCCGAGCGTTGCGCTTTTATAAACGGCGTGGTCAACACCGCGGTTCGTGCCGTTATCGACGGCGATAATAGCGTTTGTCGGATCCACGGTGGGGTTCCAACCTGAAATGGAACCATCTTCACTGACGAAGACGAAGCGAGCGGGCGCCGAGGTTCCATTCTTTGTCACCGGGAAAGATTGCGTGGTGTTAGATACAACGCCCGTAGGATTCCCTGTTCCTCTGTTCTGCTTGGCTGTTGGAATCGTCACTACCAGCGAAAGGGCTGTGCCATCCTGATGGTAGAGTGTTGAAACACCCGCGCCGTTGTCGCTAACCCAAATGATGCCATTTGTGCCATTTGACGAGGCTGCCATGCCCCACGGATTGACCAGGTTTGGATCGGTATGCTGCGCGACGCCAGCGATGTCAGATTGGAAGTTCGTCCACGAGTAAGTGTCCGCACGTGCAGATGCGACCGTGAACATCGCTGCTCCTAATAAGAGCAGAACGATTTTTGTATAAGCATAAGCTGTTTTCATAGGTTCGATGTTTTTCATGATGCATCGCAGCATCGGGGCTCTCCATTCGTATCGGAAAAGTAACGTGGTTGTTACCTTTCAACGCGCGCTGGTCGCGGAACTTGGTCAGCAAGCAGTGCGTTTATCGCTTTGAGAGTGTGCGAACGTAATTCACCAAGTTCCAGCGATCTGTTTCGGAGAGGCGTTTACCATAGGCCGGCATCGGTTTTTTGCCGGTCGTAATCTTCCAGAACAACGCCCCGTCAGATTGCGCTGCCAACTGCGGATCGGAGAGTTTCGCCGGATGAATGTTGAGCTCGATCACGGCAGGGCCGTCCGCGTCCCCGGTTTTCCCGTGACACATAGCGCAGGTTTTCGAATAGATCTTCTGCCCGGCGGCAATCGACTCCTGCGTCCGCGCGATCGGATTCTTTTTCGCTGCGCTTGGAGCAGGGCTAACCCATTTGCCGGTGGAATCTGCTGCCGCTGCGCCGTCACCCCACCAGACGAATATCAGCAGCGCCAGAACAGGAATTACCAAAACAAAGATTCGCAAACTTTTCATTAATTTTCTCTGAGTTGATATTAACCGAGTCTAAGGATGTGGCGAGGACGAACTCGTAACGGTTACGCGTTTGTTATTTTGGAACAACAAAGAGTGACTTTCGTCGTTAACCGAGCAATGTAAAATCTCGCTAGGTGAAGGCGTGGTCGTGCGTTGGGCGGCCAATCGCAACGGTTTCGCTCAATGTGATAACAGAGTCCAGTTGGGCGGAAGAGTTGGACCGGAGACGGAATTAATGAAAACGTTGTTATTCAGATGCCAGATCGCCGTTTGACGCGTATCCGGCCGGTAAATCAAGTAGTCCGGATGTCCATCACCATTGAAATCGGCTGCGGCGACTAACCGCCAGTTCATAGGAAGCGTTGGCCCAAGTGCAGCTCCGATTAGCGTGCCTCCGGACAGGTATCCGATCACCGTTCGGCCAGTAGCCGAATTGAACAAAGCAATGTCCACGTTGCCGTCGCTGTCAAAGTCGGCAACGGCCGCCAAGTCCCATCCTGCTGGAAAGGTGGGCAACAGTGCAGCGCCAATGACAACATTATTGTTCAGAAACACTATTGCAGTCTGCCGAGTGGTGGGCTTGAAAATCACGAAATCCGGATGGTTATCGCCGTTAAAATCTGCTGTCGTTACCAACTCCCAGCCGGCGGGCAAAGTAGGTCCGGCAGCAGTTCCGATGCGTGTCGGTCCGGACAAATACCAGAGTGCCGTTTGAAATGTGTTTGGCGCGAACAGCGCGTAATCCGGATGGGTGTCAACGTTGAAGTCCGCCGCACCGGTTAACGCCAGGTTGTTTGTTAGAGTCGGACCGAGGGCAGCACCGAGAACAACATTGTCATTCAGATACACGAGAACTGTTTGACGCGTGTTGGTATTACGGATGACCCAGTCCGGATGTCCGTCACCGTTAAAATCGGCTACTGCGGCCATCGCTACAGCAGGTGTAGGTGTGGGTGTAGGCGTGGGCGTAGGTGTAGGTGTAGGGCTGGGCCTTGGCGTGGCCGTTGGCGTGGAGCTTGGATGCGGTGTAGCCGTCGGCGTGGAGCTTGGATGCGGTGTAGCCGTCGGCGACGGGGCAACCACTCTAACCGTGCCCACCATGCCGCAGCATGCACCATGCACAGTGCAGTAGTACGGAAACGTTCCGGCACTATTGAAGGTATGAGTGAAGCTCGCTCCCTCGTTAAGAAGTCCAGAATCCCAGATGCCGTTCGGCATCCCCGGGGAGCCTGACGTTGTGCTGTGGCCGCTCGAACTCCACGTCCATTTCACCTGATCGCCAGGGTGAATCGTGATTGACGAAGGCGTGAAAACCAATCCGCCGTTGGGTCCAACAGCTACTGTGAACGTCGTCGCACTTGCTGGCTTGGGATAACCGATAAGCGAAACAGCCGTTGCCACGATTAATACAAAACGCCAGGAAGATATTTTCATCGCACCTCTTTGGTTGAATTCAGCGAACGAGCGCCGTGAACGTGCAGTATGTGTCGTTGGCTGCAATCTCCCAAAGGTAACGCAGCTGTTACCTGAGATGCGAGCCAGCGGCACGCACGGCCCTCGGGGGAGTGCCGCTACACCGCACATTTGTGCTGGGACAATCAGCCTCGCCGCTGCGAGTTCGTCCCACGGCGAACAGGAATTTTGCCCTCGGGGCGGCCCATGGTATAGCCCGCGTGGCGAATCGTGTGAACCAGCGGAGGCTCACCGAGTTTTTTCCTGAGCCGACCAATGAACACCTCAACCAGTTTGGTATCGTATTCATGCGGATGCTCCCACACGCGTTCGCACAGCTCCGTGCGCGTGAACACGCGGCCCGGTTCTCGCATTAGCACCTTTAACAACATCAATTCGCGTGGAGAAAGCTCGATCCGCTGGGTGTTCCGGTGAACGTCGTGCGTAGATAGATCGAGGGTGACGTCGCCGACGCGTAAACAGATTAGCGGTTCCTCCGGATACCTGCGCCCGAGTGCGCGGACGCGTGCGACGAGTTCACGCATGGCAAATGGCTTTGGCAAATAATCGTCTGCCCCGAGCTGCAAGCCGGTTACTCGATCTTCGACGGCGCTGCGGCCGGTCAGCAACAGTACACGACTGGCAAGATGTTGCTCGCGGAGGCGCCCTAACAGTTCGAAACCATCAATGCCAGGCAGGCGAACATCGAGCACAATTAGATCAAAAGACCCCTTGCCGACTTCCTCCAACGCGGCTTCACCACTGTGAACCGTTTTCGGATCATGACCGTCCTCGGTCAGTTCTGCGGCGATTTGCCGCGCCACGAGAAGGTCATCTTCAACGATCAGGATTCTCACGAGTTTATCGGCAACATTGGATCATTAGAAGCGGACGGTAAACTGGGCAGCCAGCAAGTGGTTGTCCTGCCCTGGAGCAGTGGTTTCATGCTGGAAACTGTATTGCAATTTTAGCTGCACATGCGTGGTGAGACGGTAGGTAGCGGCGAAGTCGATTCTGCCAAGGTCTGGACTCCAGTGTTCTTTAAGGCCTAAGCCATCATTAATTGTGTTGAATATTTGCTGGTTCCAACGAACAGCGCCAAACAACTGCGGCGTAAATTTGTATTTCGCTTCGACGTAATAAGCAAACGTGTCTGCATCTCCCACGGTCGGGACCTCAAAACGCGCTTCATAAAACTCGGCCCACATTTGCAGGTGATGCCACGCGAAGCTGATGTCTTGTCCAAGAACAAACTCTCGGTAGTCGCTGATGTCCCGACCGGGGGGCAGCGACGATTCTGCTTCACGACGAAAATATGGCCCCTCGCTACCCGAGAAGCCGAAATTCCAAGCTTCGTTAGGCCGGAATCCGACCCGGCTACTAAAAGTTGGATTCTCAAAGCCATTCTCGGTAATGTACCAGGATTCGGGACGCGAGGAGAGTGAGGCATTCTTCATTTCGACTGCGTAATCAATGCGACCCAATTGGCCGGAAGCAGAAATCCCGCTGGCGTAGTCCGGTCCCCAGATCACTGGATTGAATGCATACTTTCTCTGGGAGAAAGGTGCATAGATAAAATACAGAGGTGAATACGGGGCGTACTTGTCCTGGATGGCAGTCACATTTTCATAAACCAACGGCGCGCTAATAAACGGATTGTCCCACGGTAAGTGTCGCGGGACCCAATTGCCGACGACGGTCGCGAATTGGCCGACCTGCAATGTAAAACGACCGTCCTGCCATGGGGTGATTCGAAGCGCATACTCGTCCAGGCGAACGTCGGCGCCGTGGTCGCTCGGATCGAACCCGCGATCGAGTCGCGCTTGCGCGAAGAAATACACTTGCGAACCGACTTGCGCGTCCAGAAACAGCGTGAGACGCGGATTGAAGAGATTGTCGATTTTTGATTCGATGAGGCCGGGCGCAGGCTGTTGGAAATTATAAAATTCGAGATCGACTGTGCCGCTCAATCGCGCGCGAAAATTATTCTGAAACCCGGAGATCGTCAGTGTGTTATCGAGCCGGTCGAGAGTATCATCGATGTCGAAAGCGCACGCCGTGCACGCGAAAACGCACAGGCTGAAGATCTGCGCCTTCATGTAACTGCATTAACACCATTTGCGGCGGAAAAGCGCACTTCGAATTCCGTCCAATCGCTTTCCGAACGCACCAGGCGCAACTCACCGCCATGCAATCGGGCCAGTTCGCGAGCCAGGTTCAGGCCGATCCCGTGGCCCGATGCGGCGGAAGGATTCGAGCTGTGATGGAACCGTGCGAAGATGTTTTCACCCGGCGGAATGGTGCGACCAGTGTTTCCGATCGTCAACACGACGTCGCCGCCGTTGCCATGCGCGCACACCCGAATTCGCCCGCCGGCACGATTGTACTTTCGCGCGTTCTCCAGAAGATTTTGTACGATGAGTGACGTGTAACGTTTCTCTCCGGCTACAAGAAGCCCGTTCGGAAATTCCTTTTCAATCTTCACGTCCAGGGAATCAGGCAGCGCGCCAAGATCGTCCAGCCATTCATCGACGAGCTGGCTAAGATCCACGGATGTCGAAGCGATTTGCAGGTGACCGGCATCCATGCGCGACAACAAAAGCAAATCTTCAATTACACCGGTTAACCGACGTGTTTGATGAAGCAGAGTGGACAACTCTTCGTAGACCTCCGGCTTAAATCCTTCGCGTTCCAGCAGTGATTCAAGACCAATCCGAAGGACCGTCATGGGACTTTTCAGCTGGTGTGACGCATCGGCTGAGTATCTGGTGGATCGCTCCAGTTCCTGGGCGGTGGATGCCAGCGCGGCCTCGGCACGTTCGCGTTCTGCGCGATTTTCTTCCGAATCGAGTGCTAGTTTCTTCACCGGCGCGGACATGCTGCGCGCCACGAAATGGCTTGCGACGAATCCGCCTAACAACAGAAGCGCGCCCGCGCCGCCAATTTGCCAACGGAGACGATGCAGTTGTGCCGTCCACGAGGCGAGAGGATACAAGCAAATTTCGTATGCGGGTGGAAACAGTGACTCCGGATTGAGCCGTTTATGAAACAACAACTGAGGCACACCAGCCACTTCCACGCGAAGATAGTTTTGCTCTGAGTCAGAATTAGCGAGCGCAGGTGTTACCTTCTGGTTGAGGGAATCTTGCGCGGAGGGCGTAAGCGCGGGCAGATGCAGGTGGCCATCAACCCAAATGCCACTTTGCATTCCGGTATTTTTGTTTTCGAGCTCAAAAGGCTTGAACCCGATCACGAGCGCCGATACCAGATCGCCTGTGTCGGTCGAGAAAATCGGCACGGCTATCACTTCGTGGATGGCGCCAGCAGATTGGATATATCCGATCTGTCGTGTGTCGGGCAATTTCCTAAGCGAAAGTTGAGCTTCTGTCGCTGCGTCGAGTTCTCCTACATCCGAGGGATTGGGTGGCTTGATGACTGCGCCGGTATCGTCGAGAAAGCGATAAAATCTCGCGTGTAGAGATCGTGCCGCCTGCTCGGGCCGCGGTTCCTCGCCTTCCATGAGATCATGCAACTCATCCTTCGCGCTCGGATACAGAAGATCGATTGCGTCATCTTCGATCGCAGCGTGAATCCGCGGCTTGGCTACGAGCACGTTGCAGCGGTCCACGAGCGCGGCGTATCGAAGTTCCTCGACTTTGTGCATCGAAGAAAGCTCGGTTTGAAATGCCAGTTGCAGGTTTCGCTCCGCGTCGGCGGTGACTCTGTGCTGTGCCAGATAAAACCCAAGCGCAGTCAACGTTGCAACGATCAGCATGATCGCGGTGAACAATCGGGTGCGAAAGCTCGCGACCTCCTTATTTCTCGTTGCACCAGCGGCACTCATGGCAAATCAACGTGCAGCGTCTGACCGTCCTTCAACTCGATTGACTTTTCGCGCGTAGTTCTGCTGTCGATCCAAGCCTTCAGTGTGTAGCGACCGGCCGGAAGTTTATCTAATCGAAAGCGGCCGGCCGTGTCCGACATCACGAAGTACGGCGTGTTCAGCACGAGGATCAATCCGCGCATGTGCTCGTGAATGTCGCAACGCAGAGTCACCAGGCCGGGTTGATCAAACATTACCGACGGGATCGGCCGTTCCTCTGGGCGATAACGGCCGAGATCAAATCGCTTGGCGGGCGAATAGGAAAAGATGTTGTGATACTGGTCATCTAGATTTGGAAATTGTACCTTGGTTCCCACCTCTATCGGCAGGAGCGCGGGAATGAACGTCAAATTCTTTTGCGCGACTTCTTTTGTAGGCAACGAAGCTGGTCGCGGAAAATTGCCGTCAAGATAGATCACGGCCAGCGGCGGCTGCGTCGAAAGAACTCCGGCCTTGGTAACGATCTCGTACCGTTTTGCCTGAACCGGCGCCGAGGGCGATTTCGGAAGCTCCACGCGTCCCTCGACAGCCGCTCCCGCGAAAAGCGAAGCGGGAATAACCGATAAAGCTAGATTTAGCCACAGCATTTTCTGCCGGCGCATCGCTTGCTAGTTTAACAGGCCTTTACCTGAACGGAAGTACGGGAACGAAGCGCGGGCTACGCGAGTTTGCTAGCCCTTGGGTTTAGCAGCCGCCATCGCAGGTAAGGTGAAGAAAATTGTGGCGATCAGACTCCAGAAAATGCCGATGGCGCATGCAATGCCTAGTCCAGTGAGCGCTGGATTCCGCGCAAGAGCAAGTGAGCCGAAACCGCTGATCGCTGTCAGCCCTGCGAGCAAGACCGGTTTCACCACACCGGCTACGTCATGCTGGACGTCGTGCGTTTTTTGCCAGACCAGCACGACGTAGATTCCGTAATCCACGCCGATGGCGAGCACGAGACGGAACGAGAGTACGTTGAGCAGATTCAAATGGATGTTCAGCAGCTTCATGGTAGCGATCATCGCTCCAATCCCGAACGTGAGTGTAATGATCTGAATCAGCCATAGACGGACGTCGCGATACAAAATCGCCAGCAATGAGATGTCGAAAATGGCCATCAATGCGCTGATGATCAGGAGTTGATGGTGCGACCACGGTTGGAGATCGGCAAGCACGTAGGCCCAGCCCGTCAGAATCAAGGGAACGCCAGGCACGGATAGACCGCGTTGCAGCTCCTGGCTTTGCTCGTGTGTTGTGAGCGGTCGGTTAGTCATTACAAATCCAGTCGTCAGCAACGGGTCTTGCCCGAAGTAGCGGTCGATCAAAAACCACCAGCTCGATGATTCAGGTAATTGGGTCCGCCAATTCGGCAGCGGCACGCCGGGATCGGCGATGCGTTGTAAATCGTCGAGTAACGCGAACGCTGGAGCAAAGGCTTCTACGCTGAATCCCTCGGCCTCGAGAGTTTCGGTCAATGTTTGGTGTGCCGCCTGAAGATCTAAGCCGCGCAGACGGTCGCGATTTCGTTCCATCCATGTCGGCGACGGACAAAGTGCCGCGGGCGTAGAGAATCCCTTTATTTTTCCGGCTGCCTGGAATTCACGCCAATGTGCGGAAATTTTTTGCCAGGAGTCATGCAATTCCTGCGAGTTTGTCGCGCGAACGATCGCCAGCACCGGTTCCCAGCGGACCGGCATTTTTTTCATGATTGTTTCAAGCGCCTGACCTGCGCGAATGTTTTTTGGTTGGAGTGAACGGGTGCTGGCTTCGAATTCGAGCGGGGGAACGGGTGAAAAGCCTATGGCAGTGAGCAGCAGCAAAACCGCGCAGGAAAAGATCAGCATCGGAGCCGGTCTGCGCACAATCCCGCGGACATATCTGGCTACCAGACCAAAGAGCCAATCGTGTCGTAGCACAGGCATGTTGCCTGTGGGGACAGTAGGCGTCTCGCCTGCTGGCAGTGATTTCACAGATTCAATGTTTGCCGAAGCTGTCGCACCGGCAGGCAGGATGCCCGTCGGGCCCACAGGCAGGATGCCTGTGCTAAGGCAATCATCGCGGACAAACAAAAATAAAATCGAGCACATGAAAAGGCCGGCGACGAAAATGCCGATCGCAATCAGAACGCCGAGTTCGGAAAAACTCATCGCGCCACTCAGCACCAGTGCGAGAAAACCTACCGCTGTCGTGAGTGCGCCAAAGAAAACCGCCCGTCCAAGTTTCGCCACCGACGTGGCGATGGCTTGCTGATGCGGTTCGCCATCGGCGCGCGCCTGGTGATAGCGTCCAATGGTGAGAATCGCGAAGTCAACGCCGAGTCCGACGAGAATGGCGCAAAAGCCGACACTGATCATGCTCAGCCGCCCGAAAAGAAGCTGGCCCGCAGTAAGCGCTACCAAACACGAGAGAAGAAGGCAAAACGCCATGCCCGCCAAAGGCAGCCATCGGCGAAACCCAGCGAAAAAAATCGCGCTCACGAGCACGACTGAGCCGAGCAATGTCGCGATGACATCGTAGCGCATGCTCAACGAAATTTCGGATACAAACGCCGAGCGCCCGGTCACGAGAGTTTGCAGCGGCTGGCTGCCGTCCCATCGGTCGGCTGCGGTTTTGCGAAACTCGTTCACACGCCGCATCAAGTGCTGGCATTCAAACGCACTAATCGACTTTTGATTCGTCACCACCAGAAAGATTCGCATCGTGCGATCCGGCGAAGTAAGCGGTTGTTCCTGTTCGATCGCAGTGCTTTGGGCAAAAGGTTTGAGCGCGGGCGCAATCAACCCGAGCGGATCGAACGAAAGCTCGAACTGCGGCCGCGGCGATCCCGCTTCGATCTGCTGGCGCAAACGTTGGAGACGATCGCGAATTTTGTCCGGTTGCAGGATCGACATTGCCTCGTCGAAAGCGCTTGGTTCCAAGTTGAGAAGTAACGGGACCGCGATCGATTGCAGATCGCGAATGCCATCCGCAGTGGTCATGGGCGAACCTGCAAGCACGCGCGCGCACCATGTTTGCTGGTGCAACCGTTCCGCAAACACCGGCGCGAATTCCTCCAGCTTATCGACATCCTGCGGATCGCATACAAGCGCGAACGTCAGCTCACGTGTCTGCTCAAAATCGTGATCGTAGATTTTCAGGCCTTGGACCGATGGAAATCTGCCGGGCAAAACGTTGAAGATCTCAGAATCCAGTCGCAATGATGTGAGAAGAATGGCGAAGCAAACGAGTGTCAGTGCAGCCACGCCGCCCCAAACCAGCGCGCGACGCTGTGTGATGGTTCGGGCGATGAAATCGCTGATGCGCATGGGCAAGCCAGCATTCAACACGAATCGGCGTGAAGATGCCAATGCCGCAGGTGCGCGCGCTGATCCCGGTATCGCGCTGTTGCGCTTAGATGGAGGGGCGAGCTCCGCGAGCCGCAGTCCCACGGCCCGATGGCGGGCCGTCTCCAGCTAAGGCGTCGCCGAAACGCCGCCCTCCAATGCTATTTGCGCTGAGGACAGCGCACACTACAGCTGCCGTTCCTGTAGTGTCCGCTGTCCTCAGCGGAAAACCGGGCTCAAAAACGGAACAGAAAAGTCTCGCTGCCGCTGACGTATCGCAGCGTCTTTTGATTCGGCGTGCGAAGGAATTGATCGCGCAACCCGAGCCAGCCGCGCAGCTGTGGCGGCGCTTGTGCTGTAGGTCCCGACCAACGCTGGCCCGTGAAGTTTGCGTTGAATTCCGAAAACCCCGCATCTTGTCGGAGGGACAACAACGTGATCCCTGGGCCTTTCGACACAGTCAGTTCAAAATCGCCCGTCTTCGACAAGCGAACTATTGCCTCGCCGATCAGCGTCGCCTTGGTAGATCGATACATGAGCTGGCCGCTTTTCGTCTGCCATCCCGCAGTCGGCTCGGAGAATTGATGTTGTGAGACGGACGCGCAACTTGTTAGGCAAGAACAAGCGATCGCGACAATGGAAATGAGATAGGGGCGATTGCCCTCAATCGCCCAAGCAACTGCCAAGGACACGCGGGCGATTCGGTGAATCGCCCCTACCTGTGATCTCATCGTGCCGTTTGTACGGTTTCCTCGTGCACTTCCGTGCCGGATTCGGCCGCATGATCCAGCAGCACCTTGTCGAAATCACTCCGTGTCACCTGATAAGCGTGATCGGTTTTTTTTATGAACCCGGCGCTCGAAAATTTTTCGTGCAGCCCGAGCCGGATAAATGCGTTCATGCTAAACGGCAAGAGCGACTCGCCGATGTGAAACCGCGGAAACTTTTCGCGCTCGAAAAGAACCACGCGACGTCCGGCGCGCGCGAGCAGCGCCGCGGCCGTGCTGCCGGCCGGTCCGCCTCCTATGATCGCGACGTCGCATATGCTGCTGCTCACGTGCGTTGAGCTTAGCAAATTATCAGGATTTTGGTAGAGACGCTGCGCTGCAGGCGTCCGATCCAGATGCCACAACGAGGCGTCAATTCGAATTTGTGGTAACGTCAGTCAACATGAGCACATCGTGGAGTAAATCAGTTCCTCGCTTTGCGTTGTCTTTCCAAAAGGGTCGAGATCGAATCAGGAGAAGCCGAAAGAAAAGAAACGCGGCGGAGTGAGCAATCTCCCAAGATAAATGTGACCGCTGGTTCCACAGGGGCAACCGCAACGAAAAGCACGCTCGTTTGGGGCATGCGGCCAGTACATCTCGTTCTGTTAAGTATCGTCCTAGTGACGTTATTTCGACTTTGGTACGTTCGCTGCATCGACCTTGTTCCTGACGAAGCATATTTCTGGGTCTGGTCGAAACATTTTGCCCTTTCCTACCGGGATAAGGGTCCCTTGGTTGCTTGGACCATCGCGGTCGGTACGCACCTCTTTGGCGACACGGTATTTGGTGTCCGCTTTTTTGCGGTCCTGCTCAGCGCCGGTACCGCATTTCAGTTGTTTCGGCTTGCGGAGCGATTGTATGACGATCGTGCTGCACTTTGGTGCGTTGGCGTCGCGGCGGTAGTCCCACTGTTCGCGGTTGGATCCATTCTGATGACCATCGACCCCTTGAGTGTATTTTTCTGGGCTTGGGGCACAAATCTGTCGTGGTCGGCTTTCGAAACCGGGAAAATGCGCTACTGGGTGCTTCTCGGACTAGCCGTAGGCGTCGGCTTCCTCGCAAAGTTCATCAACGCGATCCAGTTGATCGGGGTTGCATTGTTCCTCTGCTGGTCGAAGCCACACCGGCATTTCCTTTTCAGCTGGCAAAGTCTGGCAACGCTGTGTGCGTTTGCAGTGACTTCGTTTCCGGTGTTTTGGTGGAATGTGGAGACGGGCTGGCTCCATGTTCAGGCACTGCACGAACGGAGTGGTATCCAGCACGGTTTCGGCATTCATCCCTGGCAATTCCTTGAATATCTGAGTGGAATTCTTGGGGTGGTCTCGCCGCCGATCATCGCTGGCATGTTGGTCGCCGCGATTGGACTCTGGCGCCTCGAAGGCGATCAAGTGCGGGTTAAACACCTCTTGAGCCAGTTCTTGCCGGTCCAAGTCATGTATCTCATCCTCGGCCTCAACAGCAAAGGAGAACCCAACTGGATCGCTCCATCCCTGATTACCGGAATTGTAATGCTTGTGGTCTTTTGGCGACAACTGATGGCTCGGAACCCAACATGGCGCTGGGTGACATGGTCCGCGCTGGGACTGAGTTTGGTTGGGACAGTCTTCCTTCATACCGTAATTTTTCTCCGACTGCCCTTGAAATATGACCCATTGCGCCGGGCCGAAGGCTGGTTGGATTTTGCGCAGCACGTACAGAAAGCTCGCCAACAAACTCATCCTGACCTGTTGATTGGTAACGACCGCGTGCCCGCCAGCATGATGCAGTTCTATCTGCCGGATCATCCGTTCGCTTACGTGCAACCTGAACCTTACGGCAAAAGCCAGTTCACGCTTTGGCCCGGTTATACGGTCAGACGCGGAACACGGGCACTCTTTGTTACTGTTGGAAAGGCGGGATTGTCGCAAGAAATGACGGACGACTTCAACCACTCACAGTTGGTTGATGATTTCTGGTCGGAACACCGCGGCCGGCCGACCACTCATTTCCGAATCTATTTCCTCTTGAACGACTGATCTGCGGAAGCTGTAGGTGAACGGCTGCAGGTGGATAGAAGAAGTGTCTTTCCATTAGGTTTGCGCGATCATTGAAAATGCCGTTGTGCCTCGGTCTGTTTGGCCACAGTCAGTTTCCGTCGCCACCCAATCCAGCCATTCCCCCAAACCGAGCAGGGTCCAAAGGGCGCGGGCATGGTCCGCTTTGCGCTGGCAATGTTCGGAGAACAGTTCCATGGCGCCGGACGTGCGAATTCCGACCTGTTCCAGGCGCCCGCTTTCCAAAGTGGTGGCTGCCCATTCTTTCAGCGGGCATCGCAGCCAACTGCAGGAAGGCACCGAGACGCCGCGCTTGCGCCGCTTCACGATGCTATTCGGCAGGTAACGCTTGGCTTATATGCACTGCCAACGCGTAGCGCAATCACTGGTTTGATAACTTCTGAATAGGGACTCATAGATCGGGTTATGAAGAAAAATCCGAGCTGTGCTAATCTCTATAACAAGAGATGAAATTGATTGATCGATTTGTGAGCCGTGAACTGTTGGTGAACGTAGGATTTGCCATCGCTGTGCTGAGCCTGGTGCTCGTGGTCGGAAATATTTTCCGGAAACTTCTTCCGCTGCTGGTGAACCACGACGTGCCGATTGAAACCCTTGTCGCATTTATCGCTTACGTGCTGCCGTTCTCACTCATTTTCACCATACCTTGGGGGTTGCTGACCGCGATCCTGCTCGTTTTCGGCCGACTCTCCGCGGACAATGAATTGATCGCGTTGCGCTCAAACGGCGTGAGCGTCACGCGAGTCTGCATTCCGCTGGGTGTGATCGCGGTGATCTGCACGGTGATCTGTCTCTGGCTCAACGTGCAGGTCGCGCCGGCTGCGCAGGAAAAATTGCGCAGCACCATTTTCGATCTGGCGACGCGTAATCCGATGGCGCTTTTTGGCAGCGATCAGGTCATCGATCAGTTCCCAGGTCGGCGAATTTACGTTGGCAAAAAGGAAGGATACAAGCTTGAGAACATCACCGTGTTCGAGATGGACGACAGGGCGCTCCCTGTGAAAGTCACCTACGCCCGCACCGGCATGCTCGAGGCGGATTTGGCGAACAAACAACTCCTGATGCATCTGTATGGGGCTCGTTACCAGGAGCGCGACTCGAAAGACCCTTTCGACCTCCACAAGATCCGCGACGGCATCAACATGGTGGAAGGCACGTTGCCGATCAGCCTCGAGGAGCTATATGAAAAGGAGAAAAAGCGGCCGTACCGTTCTGCATTGTCGATCGAGCAATTGCTGGAGCAACTCAAGAGCGAGAACACACGGGAACGCAGCGCCAGTCGAACAGAATTGAACAAACGTTTTTCGTTTCCGTTCGCGTGCGTGGCGTTCGCAATCATTGGCGTGCCACTCGGTGTCACGGCGCATCGGCGCGAGACTTCGATCGGGTTTGCCATGGCTTTGATTGTCGCCACGACCTATTTTCTGTTCGTGATTATCGGCGATACATTGCGCGGAAATCCGCATGCGCATCCGGAACTGCTCGTCTGGTTTCCGAATGTTCTGTTTATCCTGCTGGGCGTGTTTTTATTCCGCCGTCTCGCGCGGCAATAGTCGGTCACGTTGTAGCCACGTGCCCTATGGGCCGTCTCCCACAGCGAAAAGGCAGCGTAGAGAAGGGACCGGCCACAGGCCGGTGGCTACAGCTTTACAAAAGCAGTTCAGCGCGACTGCGACTCGGCAGTGGTCGGATCGATAATCGCGTGGACCTGCTCGCGATTGTGCTCGTGGTGTATTTTGTCTTTGTGCGAAGCCGAATGGGCTAGCGCAGATTTAGGCTTCCCCCGGCTCTGGTCCAAGCGAGAGCGAAGGTGCCCTGGCGGTTTTAACTGCTCCACGTCGAAACGCCGGAATCGGCCAACCGAGCGCATCCCAGAAGTAAAGAGCCACACAAAGAAGCACCGCAACCGACGCGTACGGCCGAATGATGTGCAACACGTCAATCGCGCGCAACGTCGCATCGAGCTTCTTATCGACCAACATCACATGGACGATCATTGCGGTGCTCGCAGCTGAGATTATGAAATGAACAATGCTCAAACGCATATTGACGCCCAGCGCGACAGCGCTGACCACCGCGCCCCACACGAGGTAGCGCTCGTGCATTTGACCGAGCAGCGCGAACATCAGCAACCACGGTGCAGTAATCGCAATCAGCAGACGTGGATCGCGATTTCGCAGATGTCGCGCCGCGGCTCGGGCGCACAGGGCCACTGCGCCCAGGAAAAACAGCCGCATCGCCCAATGTATCGTGAGATGAAAATGAACCGATCCGACATGAGCTGACAACAAGTCATCTTTTAGGGACCACCCAGCCGCGGCGAGTAGGGATGCGAGATTGTAACATGAGCTGATGAAAAGATACGGATAGTGCTTGGTCCCATACAGAAAACCGATCTCAAACCACGCGAAACTGCCACCAGTGAATGCGCCGATTACAAACGCTGCGCAGCCGAGAATTCCAGCGAGCCACGCGCCTTTATGCGGCAACTTGTATCGCAAGGCGGCGAAGAAACTGGCGCCAGCTACAGCGGCGAACGCGATCCAGGCGCTGGGAGTTCGCAGAAGCCACGGTGAAACTATCAGCGCCGCGGTTGCTGTGAACCCGGCTAGCAGGCCCAGCGCGCTCATCCATCGTTTTTGCCATAGTGGCCAAAGAACAAAAAACGGCGCCACGAACAACAGCTGCCCTTTGAGCATTGCGCCCAACGCCAGCAAACATCCGCACCAGAACCAGCGATTTTTTGAAGCGGCGAGCGCGGCGAAGAGATAAAATGGGAGGATCCAGACATCCCACTGGGGCCAGCCGTGTGCATCGAGAATCATGGATGGTTCGAGCCACGCCACGCTGGCCGCGGAGAGACCGCAGATTGAGGCGCGATGTTCCCGCGATAACCAGGTGGGCCAGGTTGAGTGCGCGTGTAATGAGCGCTGCACGCATAAGCGTACGAGGAAGAAAATCGCCGCGGCAGAAACCAGTTCGCACAACAGATTAATCTTGAGCAGGGGGTTAACAAGTTTCGGATGTTCGTTATCGACCCACGGATATTCATCGCGCACTTGTTTGCTCCAGATGGCCATGGTCAGGAGTCGCAGCGGCGGATAATCGAGACCGTAATCGCTCTTGTACGCTTCTTGTTTTACCCGATCGTAAAGTCCCAGATAACCACGGAACAATCCTGTCCACGAATTGGCAGACCCGTTGTCTGGCGATAAGCGGTGCGCTTCTTTCAGGGTTTGTTGTCCCCAGTAGAAAGCGTTGACGATGTCGTGCTGGTAACGGACATGCCGCGTGTTTTCGCCGATCCAACGGCGGAGTTGCACGCCACCCAGGAAAAGCGTGAAAATGAAAAGAATCGCGAAAATGCGGAGACCAACTTCACGAGCCCGCGTCGAAACAATTGAATTCCCCAAGAGCGATTGTGCGATCATTCCCCCAAAACAAAAAGACAAACCCTATTCGACAATTTCGAACAATTTGTGTTCGAAACCGTGTTTCGTCTAATCGCACTTCACCTCATCGACAGTCGTATGGCGGCTGCAAAGTACGGCCGGAGTCTAAACCGGGCTTCGGCTATGGCGTGAACGTATTGACTACAGTGTGCACAGCTCTCCTCGTGCCCTTCACCGCACTATGTGCAACGTTCTTAGCGGTAATCGCCGTATCCTTCGCCACGTTCTTCGCCGTGTGGATCGGCCCAGCTTGAACGCTGCCAATGCAAACCCCCAACGCGAGAAATATTGAAAATAACGCTTTCATAGTACCTAAAGTATCGTAGCAGCGGCGCCATATGCGTTCATCCGCACGTCAATTAGCGCATTGCCAGTTGCCTTGAGCCAATCGTGCGCGAAAATACCGACTCTCGTTTTTTCAATTGGGTGATCCAGAGTAGCTCAGTGGTAGAGCGGTCGGCTGTTAACCGATTGGTCGTAGGTTCGAATCCTACCTCTGGAGCCATTTTTTGTTGAAGGCCCAGGCGATATCCTCTACTTGCAGGCGTTTTCAATAGAGTTGCGGCGCTGCAGCCCCCGCCTCGATCGTTTCGAAGAACTGTTCAAGCACCTAAACGCGCTACTGCCAAAATCCTGACTCTCGGGCCGGTGCCAGCAAAATTGCCAGCAAACCGCACTGAAAAGCTCGCGCAAGTAGTCGAAGAGTTTGCTTGATTACCCAGGTAAACCGCGTTTCAATCGCATGAAACACAGGGGAAGACAGCGCCGAATCCTATCTCTGGAGCCATTGCAGAACTACGACACTGCCGACTCCATAAGAACAAAACAAGAATGTCCCGAATTCGGAACAACGTTGTTCCACAAGCGGGTCAATCAAAACATTCGCCTCGAAAGTTCTAGAACCCTTAACTGTTATCTATCAGAGGATTATGACTTTCCATCGGCCGTTGGCTCGGTCCTTGCATAGCCGAATCTGTTGAAGGAGGAACTTATGTTAAATCGTATTTGTTGGCTGTTGCTGGTTACTTGTTTGGTTATTGGTACTTCATGGGCGGCGGACAATCCCTTCGTAGGCAAATGGAAACTTAACCCGTCTCGAAGTAAACTTAGTGACGAAATGAAGGTTGAACGCCTCAGTGGGAACAAGTACGCATTTGACTTTGGCTCTGGTGATCCTGAAACGGTCGTGCCCGATGGGACCGATCAACCTGCGGATTTTGCGACCACATTAGCGGTCACCCTTGAGGCTCCCAATAAATGGAAGGTGGTCCGCAAGAAGGACGGCGTCGCCATCATCACAGCGACCTGGGAGCTTTCCCAAGACGGCAATACGCTCACCGACCACTTTACGAGCACCTCGTCCAAAGGGACAAAGTCTAGCCTGGATTACGTGTATGACCGGACTGCTGGAACCGCGGGTTTTGCAGGCACATGGGAAAGCGATAGCGTGCAGATGAACTCGGTCTTCGAGTTTCAGGTCGAGCCCTATGAAGAGGATGGCCTTTCCTTCATCAATCCTGCTGAGCAAACAACTAAAAACATAAAATTCGATGGGAAGGACTATCCGGGTTCGGGCCCGAGACTGCCCAAAGGCTTTACAACCTCCGGGCACCGCGTGAGTGCACTAACCATACAGTTGACCGACAAGCTCGCGGGTAAAATCGTGGACACTCGGCAAGTCGATCTTTCTGCCGACCTCAAAACTTTGACCATGACCGTACGCACGATGAATCATAACAAACCCAACATCCTTGTGTTTGAGCGGGAATAGAGGTCTGAGACTCAGTGCGAACGGCTTCGCATCGATTCCATGGAGACCGCTAACTTCAATCGTGGAGATGCTGCTACGTTAGCGATAGACGTAATACAAAACCTTAGAGCGTGTTTTGAAGAAGATTGAGAGAATCTGGATCCACCTTCACTGAAGCAACGCCGCGGCGAGAGCAGAAGATTTTTTCCCGCAGCCCTACACGGCTCGAACGCGCTTCCATCGACTTTGCCCGTCCGTTTCACTGTCAGCAAGATTGCCAGCAAAAAGCAGTGCAAGACCTCGCGTGAGTAATTGACGAGTCCGCTTGATTACTCAGGTGTAAGCTGCTTCACTGCGTCAAAATACAGGGGAAGACAGCGCCGAATCCTACCTCTGGAGCCAAATTTTAGCCGCTCGACGTGAGGGACTTCTTTACTGGCAGGACTTCAGGACTTCTTCGCGTGTTTACGAGCTCGGGCGAGGGTGGGGCACTGGGCGCGATCTGGGTGTAGGAGTGGGCCTAGGACTAGGCGTTGGTGTAGGACCGGATTGCGCGCAGTATTTTCCGCCGGTGTTGAAACTGGTCGTGTCGTTGGTCCCGCCCCAGACAATCATTTCACTGCCGGTCCAGACCGCTGTGTGAGCATATCGTGCGGATGGTGCATTGGAAATGTTCGTGGATATCCAACCATCGGTGCCAGGATCGTATCTGCCTCCAGTGTTGAAATATGTGGGGGATGCAAGTCCGCCCCAAACGACCATTTCACTTCCAGTCCAGACTGCTGTGTGCTCATCTCGGGCCGCGGGCGCGTTGGTCGTGCTGGTGGTTAGCCAACTATCAGTGCCGGGAGTATATCTGCCGCCGGTGTTCAAATCGCTGGGATCAGCTCCGCCCCAGACGATCATTTCACTGCCGGTCCAGACTGCGGTGGGAAGAAATCGGCCAGAGGGCGCGTTGCTCAAGCTAGTGGCTGTCCAACTATCCGTGCTGGGATTGTATCTGCCGCCGGTGTTTATAATGAACATGCTACCAAGTCCGCCCCAGACGATCATTTCATTGCCTGCCCACACCGCAGTATGCAGGGCTCGGGCTTCGGCCGCGTTGGTTGTGCTGGTAGGTGTCCAACTGTCGGTGCTTGGATTGTATCTCGCACCGGCATTCAAATTGTCGCCGCTATTATCGGTTCCGCCCCAGATGATCATTTCAGTACCAGTCCACACCGCCGTGTGACCGCTTCGGGCAATAGGCGCATTCGTGGTACTGACGGCTGTCCAACTATCGGCGTTGGGATTGTATCTCGCACCGGTATTCAAATTGCCGCCGCTGTTATCGGTTCCGCCCCAGATGATCATTTCAGTACCGGTCCACACCGCCGTGTGACCGCTTCGGGCAACTGGCGCATTCGTGGTGCTCATGATTGTCCAACTATCGGTGGTGGGATTGTATCTGCCGCCGGTGTTCAAAACATTTCCGGCAGCGTCCCCGCCCCAGACGATCATCTCGCTGCCTGTCCAGACTGCGGTATGCTGGTATCGGGCAGTCGGCGCGTTGGTCGTGCTGGTTTGAGTCCACGTGTCGTCACTGCACGTAGCGGCGCCTTCAAAAATATTGCCGAAGGTCTGGGGGCGGCAAAAAGCCAGCAATGTTCCCACTGAAACTATCAGCAAGTAAAACGCGCTTGGTCGAGCAAGGTGTCCTTTCATCGACGCCTTAGTACAGAATCAGCTGTCGCTTGTCGATCTTCTTCTAATCTTTTACCGGTCGGAGAGCAGCGAATTGAGGACCCTATCTCGCATGCACTGGACGGTAGAATCCGATCAGGCAATTTCGTCAATCAGCTCCGTCGCGTGACTAGGAAATATCCGATTTTTGGATCGGTCTTTCGATCGATTGACCGCAATGGCGCAATAGCCGCGTTCTGCAACTCGCGCATCAATTGCGAGATTTTATCCTTGGGCACGACAAGGGCATCGAGCGCCCCGTCGTTCCATTCCTGCACCGCTTCATACGGCTTGAGGAAACGCGGTTTCTGCAAGTAGAGCAGCATCCCTTCGTAGCCTCCGCTGCCGCCGGAAATCACTCCGTAACGCCAATGATGGGCGGCAGCCTGTTCATTCACCGCGCGACTAAAAACATCGAGATGATCGGCGTGGTCACGATAATCGGAGAGCACTTTTACGCCGGTATAGCCGCCGGTAAACACAATCGAGAAGAGGAGTGCCGCGGCGCTCCATTGCAGCACGCGCTCATCAGTTTGCCTTATCCGAGAGCCGCCGGCGATCTGCGCGGCGAGCAGCAAGCAAAGCGGCGGCACAATCGGATAAATGCGGTCGACGCGTTTCGACGGAACCAGCGACATCACGACCAAACCGCCCAAGCTCCAGCAAACCAGCCACAAGATATCGGGCGTTGTCTCGCGAAATAGATTGCGAATTCCCGAGCGCGTTCGGCGGAAGGACCACACACCGAGTGCGAGAATGAGGACGCTCCAGGGCGCGAATTTTTGCAGCAGGTGAGGGAGATAAAAAAGGATCGGTTCCGGGCGATGGACACTTTGGCTGAAACGGCCAAGAAACTCCTTCATGACGATCTGCTCATAGAAGCCCGGGACGAACTTGATGCCGCAGATCACCCACACTGAAAACAACGCGAGAGACGCAATCCATGGCCACCAGCCGCACCATGCATTAGCCTCACTCCGTTTCCCGACGAGCCATTGAAACACCACGATGCCTGGAAGCAAAAACGCGAAGACGATTGGCCCCTTGATGAACATGGAAACGGTGAGCAGGGCGAACATTTCCCATCGCTCGCGCTGTTGCCACGGCTCGCGGGCACGAATTTTTTGCCAGATCAAAAGTCCGAGCAGAAAGATCACCAACGCGAGTGGCATATCGGTGCGTACCAAAGTCGCAAGTCGCACACTGAGTAGATTCAGGCCAAAGGCACTCACGGCGATTAAAGCTGCAGCCGCTCCGCAAGCGGCAAGCGCCGCGCGGAACAAGATGGTCGCCAGTAGCACTGCCGTCAGGAACGAAGGAAGCCGCCACGCGATATCCCATGATCGCGTGATCGCGAAAGTCGCAGCTGAAGCCCAACCAACGAGGGGTGGCTTTTGCGCAATCATTTTTGCATGCGGGGTTCGCTGAAAGAACCAGTGACCTTCCTTGACCATCTCAAACGAAGTAAACGCCTGCTGCGCCTGGTCGTAATCGTCCAACTGCCACGGCAGATTCGTTAGGGCAAACAAGCAGAGGATGACCGCGCTGATTACCCAAAGCGTACGCGAATTCTCCAGGAAATTTTTTGCCCATGATGCACTTATGCTCATCCTCGTGAACCGCCGATTGCTAGTTACCACTGCGGCACTACATTCGCGAGGCTAAAGCCCGCGGCAGCAGAAACCAGATTCGCGAAACATGTGTGGAATTGCAGGGTTCACTCAACTCCACTCGCAATCCCCTGATGTCGCGGAATCGATCCGGCGCATGACGTCTCCGTTGACGCCGCGCGGGCCGGACGGCGAAGGGTTCCACGTCGCGCCCGGGATTGCGCTCGGTCATCGGCGACTAAGCATCATCGACCTCGTGGGCGGCGCACAGCCGATGCGCAGCAACGACAAGCGCTATCACATCGTATATAACGGCGAGGTTTATAATTACGTCGAACTTCGCGCGGAACTCGAACAGCGCGGATGCGTTTTCCAGACACAATCGGATACCGAGGTGTTGCTGAATCAATTCGTTCTCGACGGGGTCGACGCTCTGCAGCTTTGCAACGGGATGTTCGCGGTGGCGATTTGGGACCGTGATGAGGAACGGTTGTTCCTGGCGCGCGATCGCATCGGCATCAAGCCGCTCTACTACTGCGTCCGCGACCGCGAACTGATCTTTGCCTCAGAACTCAAAGCGCTGCTCGCGCATCCTCGGGTCGATCGTCGTCTTAACGCGCTCTCGGTTAGCAAATATTTCACCTACGGCTACATCCCGGCGCCGCACACGATTTTCGAAGACGTTCATAAACTGGAACCCGGCGGTTATCTGTTCTTCAATCGGAACGGGCTGCGCAAGAATCGCTATTGGGACATCCCGCTCGAAGACAACCCGGTGAGCGACCGCAACGTCGACGAGTGGGCCGAGGATCTGCTTGCCATCCTGCGTGACTCGGTAGCGAAGCAGCTGCGCAGCGATGTGCCTGTCGGCTTATTCCTCTCGGGCGGTCTCGACTCGAGCACTGTTACCGCGCTCGCAGCGCAACAATCCGGCAATCGGTTGCACAGTTTTTCGATCGGGTTCGATCATCCGAGTTATGACGAGTCTCCATACGCACGGCGTATAGCGGAACTCTTCGGAACCGAACATCACGAGGAGATTTTAACTATGAGCCAGGCAGCGGAGCTGTTTCCGCAGATCATGCGTTCACTCCATGAGCCGCTGGCGGACGCCTCGATTATTCCGACTTACGCGCTTAGTCGATTAGCCACCCAGCATGTTAAAGTTGTTCTCGGAGGAGATGGCGCGGATGAGTTGTTCGCCGGCTATCCAGCTTTCCAGGCTCATAAGGTGGTGCAGAACCTTTCGTTCTTGCCCATGGGTTGGCGTGATTGGCTCCGTCCGTTCGTCCAACGGCTGCCAGTTTCGCACCGTTACGCTAGCGTCGAGTTTCTCATGCAGCAGTTCGTGAAAGGCCTCGGGCTCTCGCCAGAAGTGCGCTTCCTCCTCTGGATGGGCTGCTACGGCAACGTGGAGAAAAAGCAGCTTTTGTCCGTCGACTTACAGCAACGTCTCTTGCGCGAGGATGCCTTTGAAGATATCTCGGCACACATTCGACAGAGCGGGTTGAAAGGAGACTTTCAGCGGCTGCAATACTTGTGCATGAAGCTCTATCTTCAAGACAATGTCCTGTTGAAAGTGGACCGCGCGAGCATGGCGCATTCGCTGGAAGTGCGCGTGCCTTTTCTAGATCGCGAGGTGGTCGAATACGCGTCCCGGATTCAGCCCGCAGATAAATTGCGCGGCCTAACGACCAAGTATGTTTTGAAGCGAGCGGTCCGGCGCTTCTTACCGAATGAAATCATTGATCGGCGCAAGACAGGATTCATGATGCCGGTCGCGGCGTGGCTGAACCAGAACATGCGAGAGACCATCGAGGATCTCTGTTCCCCGGCAGCCATCGCTGAGACTGGCCTCTTCGACGCCAGCTTCGTCCGGCAAATCCTCGACGAACATTTTCAAGAGCGGCGAGATCACCGGAAGCATATTTACCCACTGCTCTGTTTCATGGCGTGGTTCCATAACCACGCGACTTAAGCTCACTTCGGAAGTCAGATCGAATGTTGGAGGCGGCGACAGCGCTGAAGGATTGGCTAAAGATGAACCTCGACATCACGCTTTCTGATAGCCTTTTCACGCAAGGACTGTAGTCAACGAACTGCGCATGGACGCACGTCGATCTGCCAGCAAACAGTACTGAAAAAGTTCGTGTGAGTAATAGCGGAGTTTGCTTGATTACCCAGGCAAACCGCGTTTGAATCCCATCAAATACTGGGAAAGGGACCGCCGAATCCTACCGCTGGAGCCATTCTCGCAACTCGGGTGATCGTTGTTTCGAAGCGCATTTTGGATTTGATTTTGTCGTCTCAATCGAGATACTCACACCGCGGGGTGGAGCAGCCTGGTAGCTCGTCAGGCTCATAACCTGAAGGTCGCTGGTTCAAATCCAGCCCCCGCAACCAATTTCTCTACTCCAGTCGCTGTGTATTCATGCATGGCGTTTGCGTTCGCCGAGAGTCGCGACTTCGTTGACTAGGTGAGCGCGAAGATTCTTATTGGCACCGCCAGCTGGTCGGACCCCGGCTTTGTGGATCGTTGGTATCCGAAAAAACTGCCAGCCGGCGACCGGTTGCCGTGGTATGCGCAGCACTTCGACTTGGTCGAGGTAAACTCGACGTTCTATTCCGCGCCGGAACCGAGAATGGTGGAGCGTTGGTGCGCTGCGACGCCGGATGACTTCACGTTCGACGTAAAACTGCACCAGCTGTTTTCGTTTCACTCCACACCGGCAAAGCTGTTGCCTCCCGATTTACAAAGCCGCGTGGAGACGGACGGGAAAGGAAAGGTCAAACCGACGGGAGACATCCAGGAGGCGCTGCTAAAAGTTTTTCTGCGTGCGACCGAAATCTTTCGCTGCGCAGGAAAAATGGGCGTGTTGCTTCTGCAACTTTCGCCGGCGTTTTCACCGCGGAAACACGAGTTGAACGAGCTCGAGCCGCTGATCGAAATGCTGAATGGGTACGAGCTGGCGATTGAGTTTCGAAACCGGAATTGGGCGATCGGCGAGGAACTGCAATCAACAATTGATTTTGTGCGGAAGCATGGAGCGATTTTTGTGAACGTAGACGCGCCCGCATCGGACCATTTCACAGTGATGCGATCAGATGTGAACGAAGTGACAAACTCAAATCTTGCATACCTGCGACTGCATGGACGCAACGCAAAAGCTTACATCACGGGAAAAACGGTGGCGGCGCGTTTCGATTACGATTACAACGAGAAGGAAATCGCGGAGGTCGCGGAGCGCAGCAGAAAGCTCGCGAAGGAAGCGCGCGAGCTGCATGTAATTTTCAACAACAACAATCTCGATTACGCACCGCGGGCTGCGATTCGTCTACGCGAGGCGGTGGGCCAAATCGTCAATGCACCGACGGAGACACTGGAGTTGTTCTAGGCGGCGCGCTTGCCCGACCCCATCTGTCGTTCTCAGCGAAGCGAAGAATCTCTGATCGATCGTTAAGATCTGCTGCGCTTCACCCTTGGTGGCAAGCCCTTCGGTAGTCAACGCGTCTGATATCCGCGACATGGTAAGTGGTGCCATCAATTTGCCTTCGCCATGAATGTGAGCGGATTGGATCATGTTAAGCTCGACTTCTTGGATATCGGTCCGGCGCAACATGGCTGGCAGATTTGCTCGAAGCATTCAGCATCTTTTGGATGATTGCGTGCCGTTAACGAAACGATGGGAGCTTTAGGACAGCTTCGCGCCGCCAGCAAAACTCCTCGCAAATTCTGCTAATCATTCTATCGTCAATCTTAGAAATTTCTTCGTCGAGATCGCCGTTCATCTCCTTGAATTTTATTTATGAGCACGTCTGACCCAGGCCAGAAAGAACCTGCCTTGGCCGATTCAGGTGACAATGCTGGATGCAACGGCGCGGAGCTGAGCGAGTCTGTTCTCGGACGCGATTGGAACTCTCCGGAAGAGGATGTCGCATGGTCAAACCTGTAGCCGGCGAAATCGTTGTCATTCCTTTTCCTCGCGCTGATGGTGGCGACGAAAGGCGGCGTCCTGCCTTGGTCATTGCCGATCTTCCAGGCGCTGATTTGATTCTCTGCCAGATCACAGGCCGCGCGCACTGGGATTCTTTCGCCGTTCCGCTGGACAATAGCGATTGTGAACGCGGCGAAATCGGTCAGCCTTGCTTCATCCGTCCGCAACGACTGTTCACCGTCGAACAACACATCATTCTTCACTCAGTTGGAAAAGTGGCTGCCGAAAAATTCGACGAAGTCTTCAAGAAAACGCGGACGCTTTTCGTAGATTAATCCTTCACCGCAGACGTCGCAGAGATCACGAAGGCGAACCGAGCAATTTACTTTGGTTGCGGCTGTATAGCGCACGCCGCTCGCGCCTGTAGCCGCTTCGCTGTGCGAAGCGCGGCGTTGATGTTGCTATGCGAACGTGGATACGTCGCCCACAAGGCGACGGCTACAGAAGCGCGTAGCTACTTGTACAAAGTCTTCGGCTCAGGGCTGGCGAGGATTTTTTGAAAACGCGGATCGTTTCGCAGCGGATCCCATTCCCAGCGCTGCCGCAGATCTGAAAGCGTGACGCTTGCGTCGTCGTAATCGACCGCGAACGGCGTGGTGAGTAAGCTCTCAATTCGGCTGATCGCCTCATCGGTCATTCCGACCCGGGCGCAAATCAAAGCATAAAAACTTTCCACGACTGCCCCCTCAATTATGTCGTGCGTGATGGGGATCAACTCCATCGCGCGTTTTCCTTCGCGCAGGGCGTCCTCCTTTCGTCCCAGGAACGCATAGAGCAATCCGAGCTGCGCGCGACGCGTCCCGCTCTGCGGACTATCAGCTACGAGTTTCTCAATAACTGGCCGGACCGCCTCGAACTCCGCCTGCGCTTTGGCCGTATCGCCGCGCACGAGATCAGCGCAGGCTTGAAGATAGCTTTTCGGCAAGGGGACTCCCGTCTGCGAAGTGATCGTGTCGAGTGGGGAGTTCGCCAGGGCTTTTTCTGCCGCAACCGTATCGCGGTCCATCAAGCTCACATCCCAGCGGGCGAACGTGACGACGCCATCGGGATCGAGATTTGGAGGGAGCGATTGCAGGGCCGCTTTAATTGGTGCCGTGCTGCCTTTCCAGAAGAACTCTACGTAGGCGCGCTGTATTTTAACGTTGAAAGAGTCGGGGAAAAGCGCGAGCACCCGATCCATTCGCTCAGCTGCCGTGCGCCAATCCCGCAGACCGAAGTAGGTCTGCGAAGCGTCGTACAGCGTAATCGAATTGCGCGGGTCGATCTCTTCAGCACGTCGATACGCAGCGAGCGCCTGCGTAAAATGCCCGGAGCGTCTTTGAACTGCGGCTGTGTAGAGGCCCACGTCGCCGTCGTTGGGAAGCGCCTCGGTCGCGAGCGCCAGCTCGCCAAGCGCCGCGTCGTAATCGCCTTCCACGTAATAATGGTAAAGACCCAACGCCAGATGGCCTTCGCCGAGATTGGGCTGGAGTCGCAGCGATTCCAACGCTTCGGTCTGCGCCTTTTGCTTCCACGGCTCTATTGGTTCGTAGAAGTGGTATACGAGGCTGAGCGTTGCTGAGAGCCGCGCGTGGGCAAGAGCAAACTTCGGATCGAGTCTCACCGCTTGATCGTAAAGATTGATCGCCGACTTGTAATCCTGCAGCAGATTATCAGGCCGCGTCTGGTAATCGCGCCCACGTAAATAGAGTACGTAAGCGTCGGCATTGGTTGTCGGTTTGGTTTCGACGCGCGCTTTTTCCTGCGGTGAAAGCGTGGCCTGCAACGATTCCGTGATGCTCTTCGCGACCTCGCCTTCCACCCCGAAAATATCAGTCAACTGCCGGTCGTAACTCTGCGCCCACAGATGCGCGTCGTTCTCGGCCTGAATCAACTGCACGTTGATGTGCACCCGATCGCCGGCCTTCTGAACACTACCTTCAAGCACATTGGTCACGCGCAACTGTCGCGCGATCTCAGATAAATTTTCCGGGGCGCTTTTGTAGTGGGCAGTGGAAGTGCGCGAGATCACGCGAAGCCCGCTGATTCTCGAGAGCGCAGTAATGATTTCATCCTGGATACCCTGGGCAAAAAACGCGTTCTCCTTGTCTGAACTGAGATTTTCGAACGGCAGCACGGCAAGCGATTTGTCCGTCGTTGCTACCGCAGGCGCAGTTTGTTTTGCCGGCTCGGAGGTCGCAGTGTTTTGTGTTCGCACGAATTGAAATACGAGCAAGCCAACCGCCAGAACAGCAGCAGCGATCGCAATCCAACCAATTCGGGCACGATGCTTCCGGATTTGGAACCGCTTGGGTGCCTGCGGATTCCCAACTCCATCACCGTAGAGATTCACCACGTCGATACGGACGCCATGTTTGACCTCGCATTCGCCAAGATCGTGAAGAAACGATCGCCAGCGCGGATACTGTGCGAGATCATCGGCAACGCGTTTGGAAAGCAGAATGTGACCGGAATCGCCGCAGTCCATCACGCGTTGGGCCATGTTTATTCCAGCGCCCGCGATATTGGCTTGCTCGTTCAAATCAGTGATCTCGTTCATAGGCCCGCTGTGGACGCCCATTCGGACGCGTGGCTCAGGATGATTTTTGAGTTCTCTGGCGATCTCGAGCGCGCACAAGACCGGCGCTTCCGGCGTGGTTCGGAACACCAGCGCTCCTCCATCGCCTGTTGGCAATCACAGCAGCTTGCCTTCTGCTTCGGCCGCGCGGACCTGCTCCGTGCCGCGCACAATTCCCTTCAAAGTATCAAGCTGCTGGCTCTGCTGCGTGATCAGCAACTGCGAGTACCCGACGATGTCAATGAACAGGACATGCCCGATCTCAAACTTAACTTCTGAGGCAGTATCAGTGGACATAACTGTTGTTAAGATCGGACGTGCCTAAGCGAATCACCATGACAACGGCGGGAATGTTAGCGCAACGCGCTTCTTATGCACAACCAGGAATGCGCGTTCAGATGCTAAGCCCGCTTTCACCGCAGAAGTCGCAAAGATCACGGAGTCGGGATCAGAAATTTATGTCGGAGCGCAATGTTGTAACCGCCTCGCTGCGTCGAGGCGTTCTCTTGTAGCGGCAGCCGTGTCGGCCGCAAATTCCGGGGAGCGCGCGCGTCTCGCGTGCTGGCGATGGTGTCCTCGCCATTGCGAACTCTTCATCGACTAGGTGGAAAACTTGTCCGCTCGCGTTGTAAATCGAGCGCGGCTAATATCGCAGGCGCGCTAGGTTTGCACCAAAACCGAGTCGTCGGCTTCCCTAGATCGACTTGCAAAAGGCTCGCGGCCTCGCGCCGTAAAGTTCGCGCCTCCGAACCGCTTGACATTACCTGGCGCGTCGAGCAACAAAGGAGGGCCGGATGAAGTTTCTCACACGCCGTTTTGCCAAGGCTCCAGAGGGAACGGCCGCGCTGTTCTTCATTCAGATCTTCGCGACGCTCGGCTTCGCCGTCCTGTACTCGACGCTGGTCCTCTACGCGACGAAGCATCTGAATCTCGGCGTGAAAGAGGCTACCACGTTGATGGGTGTGTTCGGCGCCTTTAACTACGGCCTGCACCTCTTCGGCGGTTACCTGGGCGGCCGATTCCTGTCAAACCGCAACCTGTTCGTCGGCGGCATGGCGCTGCAGGTGTTCGGCTGCGCATGCATCGCGACCGGCACGCTCGCGCTGTTCTACGTCGGCCTTGCGCTCTTCCTTACCGGCAGCGGCCTCAACGTCACTTGCATCAACATGATGCTGACGCAGCGCTTCACCCCGGAGGATCCGCGCCGCGAAGGAGCCTTCCTCTGGAACTACGCCGGCATGAACGTCGGCTTCTTCGTCGGATTCAGCGTCGCAGGCCATTTCCAGGCCACCGAGAGCTACGCGAGCCTCTTCATCTTCGCTACGGTCGGCAACTTCGTCGCCATCATCCTCGCCTTCTTCAACTGGAAAACGCTGACCGACCGCAATACGTCGCTGCTGGACGCAACGCCTAAGCAGTTCCGGCTGCGCCAACTCGCTGGCATCGGTATTCTCATCGGGCTGGTCCCTGTTGTGTGGTTCATGCTGCAGCGACCCGGCGGGACCGAGACGATCATCAAGGCGATCTGCGGCGCGGTCGCGCTCACTCTAATCTACCTCACGGTGCGTCACTCGGATCGCCGCGAGCAGCGCAACATGACGGCCTACCTGATCCTGACCGTCGGCTCGCTGATGTTCTGGTCGCTCTATCAAATGGCGCCGAGCGGCCTGATGCTGTTCGCGGTCAACAACGTGGACCTGATGGTCGGTCCCGTGAAGATTCAGCCGCAATGGATTCAGAACATCAACACTGTTTGCATCGTGCTCGGTGGCCCGGTGCTCGCGGCGCTCTTCACTCGCATGCGCGTGCGTGGGTGGAGAATTGACATCCCGAAGCAGTTTGCGGCCTCGCTGCTCTTGATGGCGGTTGCGTTTCTCATTCTTCCGCTCGGTATCAAGCTGGCCGGCGCGGACGGGAAGAGTGCGTTCGCGTGGCTTTTCGCGAGCTACGTGCTGCAAAGCATCGGTGAGCTGCTCATCTCTCCGATCGGATACGCGATGATCGGAAAGCTCGCGCCGAGGCAATACCAAGGCGTGATGATGGGCAGCTGGATGCTATGGACCGGCCTCGCGTCGCTCTTTGCCGGCGACTTTTCGGGCATGATCCCCGAGCCGACCGGCACCACGGCGGTCGCCACCAATGCCGAGTATGCGAAGCTTTTCGCCGAGCTTGGCGCTGGTAGCCTCGCGGTCGGTATTGCGCTCGTCGTGCTGCTTCCGTTCCTGCGCAAGCTGATCACGGACAAGGCCGAGACGCCTCTCGAGGAAATGCCGGCTACCGTCGTTCCCGTCGCTTAAACGCCGCGAACTCCGGGGAGCACACGCGCCTCGCGTGTTGGTTTCGGCGACTCGCCGAAACAATGTTTTCATCGGACGACAAGGCCGCGCGCGAGCACGAGCCATTGCACATGACGGAAGTCAATTACGCGGAAGTCCAGTACATCATTATTCGCAAAAACGGTTTGACGGGGTGGGAGACAGTCGCGGGTCGCCCGGTGGCACTTCCGATCGGGGTTTCATCCTGTGACGCGGGAGCATGCCGAGATAGCCGCGCGACTTAAAGCCTCCCATCCTAGCGGACGCATTCGCCGCTGCACTGGCCAAGCTCAAAAACGCGGAATTGGTAACCGGCGATCGCGACTTTAAAGCAGTCGAAAACGACCTGAGAAATCAGATGGCAGAAATGAAAGAATTTCCCAATTTTTTACCACAGAGTTCACGAAGTGTTATCAAAAGATTCGTTTACAATCTTCGTGTTTTTCGCCGTTAAATCCGGTGGCTTTCCAAGCTGGATTTGAACAACAAAGCCGGTTCCTCGACGCCGAGATTTGTTCGAAGGCGTAATGGTTATTGTCCCGGCACCGGGGATGGCGAACCGGAAGGATTCGACTGATCGGACATTCCGCCTTGTCCATGTCCATAATGTCCGCCACCACCGCCGCCATGATGTCCATGATGCTGTGAAGAGTCGTCTGACGACCCTTCGTCGTTAGCACAGGAAGAGCTGAAAAGCGCAAAGCCAAGGCAGAGCAGGCCTAGCCACGCCTTCACCGATTTGAGTCGATTCTAAATTGCCATCGCGATGAACGCTTTGACCGAATGACCGGATCAAACAAAGAATGGTTACAACATTCTCTGCATCCGAATCTGGAATGGAGGAAGCCAGGCGACCGACATGGAAGGCAAAGCTGCGGGGGGTAGCAGCGACGGAGCGCGGGCAGCGGCGAGAGGCGAAAGACGATGCGCACCACGGTTGCGCTTTCGACGACGATCTCGCAGAGTTCGAGAGCAACATGAAAATCGACACGCTCCATATCGGAATGAAGGTGCGCCATCCGCAATACGGCGTCGGGACGGTGAAATCGCTGACCGAGCAAACGGCGGAGATCGCGTTTGACGACGCGCAGCGGACAATTGCGCCGGCCTCCAGCGATCTCCAACCGGCGGAACCGACCGCTACTTTGAGCGAGCTAGAGATGCCGCTTGCGAAGCTGATCCGCGATACTGCTCACGCTGTGGTCGAAGCGCTCGGGCTGGAACAAAAGGACGTGCTCGTAGAAGGTCTGGCGACTCGATGGCAGCGCGGGACGCTGTTCATGCAGCCGTCCGACAGTTCGCTTCAGCCGAAAGAAGTCCCCCTCGAGACATTCTTCCACAAAATCGTCATGATTCGGAATAACCTGCGAGTTCTCGAGCAGAAGGTGAACGCGAGCGACAAACTGAGCGACGCGGACAAGTTCGATCTGCAACAATATATCACGCGCTGTTACGGATCGCTCACCACGTTCAACATCCTGTTCAAAAACAAGGACGACCAGTTCCGAACCGGTGCCTAGTGCAGCGCAGTGGCCACGCCAAATGCCTCAATGGACCGATGGGAATTGAGCGACATAGATGGGCAAACCGAGAGGTCGAATGGAGCTTTTGGGAAAGGCGACATAGAAGGCAAAGCCGCGAGTGTAGCGGCAAGAGAGCGGGGGACGCGAACGAGTTTCAAATGCAAGGGGACGCAATGAGATGGTCGGGCAGCGCGAAGCGCGAGAATGAGGGATCCATCGACTCAACCGAGCCGATGGGAATCGAGCGAGATAGATGGGCAAGCTGAGAGGCCGAAGTGAGCGGGAGCGAACAAGTCAGTCATTTTGTCCCGCGGACTTGCTGCTATACGTGATTCACGTATAGCGTGTAAGCATGGCTTTCGGGACACTCCCTAGTCACGTTCGGCAGCAGAGGTTCGCAGCCGGTGCGCTTTTACGAAGATTGCGAGCGGAATAATCTTTCGCAAAGCGAGGCAGCGTTGAAATTACAGATCTCGAAGCGAACGCTGTAAGAGTGGGGAGCAAGATCGAGCTGCGCGCCGCGGCCTTTGCGCGAACCGCAATCGAAAAAGCCATTCGTGTCTAGAGCGCCCACATGAGTTTGTTGGCGAATGTTGCTATACGTGATTCACGTATAGCAACACGATAGCTCGTCGTGTTGATTCCGTTCCTGCGCAAGCTGATCACCGATAAGGTCGAGACCCTCCCTCGGACACGCCGGAGACCGTTTGCCGCGCCGTAGTATTGCGGAGGAGGGTCGTTCCCGTCGCTTGAATGGAATGGGATGAGCGACATGGAAGGTAACGTGACGAGGGTAGGAGCGAGTTAGCGCGGGCAGCGAACGAGTTTCAAAAACGCCTGACCTCTTTCTACGTTCGACCGATCGCTTTAGCCACGTCGCCGTGCGACGTCTTCCCGGCAACGCACGCTGACTTCGACGTTGGGCGTTTCCTGTAGCGGCAGGCGGGTCGCCTGCGATCTCGTTACTCGCCACCTGGTTGCTGACCGTTTCGTCTGAAGTAGATTTTGCATACGTGTTATGAAAAAGAAATCCACATCTCAATCTACTTACTCGAATATTGCGGTTTTTACTGGCCTTCTTGTGGTCCTGGTCGGGCTCTTTCTGCTTGTGGCGGGCCTATTGCCGAACGCATCCGCTCGGGTAGGTAGCAATCCTGGATTCACCCAGGGGAACGCGCCGCTGTTGCTGGAACAAAAGGTTACCGCCAGCGACGGCACAACCAACAGCTACTTCGGCTCGGCGGACGCGCTGAACGGTTCTACTGCACTCATCGGCGCCGATGGCGAGAACAGTTTTCAAGGTGCGGCTTACCTGTTTACCAAATCGAATGGTCTTTGGATCCAGGGACAGAAGCTGACCGCAAGCGACGGCTTGCCGGGGGACGAATTCGGTTATCGCGTAGCACTTGCCGACACGACGCTTGTTGTGGGCGCATTCACCGCCACCGTTAACGGCAACACCAGTCAGGGCGCGGCTTATGTGTTTACGAAGTCGAATAACATTTGGAGCGAAAGTCAGAAACTGACCGCAAACGACGGTGGGTTGTTCGACAACTTCGGTGCTCCAGTTGCGCTCGACGGCGCAACCCTCGTGGTTGCTGCAAATGGCGCCACTGTTGGCGGCAACCCTGCCCAAGGCGCTGTCTATGTCTTCACTGCGTCGAACGGCATTTGGATGCAGGCCCAGAAGCTCACTGCCAATGATGGTGCTGCCTACGATAACTTCGGCCTGTCCGTCGCACTACAAGGCTCTACCATTCTGGTCGGTTCGCCGCACGCCACTGTCGGCACCCACCAAGTCCAAGGCGCAATCTATGTCTTCACTCAGTCGAATAGCGCTTGGACGCAGACGCAGAAACTCACTGCAAGTGACGGCGCGGCAAACGACAGCTTCGGTCAGTCCGTCGCCATGAGCGACGGCACCGCCCTTGTCGGCGCGTACAATGCGAGAGTCAATGGTCATTCCGGTCAGGGCGCGGCCTACATCTTTACCAATTCCAATAACAACTGGAACCAGACGCAAAAGCTCACCGCTAGCGACGGCACGGCAAATGCCAACTTCGGTAACGCAGTGGCCCTCGACTCCACACAAGCGCTCATCGGAGCGGACGTCTCGACGGTCGGAAACAATACCAGTCAGGGTAAGGCGTATCTCTTTGAGGAATCGAATGGCAGCTCGAGCCAGTCTGCCACGCTGGTGGCCAGCGACGGAGCGACGGACGACTTTTTCGGCGCTGCCCTGACGTTGGACGGTCCCACACTGCTCGTCAGCACACCGCACCCCACCATAGATGGCAATACCTACCAGGGCGCTGCCTATTTCTACAGTCAGAGACTTACTCCATCACCAAGGTCTCGCCCAACTCCGGCGCCTCGCCCTACGCCGCAGTGAGCTACTGAAAGCTGCGACCGGCAAGATTCAAAAATATGTCTTGAGAGCGCAACAGACTGAGATCGCTCCGCAGTGAGTCGGTCCTAACTCTCAACCAACTGTCGCGCCGTAGCTTCAGCGCAAGTTGAAGCCTTGCGCGAACGCGGATCAACTTTCAACCTTCGATTGATGGATTGGCGGATACTTTCGGTTAACTCCATGCCGCAAGCCCAATCGAGTCGCACGCTGTTACACAATTGTAACAGTTAAAGAGTGGCGTCGCCTGAGTCGCCCTCCTAGAAATGTCGCACCATGAAAAATTTACTCGCGACTTTCTCTCTGATCACTCTGGCTCTTCTCGCTGCGCCGACGGGGCGAGCCCAATTTGTGCCCGGTCCGAACCCAATCGCCGGCGCCGTCACCGCCGCACAAACTCTCCACAGCGGCGCGGGCGTGGTCAGCTCGACCGGTAACTTGCAAGTGAGTGGGAGCAGCGTCGCCATTACCGTCACCGGCACTTCTTCGATTCAGAACGATGGCATGATCAAGCAAACTGGCACCGGCCGCGCGATCCGCGATAACACGGGCGGGCTGACCCTGACTGTGACGAACAGCGCCGGCGCGCTCCTCCAGGCAGCCGATGCCGATGCCATCCAGATGAACAAACCGAATAGCAATATCTCTTTCGATAACTTTGGCAGTGTCATCTCACTGAACGCCTCCGCCGGGGGCTCGCAGGCGATCGATTGGAACGCAATCACGACCGGCAGCAACACGCTGCATAATTATCCCACGGGATTTATCGAAGCCTTCGAAGCGGACGGCGTCCGCCCCGGAGTGAACGGCATCGTTATCAACGAAGGAACGATCAAGGCGGTTACCAGCACCGGGAGTAGCAGCGACGGTGTCGACGGGCAGAGCAATAATGGGCTTGTGATTAACAACAACGGCAACGGCCTCATTGAAGGCGGTCGCCACGGCATCACCGTCGGGGCCGCGAATGGCACAATCAGCTTCACCCTCAGCGTCACCAATCAACTGAACGCCATCATCCAGGGCGACGACGGCTCCGGCATGAACATCGATGGCTTCAACGCCAACGAGGTAGTCACGATTCAGAACGACGGGACGATCACGGGTGACGGCGTGACCCGTGATGGCGACGGAGTCGACGTTGACGGCCTCGTCAACCTAACGAATACAGGAGTGATCCAGTCGCTCAATGCGTTCAGCGACGTTCCCGGCGGGGCGAGCGAAGGTGTCACCGTCGGTGGCGGCACCATTACTAATTCGGGCACCATCGAAGGCGACGTCGTCGCGGGCAACGTCAACGCCGTCGGTCGCGGCATTACTCTGGCTGGAGTAGACACGAGTGGCACACCGGAACCGATCTATGCCAATAGCGTGGTAACAAACAGCGGCTTTATCAGAGGCCAGACTGACTCTGCCATTGTCGTCCTCGGCGCGGCCAGCGGCTTTACGGTCACCATCAATAACGAACGCGACGGCACGATCGAGGGAGGCGGCGACACGGCCGCTGCGATTCAAACCGGCGCCGATAATGACACGCTCAACAACGCCGGCGATGTACTCGCTGACGAGAGCGGCAAAGCGATCGACCTCGGTGATGGCGACGACACGCTCAACATCACCGGCGGCACCATCCAGGGCGACATCTCCGGTGGAAGCGGCACGAATACCTGCACGATCGATCCCGGCGGGAAGCGTTCCTTTACCTACACCGGCGCGATTTCCGATTTCGACAGCGTCGAGATAAAAAGCGGCGTCGTCTCTTTCTTCGGCGCGAGCACTTATACCGGCACCACGACGATCAGCGGCGGCACCCTCATCGCCGCGAATGACACCGGGAGCGCCACCGGCAGCGGCCCCGTGCATGTGACCGGCGGCACGCTCGGCGGCAACGGTAGCATCGGCGGCGCTGTCACGATTGGTGGGGGCAGCGGTTCCGCTGCGCTGGCCCCAGCAGCGCAGCCGCAACAAGAGGCGACACTCACCATCCAAAGCAACCTTACATTTCAGACCGGCGGGACATATCTCTATAGCTTCAACGCCAATCGCAACAACTCCAGGGCCGACGAAGTCATCGCGAACGGCGTCACTATCGCCGGCAGCGCCACTTTAACCGTTGACGGAAAAATCGGTAGCCGACTCAACTTAGGAACGAGCTTCACCGTCATCAGCAACACCGCGGCCACACCTATCGCCGGGACCTTTGCCAATCTCCCCGATGGCTCGATAATAACAATCAAGGGCAATAACTTTCAGGCAAGTTACGAAGGTGGCGATGGCAACGATCTTACGCTTACCGTAGTGCACTAGCGAAAAAGATCTTGGAGCGTCGCTCCTGGGGATCGAGTGCGATGAGGTAATTGATTCGATCCGCGACGTGATGTACGCCAATGCGCAATACACGGTGATTCAGCGCGCCATGCCCATTCATCCCGTTGTGCTGAGATAGGCAGTGACGATGCCCCATTTTACAATCTCCGAAGGCTTTAATCGGCAGCGGGAAGGGACGGCAAGCACCTAGCCATGACCGTTCGTTAGCTGCTTGAGAATTTTTTCCACGCCGCTACGAATCTCTCCGCGACGTTGCTCCGTATCTGCCCACGACGACGCCGGTGATCTATGAGAATTAAGAAGAGCGAGAGCCTTTTCGGCTTGCTGTCGCGCCAACTCCTTTTGCCCGTCTGCCAAATAGGCATCGGCAAGGTTAGAGTGCGCGTCGGCAGAATCCGGATAGGCCAGAACGTTGAGCTTGAACGTTTCGATGGCGTCCTTGATGTCTCCGACACGCTGATAGTCTTCGCCGATAATGTCCACCGCAGCTTCCGGCCACAACTGGGCTTGGGGATCTTTGCGCCGAGCTTCCAACAGTTGCTGCGTAACTTGCTCGGCTGCGCCAGGTGTTTGAAGCTGATTCAGGATCGGCGCTGCTGCCAAGCCATCCGCGGGCGAGTGACCCGGTGTTTTGATCAACGTAGTCACGAACCAGTGCACAATGATATCGGGCAACTCCGGATGAACTTTAAACATGTCCGTTCCGTGACCACCCTTGGCGGGAACTTTGCTCGCGTCGCTAGTCTCATACCATAACCACGGCGCATCTTCGGCGGCAGAATAATGCACCAATTTCTTGCTCGGGCTGCCGGCCGTGACGTAGAGCAGCTTCATCGCATCTTGAGTTGGCGGATATTCATCATCATCGGAGAAGGCGAACAACTCTGGCAATTGCCACGCCTGATGCAGGAACTCATAACCGACTCGCGCCAAGTCGCCGCCGAGTGTCTCGCCGGAAAGTATTACCAGCGCTTTCACCTGCGCAGGACGTTGACGCGCAAATTCGACGGAATAGCCGACGCCGAGCCACCCTGCTCCTCCCACGCCAATGACATCGCGGTTCACGCCTGGTTGTGAAACCAAATATTGAAAAGCTTTATCAATGTCGTCGGTGAACTTGTCGCCGGCTTTGCCGCCGCTTTCTCCGTGTCCGCGCATATCGAGGGTAAGCGTATTGATCCCCGCCGACGCGAGCTGGCCGGCAACACTGTCCCACGACCTGCGATCACGATTGCTCTGATGCAGCAGCAATACACCCGGCCCTGGCTTGGCCGCAGCAAAGTAGCTGGCCTTCAGTTGCGTGCCGTCGGAAGTCTTAAGATCGACATTCTGTGGGATGACGCTTTTCGCCGGTGCATCCAAAGGCGTCATTGTGAAGATAAGCAATGCCGAAAAGAGCAGGATTTTGTTCAGTTTCATTTGATTGGAGATTCCGAATTAGACTTCATGCTTCACCGACCAAGCTCGTTCTTGATCACGCTCCCGTCTTTCATCACAAATCGAACCCGTTCCAGCTCCGTGATATCGGCGATCGGATCGCCAGCAACAGCAATTAGGTCGGCAAATTTTCCGGGGTCAACCGAGCCGATGCGATCCTGCCAGCCCAGCATTTCCGCGGCGTTGGTCGTAATGGCTCGAATCACGTCGAGGGAGGGCATCCCGGCTTGATGCAACGTCGGAAATCTTGATACGGACGCTTGCCCGCGTGTTTTTCCTGGGTAGAACCAGCCCATGTCGGAGCCGGCCGCAAACTTCACGCCCGACTTCATGACCCGCTGAACCAAACTGTCGTACAGCCGATCCTCGCGCTCATCGGACTCATCCGGAAACTTCGCCCCCTGCAGAAGCTCTTGAGCCAGATCGTTGTACCGCTGTAGGGTACGCTCATCGGAACCAAGCCGCTCAGGTCGCAGCTTTAGAGACATCGCAATAGTTCCCTCGAAAATTTTGGTAAAAAAGTCGCCATAGGAAGTGGGAGTGAAATCGAAAAACATCCCCTTGTCGCGCATCTGCTTGAGTTGCGCGTCAGTTGCCTCATTGCCGTGCTCGATGGAATCTGCACCGGCATCAATCGCGGTTTGGATGCTGGCCTTGTCGACCGCGTGGACAGCAACTTTGAGGTGGTTGCGGTGAGCTTCTTCAACAACCGCGGCAAGTTCAGGAACCGTGAGATTCTCATCCGCCGTAACTTTGATCACGTCGACGTTCTGAAACTCGTTCTCCCGCACCGCCTGCCGGGCCCCGTCTGCTCCATCGATCAACAAAAATTCCTGTTGAAGGATGGCGTCGGCCAGGGCGGGATTGAGGTTCTGAACATATGAACCTCGGGTGATGAGTTTGCGTGCAGAAGCCAGAATCCTTGGGCCCACCACGCGGCCGGCGTTGATCGCGTCGCGCAGTTCAGTATCACCATCAATGCCAGAGTGACCAAGGTTGCGCACCGTGGTGATGCCACTCTCCAGGTCTTCCCGAGCCATCTGCTCGCCCGTCAACACTCGTTTGCTTGGCGATTCGACAATGGCCAGCAATAGGTCCGGCGCAAAGGCGCCGTTGCGGTGACGCGCCCGCTCGACTTCCGCTGGCGCGATCGGGTCAATCAGCAAGTGGGTGTGACTGTCGATCAGCCCAGGCAGCAGCGTCGCGTTGCCCAGATCAATGACCTTCGTGCCCAAAGGCGCTTGCACTTTCGCTGGCGCGCCAACTTCTTTGATCTTGCCCTTCTCGATCAGCACGGCTGCGGGTGAAAGCACATTGCCAGTCCGCGGATCAAGCAACCGGTTGGCTTTTATTAATGTGAACGGAGCGAGTGATTCGGCTGTGAGCTGCCCGGCGGCAAAGATAAGTGCCGCTGCCAGGAGGAAGTTTCGTATTTGTTTCATCGGCCAGTTTGTTTGAACCAAAAAGGTCATTGAGTCAGAGGCTGTCCTCATTTTGGGGATCGCTTCAGGCGCGCCATCATTTGTTCGATGTCTGCCGGCAAATAAGGCAACGGCGGATTGATCACCTGGTGGCCGTCCGCTGTAATCAGGTGGACATCCTCTTCATAGAAACCCTGTCCATCGACATCGAAATCGGGCCCGAATGCCACCGTATGGCCGGTGCGCAATTCCTTCACCGGGTAGATCTCCACCATATCGATCCCATGGGTGTACATGACCCACTTGGCGGGCTTGAGGAGTTCCAAAGCAGCCCGTTTGGCGAGATCCGAGTTCAGTCCATCCTTGTGGTTTTCAACATAATGGATGCAGGCCTGGATGATCTCGTCCCCGCTTACGCCATCGCGCATTGCCTGCAGGCCGTTTTGGTAAGCGCCGTTCATGAGCTCGATAACTTCGCGCTGCTCGGACCTGAAGTGCCCGGACACGGGAAGCGTTCGTCCGACGTCTCCTTTGTAGAATTCATAGTTGGAACCGAGATCTATCAGCACGGTTTCTCCGGCCTGTACCGTGCGGTTCAGAAGGTGATAGTCGTAGAACTTCTGGAAAACGGTCCTGCTCGACACGGGGCCGGTTCTGAGTTCCGGCCACGTGGACCCGTCTGCACCCGCGCGGAGGGCTGCTTGAATGGCCGCTCCCTCAATTTCACGGTTGGTGCGTCTGGGTGCGATCGCAGCCATCGCCGCGCGAAACCCTGCGTCGGTAAATTCCGCCGCCTTCTTCATGAGCACGATCTCGGCGGGACTTTTGACCGCGCGGATCTCGTGGAGGATGGGCGAGGCGTCTGCGATGATCGCATCCGGCCACTTCGCTTTGATCGCTGCTGCCCACAGAAGATAAGGATTTTCGATTGGCGCGAGGCCGGGCGGATTGCTGACGTCCGCTACCATTTTGCCCTCGCCGCTTTGGTCCAGATAAAACCGGATCTTTGGATCGGTCTTACGGCGCTCAATGAAATCGGAGAATCCCTCCCACGCCACGATGTGCTCGATCCCAAGAAGTTGTTCCGCCTGATGATCCGGGGCGAGATAGGCAGAATCCCAGCCGTTCAGGACGGAACCGGAAAAACGACGCTGCTCCCTCGCTGTCGGCGCCATCACGAAAAGCCAACTTTCCTTCGTCGTTCCATCGACCGCGAGAATCGCGTCGTGAAGATTCTCGAGGCCGGTCAAATAGTAAAAGTTGGAATCCTGCCGGAAACCGGAATCACTCCAACTCTTGGGACCCGAAAAAGAATGCAGAAGAACGATTCCGTCAGACGCCGCGCTCATGACCGACTGCCGCCGCGCCTGGAACTCGCTCGGCTCGATTCCCATATGCGCGAAGGCGGTTCCAATCGAACACGCCAGCGACACAAAAAGAAGAATCGTCGGTTTCACAATTACTCATGCCGCAAAGCCACCATTGGATCGACGCGCATGGCGCGCCGCGCTGGAAGGTAGCTGGCGGCAATGGCGACAACGAAGAGAAGCAGCGGCACAATCAGGAAGACAACGGGATCGGCCGGGTGCACGCCATAAAGCAAACCGGTCATCAGCTGCGAGACGATCAGCGCGCCGGCCAATCCAATTGCGGCGCCGGCAAGAGCGAGTCCCAGTCCCTGACGCAAAACCAATTGCAGGATGTTCTTCTTTTCCGCGCCCAGCGCCAGACGAATTCCGATTTCGTGCGTCCGCTCGCTCACGATGTACGAAATCACTCCGTAGATTCCAAGCGCTGCCAGACACAGCGCCGTGATCGCAAACAGCGTGATCATTTCCATCGAAAACCGCCTTTGCGAGAGAGACGCCGATACCGTTTCGTTGAGAGTTTGCGCCCCGAAAACCGGCAACGTTGGGTCGAGCGATTGCACTTGCTCGCGCACTTGATCCGGGATGGCCGACGCATCGAGGTGTCCGCACAAAAAGATCGCCAGATGTTTATCGCCTCTCTGATACAAATCGGAATAAATTTGCGGAACGTTCGCATTCTCCAGCGATTCCGTGCGCGCGTCCGCAACAATGCCGACGATTGTGCTCCACGCCGTTGCTCTTCGTGACAGTTTCACGTACTTGCCCAGCGGATCCTCGTTTGGCCAATAAGTGTGGGCCATCGCCTCATTGATCAACGCGACGGATTCGGTTTTGTCCGTATCGAGGTCGTTGAAAAGACGACCTCGGAGTAAGGTCATCCCCATCAAATGAAAGTATTCCGGGGTGACAACGCACTCGTCGACCAACGGCGCCTCATTGCTCTGAGTCTGTCGCCCCTCAATAACCATTGGTAAGGGCGGAGTTTGGTTGTTCCGATCATGCCCCAACGGCAGTGCGCCGAGGTCACCAAACGCGGCCTCTTCGACTCCGGGCAAGGTTTTGCAACGTCGCAGGACTTCGCGGAAAAAAGGCGCTTGCTGCGCCGGCGTCGCATAGACATCGATCTTTGGGTCGTTGGGATACGGCATCCTCGTTTTGACCGCCATCACACTCTGCGGATTGAATCCCAAGCGCACATTGAGCAAGTCCCAAAAACTGTGCAGCAACAGCCCGGCGGCGACCATTAGGACTAACGACAAGGCAAACTCCGAGATCACCAGAATGCGCCGGGTTCGCCCTTGTTCGCGCGATCCGGTGAAAGCGCGTCCCTCTTGTTTGAACGCATGAATCAAATCCACCCGGCCGGCCTGCAACGCCGGCGCGAGGCCGAAGATCACACCGGAAATCGCGGAAGCGCCTAACACGAAGAGTAAAACGCCCCAGCTAATTGAGATTTCATTCAGCCGCGGCAAATTCTCCGGCACCAGGCGCACCAGAAAGCTTTTGGCGAAAAGCAAAATCCCCAAACCTGCAACGCCGCCCAGCATCGAAAGCAGCAAACTTTCCGTGAGCAACTGCCGAATCAATCGCGCGCGTTCCGCCCCTACCGCCTGTCGAATTGCCATTTCGCGCCCACGCGCACTGGCGCGCGCCAGCAGTAAATTCGCGACGTTCCCGCATCCAATCAGTAGAACCAAACCTACTGCAGCGAGTAAGAGCACCAACGATTGCCGAACATCTCCCACCAGGCTTTCCTTGAGCGGCACCAGCCGCACGTTCCACTGCATTTGGGCGGGATAATCCTGTGAAAACCGTTCCTTCAACGACGCAACCAGCGCATCCATGCGGCTCTGCGCGGTCGCGATCGTCAGGTTCGGTTTCAATCGAGCGATCGCGGTAGGAAGATTGCGTCCGCTGCGCACCGGTTGATCGGGCAACGGCGCACCATAAAAACTCGTGGCCGCCCAAACCTCGATGTTCCTGTCTCGTGACGATATCGCCGGATTATGAAAACCGGCCGGCATCACGCCGACGATGTGGTACAAGTCGGTGTCCATCCGAATGTTTTTTCCGAGAATTTTCGGATCGCCTCCGAACATTCGTTTCCATAGGCCGTCGCTGATGACGGCCTCGGTGGTGAATCCGGGCGAATGATCCGCGGGCGGGAAAGTCCGGCCCAGCTCCGGCTTTACGCCAAGGATCGCAAAATAATCTGGCGCGACAATCAAGAGACTGACCCGCGCCGGCTCTGATAATCCGGTGATGTTGTTGTCATCGTACCAGGCCGGAGAAACAAACTCGAAAATGCCTGAATGTTGAAAGTCCTGCCATTCCGGCTCGGACATTCCAACATCCTGCGCGCCCACACCCGGAAGATCATCTGTGATCCTCACCAGTTGTTCCGGATGCGGATAAGGCAACGGATGCAACAAGGTCGCATCCACGACACTGAAAATCGCGGTCGTCGCTCCGACGCCCAAAGCAATCGTCAAAATGATAACGATCGCGAACCCCGGTGCTTTGCGCATCATGCGAAGTGCGTAGCGGATGTCCTGCAGCAATGTTTCAAGCAGAAGCATCCGCCGCTCGGCGCGAAACTCCTCCTTTACCGCCTCGATCGCGCCAAATTTCAACGCTGCCTGGCGGCGTGCCTCAGTGGCGCCCATGCCCGCGCGAATATTCTCGGCCGTTTGCCAGGCGAGATGCTCCTCTATTTCGTCCTGCAACCGCTCCTCATCCAGCCGTCGCACGGTGGTGTTGAAGAGGCGGGTAAAAAATCGTCGCAGCGGTTTCATGCAAAATCGTCTGCTTCAGCCTCGAAGAAGCGTCCGATGATTGCCGTCGTCTGTTCCCAGTCCTGTGTTTCCGCGCGTAGCTGCCTGTGCCCGGCGCGAGTTAAACGGTAAAAGCGCGCTTTGCGGTTATTCTCCGACGCACCCCACTCCGAGGTGACGGCGCCTTCCTGTTCGAGCTTCAACAGCACCGGATAAAGCGTCCCCTGATTCACGGCCAACAGGTCTCCGCTAATCTGCTCGATCCGCCGTGCGATTCCGTATCCGTGGAGTGGCCCGAGAAGATCGAGAGTCTTGAGAACCATCAGTGCCAGCGTTCCCTGAAGGACTTCGGTCTTCTGTTTCATTCTTGAGTTCTTTAGGTTTCCAACAGGAATGATATCTCGCTCATTTTGGAAAGCAACAGGAAACAACGATACCGACTAACGCTAGCCGGTGCGAGAGCAAACCGAGTGTTACGATACGATCCGGGCGAAGCTTCGCGCAATCGAACCGCCACCTGGGCTGTCCGAGAAAATTGTCCGCAGACGGCCGATCCCGTTTCCGCGCGATTGGTCGCGCATTGGTCAGCTTGCTGCGGCGATCCTCATCTCGGCCAGTATCACCGGGCTACTGATGAAATGGTCGGAACGTTTCCACTCTTCTGTCGCTGGCGGGCAGGAAATTCTCGTGACTGGCGAAGTGCTCTATATGACCTGCTACATGCCTATAACTTGAGCGGTCCCGATCACGCCAAGTGCGCGAGAGATTGCATCAGAAGCGGGTTGCCCGCTGGAATCAAAGCTCAAGATGGAAAAGTGTATTTGCTGACTGGCGAAGTCGGTCACTCGATCAACGTCGAGCTAGCGGACTATGCTGCCAAGACCGTAACAATCAGAGGAAGGCAAACCGTGCGAGACGGCTTCGCGCAACTTCAAGTCGAAGAAATTCGGAAATCGTGATCGTTTCCACGAACATGTTGATGGAATCGAGTCACATCTTGAAACATTGGACATTCGCGCGCGCGAACCTCGCCCGCTTCAAGGCGTGATCTTCGTCAACGAGCTACCCAAAACTGCACGGCGAAATTCAGAAATATATCTTGAGAGCGCAACGGCGCGCGATCGCCCCGCAGTGAGTCAACTTTCCCGCGCCGTGTTGGGCGTGAGATAATGCTCGTTAGGCGATTTTTCGGCTTCGCTCGTCACTGTCTTTCGCACGTTCGCCTCGCTCAGGGAAACCAAATCCGCCCGCGCGCGGCGCAGATCGCTCGTCAGCCCGACCTTGGAGAAACACCAAATCAACCATTTCGTTGGGTCCCACTCCCATGGCTTCACTCCGTTACGATAATCGTGCTGAAACTCGTGGTGATAGTTATGGTAGCCTTCGCCGAAGGTAAACAGCGCCATGAAAAACGAGTCGCGCGCGCTGCACCGCGTGGAATACGGCTGACGCCCGAACGTATGGCAGGCCGAGTTGATCAGAAACGTGCCGTGTTGCAGCACGACGACTTTGGCGACGCCGCCGATCAAAAAACCACCGAGCGCGCCGATCCATCCGTTCCAGAACCCGCCGAGCAAGGTCGGCAGACCAAAACTCACCAGCACGGCGAGCAAATGAATATGTCGATGCTGCCACATCACCAACGGATCCTTTTTTAGATCGGCCACGTTATCGATCGGCGGTTGCGGCCACAGCTTGAACAGGAGCCAGCCCATGTGCGCATGAAAAAATCCTTTGCTGATATCGTACGGGTCTTCGTCGTGATCGACATGTTTATGATGCCGGCGATGATCGCTCGCCCACAGAAGGACTGAATTTTCGAAGGCCGCCGCGCCGAAGATGAGCGTGAACAAACGCAACGGCAGTCGTGCGCGGAAAGTCGCGTGCGTAAAAAACCGGTGATAACCAAGCGTGATACTGAATCCGGTCGCAGCACCTAAAACCGCACAGATCGCGAAATGAAACCAATCGACCCCGAAATACCACAGATAAAGCGGCACCGCGGTGAGCGTTAAAAAGAAAGTGCCGATCAGGAACGCGCTCGTCGTCCAATTGATGCGATCGGTCGGGATACGGAAAATCACGGGACAGGAATATTGTCAGCCAGTTCCTAAAATCGGTTAAACAACCGGTCTTCCCAGCACAACGTCTGCCTTGGTCCAGCTATGAACCGCGCCACAGTGCGCGCAGGTAAATTTTTGTAGCACCATTTTTGCGGCCGGCCAGAGATTCTGTTCAATCGTGCGACCGGTATCAGTGAGTTTCGCCGTGGAAGGACAACGCACGAGCAAGCTTTTGAGATCGCCGACCTTCGGTTTCGGTCGTCGCGGCGGGTCAAAATAAAATCGCCTTCCCATGTCAGAGCCGGTAAACAATCCGTCCTTTGGCGGTATCGTAGGGTGACATCTGCATCCTCACGCGATCGCCCACGGTCAGGCGAATAAAACGTTTGCGCATCTTTCCGGAGATGTGCGCGAGAACCAGATGGTCGTTTGCAAGCGCAACACGAAACATCGTGCCGGGGAGCACCGACATGATCGTTCCTTCGATACTGATCGCCTTCTCAGAATCCATCAATGTTCATTTCTAAATCTCTGATTGCTAATCGCTAATTTCGGATGGAATTCCGCCCGCTCTCAACGATCAGCTATCAATTATCTACGATTGAGTTCTACCGGCGATTGCCCGCATACGGACGCTTGCCGCCACCGCCACCGCCACCCCCGCCGCCGTAAGGACGCGGACGTTCTTCGCGAGGACGCGCTTCATTAACGGTTAGCGCGCGGCCATTGAGTTCGTGGCCGTTGAGCGCGCTCATCGCGGCACTGGCGTGCGCGTTGTCATTGATGGTGACGAACGCGAACCCGCGCGATTTGCCGGTCATACGGTCCATCATAAGGCGGACTTCACTGACCTGGCCATGTTGTTCGAAAAGATCCTGAAGATCGTTCTCGGTGCTCTCAAAGGAGAGATTACCTACGTACAGTTTCATTTGTGTTTGAATTTGGAAAAACTAAGCACCTACAGAGCCGTTCCCGGGAATCGAGTTTCAAACCACCAATGAGCGACGCTCACCTGACGATCTACCGCGCAGTGAAGTTAAACAGAGTAATCCAATAAGCGCGCAGTATCGTGCCGATTGCGCAAAACACAACCGATCATTTCAGGAATGTTCGGGGCGTCTGTTTTCGAAAGCTGTAATCGACCGTGCATCGTAAGCCGGTTATGACGCATGCTCGTGCGCATCTTTGTGGAGGCACTCGTCGCGGCAAGCGCCTGGTTGTTACAAAGGTCCGTCAGACTCCTGGCGAAGCCTGCTCCCCGCTCATAACAAGGAACTTATACTGGATGCTTTGCTTCGACACCTGCTCGCGATTTATCGGAGTTGGACGTTCGCTGTAGCGGCAGAGCCTGCCCTGAGCGGAGTCGAACGGGCGTGTCGCCCGCGATCCCGTCACTCGCTTGTCGCACCGCAGCCTCGTGCGTACGCGGATCGCTCGTCATGTGTCATTTTTTCTTTCGATCTTCACGACCTTCGCGGTGCGTCCGTCCTCAAGCGTGACCCAGTTACCCATGTCTGCGGCGAGGAGCGCTTTGCCGATTGGAGAAATCCAACTGACGGCGTCCGGTTCGAGATCGAGTTCGTCAACACCGACGACGGTATAGCTTTCGGTCCC
>JBARAJ010000044.1:0-46864 GCA_049791915.1 Candidatus Udaeobacter sp.
CAGGTGTTTCATTGGGAAAGGGTCGGCAACGGATTTCTGGGGACGATTGGGGATCGTGCGGTCTTTGTGGAGCAAGCCGATGAGGTGTTGAAAGTTCGTTTTGGCGGGACGCCAAAACCAGCACGCGAGACGCGTGCGCTCCCCGGAATTATCAGGCGTTACTTCGCCTTGGATCATCCGCTGGCGGAGATCTGCGATTCGTTTCCGAAAGACCCGCTGATGAACGCTGCCCGCGATTTCTGTCACGGGTTACGGATCATTCGGCAACCCAAGTGGGAATGTCTGGCCACATTCATTTGTTCGTCGATGAAACAGGTCGCGCACATTCGCCAGATTTCGCTGGCGCTCCGGAAACGATTTGGCGAACAACGGAGGATCGACGATCACCTCGTGCACACGTTCGCTTCGCCGCGGCGACTTGCACAAGCTTCCGAGAAGGAGTTGCGCGATTGCAAGCTAGGTTATCGCGCCAAAAATCTGCGTGCGACGGCGCGGCTCGTCAGCTCCGGTCAAGCGGATCTCGAGGCGTGGTCGACATTGTCTGATACCGACCTTCGAAAACAATTGTGCGCGTTGCCAGGTGTGGGGCCGAAGATTGCAAATTGCGTGATGCTTTTTGCGTATGAGCGGCTGCGGGCATTCCCGATCGATGTTTGGATCGAGCGGGTGTTGAGGCAGCATTATTTTTCACCTCGAAAGAAAATGACCGCGCAGCGGTTGCGGCAGTTCTCCGAGACTTATTTCGGCGAACACGGCGGGTACGCGCAGCAGTATTTGTTTCATCACGCGCGAATGGCTTCGCGAGGAGGTTGCTCGACCCCGCGGTCATCCTGAGCAAGCGAAGCGGAGTCGAAGGAGCCCGTAGAATTCACGATGAGTTGCGCAACGCGATTGAAAGTCTGGCCTCGCGAACTTCATCCGCTGCGATGCAGCCTCGACTTCGCTCGGAATGACAAACCAGCGAATGCGCGCAACTGCTTTCGTGGAACACGGTTTCCGGGCATTTCGAACAGCAGGGCTGCCCAAGTTGTCAGGGTCTGTGCCCTGAGATAATGTTCCAGCCTTAAAGAGCTTCTACGCCCGAATGCTTCTTCACAAAGCAATCATTGCTACATGACCACGGCTGACACTGTTTTCGCCCAGCCGGGCAATCCCGACAGGCTGCGGGATTATCAACAAAACGCGCGAACGGTTTTCTGGGCGTTGCTTGTCGCGATTCTAATTCATTTGCTGGTGGCCTTTTTGCTCGCAGCGTTCAGCGGGTTTTTCTCACCCGCGCTCCCGGCGCCGGAGAAACCAGTCGAACTAACGTTCATGGATTTGTCGCCGGCGTCGAATTCCAAAAATTCCGCGTTCATTGAAACGGACGATAAAAACGCACCGGAGCCGAAAGACAAGACGTTTGAGTCCAATGCTAATTCGATTGGGGCAAGCGAGCTGGCCGCTGCTGGCGAAATGCCGTTGCCGTCTCAGGCGGGGAAGGATCGGCCGCTCATGGATTTCGAGACAAATCAGTACTCCCTCGACAGCAAGGGCGCGCAGGCGCAGCAGAAACCGGCATCGCAACAGAAGGCTGCGCAGCCTGCTGCGCAACCGGAGCCTATTACTGCTGCGGAGCAATTTGCGTTGCTGACTCAAAAATCAGCGTCTGCGCTCGATGCCGCGGCTGCATCATCACAAGCGCAGTCGGCGTATCGTCGGCAAAAGGAGCGTACTCATATGGCGGGAAACATCACCAATCGGGGCATTTCGTCCGTGAATGCTTTGGGCACACCGCTTGGTCGATATCAGAAGATCGTGGCCGATTCAATTGGCTCACGTTGGTATACGTACGTGGAGCAGAAGCGCGATTTGATTAGCATCGGGACGCTGCGGCTAGCATTTATTATCGATCGAAGCGGGCGAGTGAAGAATCTCAAAGTTACCGAAAACAGTTCGAACGAGTCGTTCGCGAGCGTGTGCGTGCAGTCGGTGATGGAAGCGCACCTCCCGCCAATTCCTGAAGACGTGGCGCAGTCGTTGCCGCCTGAGGGCTTGGAAGTAGATGGACTCGGGTTCATTATTTTTCCTAACGGATGATCATCGCCTGGATCATTGCCGAAACGGCGGGAATCGTGGATGTCGTGCTCGGATTTTTCTCGAGGGGCGGCCTTTTCATGTGGCCGCTGCTCATATGTTCGATCGTGTCAGTTACGATCATGATTTTGCGTGGGATCGCCTTGCGAAGGAAAATTGTGTTGCCGTCTGCGATCGAATCGGAAATAGAACGCATGACGCCGGGCGAAAGTCCCGAACGGCTGTCACGTCTCGTTTATCATGATCCGTCGTCGCTGGCTCGAATCACGCGCGTGGCGCTGCAACACGTGCGCGGGCCGCGCTCGGAAAATGTTGAAGTGGTGCAAACACGTGCGCGTCACGAGATGGTGCGGCTGGAACGAGGTCTCATTATTCTTGAAGTCATTGTTGGAATTGCGCCACTGCTCGGATTGATTGGCGCCGTGTCCGGGCTGGTGCACGTTTTCTCGAACCTCGGCTTAAGCTCTGGCGGATCGGATACGCGCCAGATCGCGCTTGGCATAGCAGAAGCATTAAACGCAACCGTCTTCGGACTTTCCATCGCCGTGCCGACACTGGTCGGGTTCACCTATTTTTCCCGAAAAGTGGAGGTGATGTCGGTCGAGATGGAAACGCTCGTGGTCGAGTTGATCAACAAATGCTACCACGGCCGCGCGACGCGCGAACACAAGACAGCGCAGATCCCGACCTCCGTCGCGTGAAGCGCGCGACGCATTTCGCATGAATTTTTCAGTACGAAGACGACGAGCGCCTGTCATCATTATCGTCTCGCTGGTCGATATTCTCATAATTCTACTGATATTTTTTGTCGTCTCCACGTCGTTCAAAAAAGATCAGCCTGAGGTGCAGATTAATCTACCGGAATCGAAGACTGCGCAGAAACGGCCGGCGGAGCTCGATCACGCGATCGTAAGCATCAGCCAGGATGACGAGGTGAAGCTGGATGGACGAGCCATAAACGTAGATGAACTTGAAGCCGCGGTGCGCGGTTTGCCTGAACAGCGCAAGTCGACGCTCGCGCTGCAAGCGGACAAAAAAGCGTCGTTCGGCACGATCATTAAAGTGATGGACGCGTTGAAGCTAGCGGGCGTGAAGAATTTGCCGGCGTTCACCCGGGAAGAAGGACCATGATCCTGCCGATCTTGCAGTATGGCGACCCGATCCTGCGGGCCAAAGGTGAACGGATCGAGAAAATCGATGAGCGAATCCGGGAGCTGGCGGTGAGTATGATCGAGACCATGCACGAAGCGCACGGTGTCGGGCTGGCAGCGCAGCAGGTCGGTCAGCCGTTGCAACTCACCGTACTCGACGTTTCAGCCGTCGAAGACCGGCCAAGCACACTCAAGCTCAGTGGCAAAGATGTCGATCCGAAGAGCGCGATGCCTATCGTGCTGATCAACCCGGAAGTCGAGATGCGCGGCGAAACCGAAGTGGGCGTGGAAGGTTGTTTGAGCTTTCCCGAGATCACCGCCGACATTGAACGGGCGCAATCGGTGCTTGTGCGCGCGCAGACGTTGGAAGGCGAAATGTTTCAAATCGAGGCGAGCGGTCTTCTCGCGCGGGCGATTCAACATGAACACGATCATCTCCACGGAATCTTGTTTATCGATCGGATGAACTCCGCGGCAAAAGCTGCGTTGTCGAGTCGCCTTAAACGATTGCAAAAGGAAACGAAACGCGGTGTCCGGCATCGGGAACCGCTCGTAAGCGAAACGACGTTATAAGCTGGTTCCGTATCCAACGGCAATAGCGGAGGCGCGATGTGAGCGCCAAAGGCGCTAACACGTGCGAAGCCAGCAGCGGAACTCCGCGATGGCTATTTGCCGGTCAGAAATCCAGTCAGTGGACTCGTGGCCGAGGCTGTGTTGAGTTTATCCGCTAACCCAATCTCGCGCGCTTCGCGTCCTGCTTCGATCGCTTTCTTAAATGCTTTTGCCATGCGGACCGAGTCTGACGCGATTGCGATTGCGGTGTTTACCAGCACTGCGTCCGCGCCCATTTCCATTGCTTCAGCGGCGTGACTCGGCGCACCAAGTCCCGCATCCACAACAACCGGCACGAAGGCCTGTTCAATGATGATCTCGATTTGCGCACGCGTTTCGATGCCGCGGTTGCTACCAATCGGCGACCCGAGCGGCATCACCGTGGCCGCGCCGATGTCCTGCAATCGTTTCGCCAGCACGGGATCGGCGTTGATGTACGGAAGAACAGTGAACCCTTCCTTCACCAGAATTTCGGCTGCTGCGAGTGTTTCAACAGGATCGGGCAACAAGTAACGAGGGTCTGGATGAATCTCGAGCTTGATCCACGTCGGTAAACCTGCGCTCGCCGCCAGCCGCGCGAGGCGCACGGCCTCTTCTGCGTTGCGCGCCCCGCTAGTGTTTGGCAGGAGCAGAAAACGTTTGGGATCGATAAAATCGAGAATGTTCGCGAACGGATCGTGTTTGCCTGAGAGATCGGCGCGACGAAGCGCGACGGTGACCAGCTCGGTTCCGCTGGCGATGAGCGCGTCCCGCATCAACTCGTTCGACGCAAATTTTCCAGTGCCAACGAGCAGACGCGATGCGAACTCACGATCGGCGATCTTCAATTTCGACGGCTTATCAGCCATGAAAAAGGATAAGCGAATTCACGAACACGCGCGAATGTCGCTGTAGCACAGGCATCCTGCCTGTGTGGCCGATAGGCATCTTGCCTGTCGAGTAGGACAGACGCACGTCTCGCTTGGTGCGCGTTGCGAGCTCTTTGGCAGGCGAGACGCGCGCCTGCCCCACGGACAAGATGTCTGTGCTACTTTCGTTCGTGACCAAATTTGATTTTCGCAGGCAGGATTGCATCACAGGAATGTCGCGCCTCGCCGAAGAAAGCGTTGACCTTGTCGTGACGTCGCCGCCATACAATCTCGGAATCAGCTACGGGAAGTATTCCGACCGTCAGGACCGGCGGTCGTATTTAGGTTGGTGTGGCGAATGGGCAGGACAAGTAAAGCGCGTGTTGAAATCAAACGGCTCTTTTTTTCTCAACATCGGTGCCGCGCCGTCGAATCCGATGCTGCCGCACGAAATTGTGATGACGTTGCGCGAGTTTTTCATTCTGCAAAACACGATTCACTGGATCAAATCCATCGCGATCGACGATCGTTGTAGCCGTCGCCTTGCGGGCGATGTGCGCGCTTCCCACAGGGAAGCGGCTACAGTTCGCTCGTTTGGTCATTTTAAGCCCGTCAATTCGCCGCGGTTTCTCAACGACTGCCACGAATATGTTTTTCATTTCACGAAGTCCGGTCGCGTCGAACTGAATAAGCTGGCGCTCGGCGTTCCGTATCAGGACAAGAGCAACATCGCGCGTTGGTCGCATACCCGGGGAAAAGATCTGCGTTGCCGCGGGAACACGTGGTTCGTTCCTTACGAAACAATTCAAAGCCGCGAGAAAGAACGGCCGCATCCCGCGACATTTCCGGTTCAACTCGCCGAATGGTGCATCAAATTGCACGGAGCGTCGCGTGTCCGATCCATGCTGGATCCTTTTCTCGGCATCGGTAATTCCGCGGTCGCAGCGCAGGGTTGTGGCGTCAGAAGATTTATCGGATTTGAAATCGATGACGCGTATCTCTCGGAAACGAAGCGGCGAATTACTAGAGGTCGCGGCCCTGGGATCTCGAAAATGAGAGTCACTTCGCGAGCATCGACAGCACGGTATCCGCGACTTCGTCCGCGCTGACCGCTTTCATGCAGCGGAAATCGATCGGGCATTCGCGGAGAAAACAGGGGCTGCATTCGACATGGTGTCGCAAGATAGTATGCCCGTCGCCGAGTGGTCCGGTCAAGCGCGGTTCGGTCGAGCCGAAAATGGCGATCACAGGCACGCCGAGCAACGCGGCAAGATGCATCGTGCCTGTGTCGTTGGTGAGTAGCAAACGGCACCGCCGCAATTCGTCGATAAGTTGATCGAGCGTGGTCTGGCCGATCCGGTTCACGCAATGATCGCCGATCGCAGCGGCGATCTGTTCGCCTATTGCGGCGTCATTCTTCGTCCCCAGCAAAATCCATTGCGCAGATGAGTGCGCGGTAATCTTTGCCGCTACCTCAGCGAATCGCTCGGGCAACCATCGTTTGGCCGGGCCGTATTCCGCGCCAGCACAAAGACCGATCTTCAAAGGTTGATGGTTGATAGTTGATAGTTGATTGGAATCCGACGGTTGAACGTTGAGCGTTGGACGTTGGACGTTGGACGTTTTTTCTGTTTCGGCCCCGCATTCGCGCGCCAGCCGAAGAAAACGAAGCGAATGATGTTCGGGCGGCCCAGGCTTTCGTGGCTCGCGAACGATTTGGTTGACGAGCCAACTCCGACAATGGCCGCGATAGCCGACTCTTCGCGGGATTCGGCTCAACCACGTTTCAAGCGCAACGCGCAAGGAATTCGGGAAGAGAATCGCCACGTCGAAAGGCATTTGTTGCCTCAACTGCCTAACAACTGAAAGAAGCGAACCCTCTGGCAAAGGAATGATGGCGTCCACTTCCGGAATGAGCTTCCACATCGGCGAGATTTTGTCGGGTGCAGCGATTGTAAGGTGAACGTCGGGTCGGCCATTCTTGATCGCGCGGACTGCCGGCACGCTCATCACGGCGTCTCCCAGCCAGTTGCTTGAGCGGATGAGAATTCGAAATGGCTTCAGATCACCAGCCGAAATGCCGGGCGGTAGATAAATGCCGCGTTTGTAGTGTGCCAGAAGAAAATTGGGCTCCGGGGTTTTCCAGCGGTTGTGCACCCAGAACCAGTCTTCGGGCGCGCGGCGAATTTGTTCCTCGATTACTCGATTTATTTTCGACGTCAGCACCGCAACTGAAGCGCCGGTCTGATCGAACCGCTCCGTGAATACCAAGCGCCAGCGCGCAGGCCCGGTAGTGTAAACTCCCGCGGCAATCAGCGCCGCCCGTGTACGCTTGGCGAGTAGAGCTGGCAAAGGCGAAGTGGACGCCAGCCGCCCGAAAAACGGCGTCCAAACGCCGTGATCGCCGGCGTGTTGGTCCGACAAAACGCCGACACCACCACCTGAGCGCAGTAAGTCGATCACCGGCTCGAAGCCGTCGTGGCGATCGAACAATTCTAATCCGGTCTGACTCCGGGTCCGCCGTACATGCTCGTCAATAAAACGGTTGCCCAGTCCCTGGTACACACTCGCGTTTCGAACAAACCCGACGAACTTCGGCATCAATTGAGCGAACACTTCCCACGTTCCGAGGTGACTCAGAACGAGCACCACCGGAACGCCTGCGCGAAATTCGCGCGCCATCGACTCGATATTTTCGACCTCAACGCGCTCGAGGATTTTCTCCGCCGGCATCTGCGCCAGCTTCGCGCTGCAAAGCAGGTTCGCGCCGAGCCGCTGGAAATGGCGGCGCACAAGCTGACGCAATTCGAGCGGCGACTTTTCATTCGCAAACGCAATCTCGAGGTTGCGAGTTGCCAGACGGCGATATTTCCCGGAAAACATCCACGCGCAGACCCCGAGGAATTGCCCGAAAACGAAGAGAAACGGCAACGGCAGCGCGGCGACCACAGCTGAGCCGGCACGATAGAGGAGGTAAACGACAAAATCGAACATTGCGAAGGTGAATCGGCTTCTCCGAAGACGATGAACGCGTTCGGAGAACGCGTCCCACCTTCGGCGCGGGCAGGGTAGATTTGCCTGCGACGGCCTTCAACCAATATAATGTGTCTTGTGTCGCTGCTGTTCAGTTATTCCAGCCGATCGGATTTCGCTCACGTTCTAACAACGGGCTGTGGAGCAAAATGAACAAGGAACTGGAGGCTTTGGAGCGAAAACTTGAAATCCGCAACCGTGAATTGGCGGAAGCGCACAGCCATATCGCGGTGCTGGAAGAAAAATTACTGAAGCTGAAACAATACCGGCGTGAGCTGAAGTCGCTGAAGGAGGAGAGACGCACGCTGCGCAAATCCCCCGAACGCAGGATCGGCCAGGTATTGCTCGCGCCCTATCGGGTTTTGGAAAAACCTGCAAAGGCAGTTTGGAGAAAGCTTCACCAGCAGAAGCCGGCGCTCGGGAACGCTCTTGCACAAAGCGAATACCAAAAGTGGTTTCAGCATCATCGCGCAAGTACGCAGAAGTTGCAGCAGATGCGCGTTGAGGCGCGCGCCTTCGTTTCGCAACCGCTCGTCAGCATACTCACGCCCGTGTTCGACACTCCGGTTTCGTGGCTCCGCGAGGCTGTCGACTCTGTGCTTGCGCAAGTTTATGAAAATTGGGAGCTGGTGTTGATCGACGATGGATCGACTGCCACCGACCTGCTGGGCGCTTTGCCTGGCCTGGCTGCGCGTGACCGACGGATTCGTCTCGTTAGGTTTGAGAGCCATCAAGGCATCTCGGCCGCATTAAACAAAGGCCTCGATGTTGCTGAAGGCCAGTGGCTCACTTTTCTCGATCATGACGACGTGCTTGAGCCCGATGCTCTTTTCCAAAATGTAAGGTTGCTTCAGGAAAGTCCCGAGCCTGATCTGATCTACTCGGACGAAGATAAACTCACGGAGGCAGGCTTTGACTCGCCAATACTCAAACCGGATTGGTCGCCAGACTTCTTTTTGTCCTGCAATTATCTGTGTCACATGATCTTTATGCGCCGCGATATTGTGCAAGAGGTTGGGGGATTCCAACCGCAGTTTGACGGCTCACAAGATTACGATCTTCTCCTGCGTGTCAGCGAGAGAACCAACCGAATTCATCATATTCCGCGGGTGCTCTATCATTGGCGGCGCAGCGAAAGCTCCAGCGCGAGCGACGTCCGCCAGAAACCGGGACAGTTCGAAGCTTCACGGCGCGCAATTGAAGCTCACTTGGAACGGCTCGGCGAGCCCGCCTATGTTACCGTGGACTGGCGCACCCACTCCTTTTGTGTCAGACGCCAGTTGCTCGAACCCAGAAAAATTTCCGTCATCATTCCGAGTTCCCACGGCCCGGAGTCGCTCAAGCGATTCGTCGATAACTTGATCAGCAAAACGAGCTACCCGAATTACGACATTGTGATCGTTCAAGTGGGCGACCGCGACAAAGCGCACGAGGCTTGCACAGATTTCCGGGTTCTGCGTTTCCCAGGTGTGGCGAATGCTGCCGCAGCCAAAAATTACGCGGTGCAACAGACTGATAGCCCATGGCTGCTATTTCTAGATGCTGGCATCGAACCAATCGAGACCGACTGGCTTACAATCATGGCTGAGCACGTGCAGCGGCCCGAGGTTGGCGCAGTGGGCGCGCGATTGATTAATCCCAATAACACGATCGAGCACGCTGGTCTTGTTCTTGGCGTGAATGGAATTGCGCAGTCCGCTTTTCACGGTTTCCCGGCGGAGCATCCTGGCGTGAACCGTCGGTTGCAGATGACCCGCAATTACAGTGCGGTCTCTGGAGCATGCATGTTGACGCGCCGGGACGTTTTTCAACAGGTCGGCGGATTCGACGAGACGCTCTCGAACGAATTCGCAGAGATCGATCTCTGTCTAAAAATGCGTCGCGCCGGTTATCTGATTGTTTACACCCCATTTGCGAAGCTTTATTGGAATGCGCTGGCACGCGAGAAGCCTGACTTCACCGGCGAGGCGATTATGCGCCAACGATGGTCTGATGTTTTAGAGCAGGATCCTTATTACAATCCCAATCTTGCTCGCGAACGCGCCGATTTCGCCGTAGGCAAATGACGAAGGTTTCCGTGAGTGCTTGCGCTAATTGTTTTGGCGGGAAATTCGGCTGTTACAGCTTGGTTCAGTTTTCGGAACTCAAGAAGACCTCGGGCTAGGTTTCAGCCCTGGAGCGAACATGCGCATTGCTGACGCGCATCGCGACGACGGAAAGCGTTTCGTTGCGCGTCCGGATGAGAAATTGACTCTGCGTCTGTAAAACGTGAACCAGCGATTCGCGGTTGCGGCAAATCGCCTCGACAAGGTGGCGAGATTTTCCGAAACTTCCGGGATATGAAAACACCGATTCCGCTCGTTCTAAGTATATTTTCCCTCGTCTGCTTTGACCTTTTGCCAAACGCCCGCGCTGTCACTCCGGCACCGGACGGAGGCTATTCCGGCGCCAACACGGCCGAGGGTCAAAATGCGCTCCAGAACCTGACCAGCGGCGTCTGGAATACTGCCCTTGGTTACCAATCGCTCTTTCACGACACCACAGGCAACCAGAACACGGCGACTGGGTATCAAGCCCTTTTTAACACCACGGGCAGCCGGAACGTCGCCGATGGCGCGCAAGCGCTTTTCAGTAATACGACCGGTGGTTTCAATACGGCCAATGGATTTCGAGCTCTCTACAACAACACGACAGGTGGCAGCAACACGGCCGTGGGTTATAACGCGCTTTATGGCAACACCACCGGTGATTTTAACACAGTCATTGGGTGGATGGCGCTCAACAACACCACCGGCTTCTATAACACGGCCTGTGGTGCTCTAGCGCTCGGTCGTAACGCCGGCGCCGCCAACACGGCCAGCGGTTATGCAGCGCTCTACGCAAACAGAACCGGTACCGACAACACGGCCTACGGTGCTAGTGCGCTCGCTAACAGCAGCGGTGGCAGTAACAACATCGCACTGGGCCAGCTCGCTGGATACGAGATCTATACAGGCGATAACAATATCGACATCGGCAACGAGGGTGGCAACGAGTCTAATACCATCCGCATCGGCGACAACCAGAACGCCGTTTATATCGCTGGCATCGATAGCCCAATCCTCACTGGCTCACCGGTCTATATCGATCCTACTGGTCGGCTTGGCATCTTAAGCTCTTCAGAGCGGTTCAAAGATGCGATCGAACCGATGCACAAAGCTAGCGAAGCGATCCTAGCGCTTCAGCCAGTGACATTTCATTACAAAACTGACACGACAGACACCCGGCAATTTGGTTTGATTGCTGAAGAAGTGGCGAAGGTGAATCCAGATTTGGTCGTGCGCGACCGTAACGGCGAAATCTACACTGTGCGCTACGAGGCGGTGAACGCGATGTTGCTCAACGAATTTCTAAAGGAACATCGCAAAGTCGAGCAACAGCGCAAAGACTTCGAGGCAGCCATCGCACAGCAGCAAAAGCAGATTGACGCGCTTACTGCCGGTTTACAAAAAGTGAGCGCACAGCTTCAAGCGAGCAAACCTACGCCGCGAGTGGTCGCCAATAATCATTAAACTGGACGGCCGAGTACAGCGGATTGGTTTCTCACGATTAGCCGTAACGTTTTAGTCGGCGCTTCTTTCGCCTCGCAAAGTTGCGCTGGATGGCTTATGACTTGTGCATGAAAACTTCAGCCCTATCCACAAATTGCGTTCATCGTTCTGTTGCGTGGTCTGCTCTGCTTTTCGTTTCACTGCTTATTGCTTGCTTTGGACTTTTGCCCAACGCGCACGCAGTCACTCCAGCGCCGGACGGAGGCTATCCGGGAGGCAATACGGCGGAAGGCCAAACTGCGCTACAGTTCTTGACCAGTGGCGTCTGGAATACCGCGGTTGGCAACGGGGCGCTTTTTCACGACACGACAGGCAACCAGAACACTGCGATCGGTTATCAAACGCTCTTTAATACCACCACTGGCAGCGTGAGTGTGGCCATTGGTTCGCAAACGCTTTTTAGTAATACGACCGGCAGTTTCAATACGGCCAACGGATTTCGCGCCCTCCACAGCAACACCACCGGTAGCAACAATACGGCTAATGGGTTTGAAGCGCTCGTTCAAAACACCACGACCAACGACAATACAGCCGTCGGGTTTAAGGCGCTCTATAACAACTATGCTGGCCTCGACAATACGGCCAATGGTTCTCAGGCGCTTTATACTAACTTCGTCGGCATGTTTAACACTGCTAACGGTTTTCAAGCGCTCTATTCGAATACTGGCGGGAACACGAACACCGCCACCGGCTATCAAGCGCTTTATAGCAACACCACCAGCTCCGAAAACACGGCCTATGGCGCTCAAGCGCTGTACACCAACGGCGGCGCACGCCCTCCCTTTCCGGCGGCCGGCTCCAACACGGCTATCGGCAATCGAGCGCTGTATAGCAACACGCTCGGCTCCAACAACACGGCCTTGGGCGATGGAGCGGGGACGAATCTGACCGACGGCGATAACAACATCGACATTGGCAACCAAGGTGTTGCTGGCGAGGCCAACGCCATCCGGATAGGCATTGAGGGAACTCAGATCGCCACATTTATCTCGGGCATTAGTGGGGCAACCGTTACAGGCACAGCAGTTGTGGTAAACGGTAGTGGTCAACTTGGCGTAGCGCCTTCCTCAAAGCGTTTCAAAGACGAGATCAAGCCTATGGACAAGGCAAGTGAAACGATTCTTGCGCTGAAACCGGTGACTTTCCGCTACAAACCCGAGATTGATCCTAAACGTGCCCCTCAGTTCGGTCTGGTGGCCGAAGAGGTGGAAAAGGTGAATCCCGATTTGGTGGTGCGCGACAAAGAAGGCAAACCCTACAGCGTGCGCTACGACCAAGTGAACGCCATGTTGCTCAACGAGTTCCTGAAAGAGCACCGTAAAGTAGTGGAACAGCAGGCGATAACAGCCCAAGTAAAATCCAATGCTGCAAAGCAAGAAGCGACCATCGCGGAGTTAAAAGCCGGAATGGACGCTCTTACCGCGACGGTGAAAGAGCAGGCAGCGCAAATTCAGAAAGTGAGCGCCCAGCTTGAAGCGAGCAACCCTGCGTCGCAAGTGGTCGCTAATAATCATTAAACTGCACGGCCGAGTACAGCGGATTGGTTTCTCACGATTAGCCGTAACGTTTTAGTCGGCGCTCCTTGCGCCTCGCAAAGTTGCGCTGGATGGCTTATGACTTGTGCATGAAAACTTCAACCCTGTCCACAAATTATGTTCACCCTGCCCTTGCGCGGTCTGCTCTTCTTTTGGTTTCATTGCTGATTTCCTGCTTTGGACTTTTGCCCAACGCGCACGCAGTCACTCCAGCGCCGGACGGAGGCTATTCCGGCGGGAATACGGCAGAAGGCACAGACGCTCTTTTTCACCTGAGCACGGGCGTTTGGAATTCGGCCTTCGGGTATCGAGCACTTTACCAAAATGCCAGCGGTATTCGAAACACTGCTGTCGGCTATCAGGCGCTGTATAATAATAACGGTTCGTTTGGCGCCCACGGCCGAGACAACGTTGCCGTCGGCGCGGACGCATTGTTCAGTAACACCACTGGCAATGGCAACATCGCGATAGGATTCTACGCGCTCCACGACAACACCACCGGTTCAAACAACATTGCGATCGGCAATGGCGCGTTATTGAATTTCAATGAAAATGAAAGCGGGATCACGGCGGTTGGTGACTCTTTTTTCAGCGCGCCCGACGTCGTATCGGTCGGCAGACTGCCGATCTTTCATCTCTCGGAGATAGTGGGGCACGGAGTTCTCACTGCGAATATAAACGCTGAAAATGACATTTATATTGGCAGCCTTGTCACCCCTGAGCCCTTTTCCACCTACACATCACACGTCCATATCCAGGCGCAAGATGCCGTGTATGTAGGTGCGGTCTACGGCACACCCATTACTGGCTCGCCGGTGAGTATCGACTCAAACGGACAGCTCGGAGTAGCTGCTTCCTCGAAGCGTTTCAAGAGAGACATCAAGCCAATGGGTGATGCAAGCGAAGCGATCCTTGATTTGAAGCCGATCACCTTCCGCTACAAGAAGGAGCTTGACCCCAAGAGCATCCCGCAGTTTGGACTCGTAGCCGAGGAGGTCGAAAGAGTAAATCCGGATCTAGTGTCGCATGACTCAAAAGGCGAGCCTTACACGGTGCGGTACGAAGCGGTGAACGCGATGTTGCTCAACGAGTTTCTCAAAGAGCACCGCAAAGTGCAGGAACAGAACAGCAAGATTCAAGAACAGGAAGCGACAATCACTGAACTGAAATCCACGGTGGCCCAGCAGCAGAAAGAATTGCAGATTGTAACGGCACGTCTAGAACAGCAGGCAGCGCAAATCCAGAAAGTGAGCGCCCAGCTTGAAGCGAGCAAACCTGCGCCGCAAGTGGTCAACAATCCCTAAGGCCAGTTGGAGTTGTGGCTGCGTCTTAGCCCTTGATTCCAACGGGGGAACGATCTGGATCGCAGACGCACATCGCGGTGACGGAAAGCGTTTCGTTGTGCATACGGAAAAGTTGACCGCGTTTGTAGAACTCGAATCGGCGACGCGGGGAGTCTCCGAGTTTTGCGCCCCCCGTTCACTGTTAACAGACACAGCGAAGGCACAGAAACATCCGACTAAGGTCTCATAGACCATAACGCACGTAGCTCCACAGGCGATGGGGTCACTGTCCCTTGGCTGCGGCCCTGTCCCCCTCTTTAATTGCGTCAGCTTCGCTCACATACTTGCCCTTCTTAGTCGTGCCGTAAAAACGAGAGCCTTCCTTGTGATAAACGCGTATCTCGGTATTGACCCACACCAATCCATGCCCGCCGCTTGGTGCCGGGGTCGCGGTACCAGTGCCGCCGGCGACAGGTGCTGTTGAAGGCGACGCGCTGACTGAAGTCTTAGGTTTAAAAAAATCACCAAGTCTGAATCTCGGCGATGCGGTGGGGCTTGCAGCCGGAGTTACTGTTGCCTCAGTCATTGCTTGTTTGCGAGGGTATGTCGCTTCCGGCGATCCTGCTGGCAACGCGGCCGCTGCAGGCGAAGCAGCTGTCTCAGCCGGTGAGGCTGTCGCTTCAGCCATCTTGTGCTGGCGATGCTTTTTTGCAGGTGAAGGCGATTCGACAGGCAACTCGACTATTTGAGCTTGCACAACGCAAGTGCTGACAAGACCGATTACTGAAACGAGCACAAGAAGTTTAGTAGTCATAATATCGAGTGTCCACTTCTCTGAACGCGCTGTCTATACGGCTTCATTGAAGCAACTCTCGAAAGAAAGCAACGACGGCGCGATTGAATTCTTTGTGAAATGCCAAACACCCACGCCGGGCGGGTCCTCGCAAATAACGGGAACGGTTTTCGCGAGCGTTGCGCTGCATGGTGCAAGGAAAACGAAGTGGTCAGCATCCGGAACCGAGTGATCACTCCTCTCCTTCCAACGTCTGATCTTTTGTCTCCGACTTGCGAGTTTTTGACACCACGGCCAGCGCTTTATGGCGGTTCCGAATCGTGTACCCAACGTGGCGCACAGTCTGGATCAGTAGCGGCATACCAATTGTTTTTCGTAGCCGTCCAATGAAAACCTCCACCAGTTTGGTGTCGTATCCATGCGGGTGTTCCCAGACGCGTTCGGACAATTCGGTTCGCGTGAAAACGCGCCCGGGTTCACGTATGAGCGCCTTCAACAGCATCAGTTCGCGCTTGGACAACTCAATTAGTCGCGTGCCGCGATATACCTCCTGACTCGCCAGATGAAGCGTCAGATCGCCAGCCCGCAAGTTGAGTGCCGCTTCTTCCGCATAACGACGCCCAAGTGCGCGCACGCGTGCCACCAATTCCTCCATGGCAAATGGCTTTGCCAAATAATCATCCGCGCCGAGTTCCAATCCGGTTATGCGATCGTTGACCTCGCCGCGGGCGGTCAGGATCAGAACACGACTCGTGACATGTCGCGATCGCAGGCGGCGCAACACTTCAAAACCGTTCATCCGGGGCAGATCGATACCTAGCACGATCAAATCGAAAGATTCGCTCGCCGCTTTTTGCAGAGCTAGTTCGCCATCGTGGATGACAACCGGATCATGACCCGCCTTGATCAGCGCCAAAACAATGACCTGCGCCAATCGGATTTCATCTTCGACAACAAGGATGTACATGATTTTCGAGGTAAGCACCTCTTATTGTGAGCCAGATAACGTTTTCATTAGGTGAGTGACCAGCAACATTAGGGACCAAGCGCGCAATTAAGCCGTGCACCGGGTAAAGACGACGCCAAAAAAGTAACAATGCTGTTGCTTTTTACGGGGACGCTGCACCGCAAGTGGTCGAGAACAATCGGTGACGGCATACTGCAGCGCGTGAAATATTGGGAAATCATCGGTGACAACTCTGAACAAAGCCGGTTGGAGCTACGGTTACGTCTCAGCCGTTGATTCTCAGGGGCGAACGATTTGGATCGCAGACGCGCATCGCGATGGAAAGCGTTTCATTGGCGAATGAAATACTGACGGCGTTTTTGGAGCTGGAATCGGCGACTCAGGCCGAGCAGCCGATAGCATGAAAAATGGTACTTCTGAGCTGTTGGCTCGTCGGGGCTAGCGGAGGTAACGGGGGCGTTACTTTTCCGGTGCGCCGCGGCGATCAAGAAAGCGCAACTTTCAGGACCGTGGGGGGTCCAATTTTTAGAAACGGGAGTTCCTATGAATAATTCAAAAGTTGTAATTTTCTTGAGTTGTCTTTTTGCGGCAACAATCACTGCGCCACTAGTCACAGCTGCCGCCCACGGTGGTGGCTTTAGCGGCGGACATTCCTTCGCTGGTCGCCCTGGAATGGGGATGCACCCCGGAATGGGGATGCCTGGTCGCCCTGGAATGGGGATGCGCCCTGGAATGGGAATGCCTGGTCGCCCTGGAATGGGGATGCGGAGCGGTTTCAACCGACATGATCATTTCGACCATCAGCATGATCATTTCCATCACCATGATCATAACAATGATGTCATCTTTATCGGTTCCTTCGGCTTTCCATGGTGGTGGGGCTGGGGCGGGGGTCCGTGGTGGGGCTCGGGCTATCCGTACGGATATTATGGTTATGGTGACCCGTATGGATACGGCTATGGCAATGGAAATGGATATGGATATGGATATGGTAACGGCAATGGATATGGATACGGCGAGAACAGCCGGTACAGAGTAGCCGAGCTACAGCAACGGCTCGCTCGCGCCGGTTATTACCATGGGTCCGTTGACGGCATCATGGGACCTCACACGCGTCGAGCAATTCGGGCCTACGAACGTGACCACAATATGCACGCGTACGGTGCAATCGGTCAGGGGCTTCTCTTTGAGAATCGCAATAATTCGTAATTGCTCCGAAGTTTGAAGCACGATGATGGGGAGGATCTAATGTTACGAGATGTGGTCGAATTCCGAATTACAAATTTGGATGTAAATGTACCAAGCGGGTTTCCAGTCATGTGGCATGGCTATAAAATTTCCACTGGACCGCTGGATTTCGGTCTCGCAGCAGTAACCAGTAAACCTGCAAGAGTTGGCGTAGGCCCATGGTGTCGGGGCTTACCTGGCAAAACCAGATAGAGCAGCACTGCAGAGTCGGCTATCGCGGGAGCGAACAATGCTCCATTTCATCCAAAGGATGGCCAAGCAGATGAACAGCTGAGCACACAGAATCGCGAAAATGGCACGCTCTAGAGCAACATAACTTACTGTGTGGCCTTAGTAACAGTGAGCTTCGCCAGGAGCTCGGTGTGATCTGAATTGTAAAGACGAAATTCGTAACTGGAACCTGCGAGGATCCAACTTGCCACCTTGGAACCTTCGCGCATGTCGGCAAATAACACCTCATTATTACCGTTCATTGAAACGTAAACTTTGCCGCCAGCCCACGAAATCGTTGTCTTGCCTGGATTGTCACCTGGAGGGACGGGATTTGGGGAAGCGCTCAGCGTCGGGTCGACCCGACGCAAGAGGACATAGGCGCGCTCGTCCCGGTCCAGATCTGCTGGCGTAGAATTCGTTGTATCGCCAATATTGACCTGGGACAGAAGACTCCAACCGGTGCGTTCGATCAATCTCTTCAAACCTTCATCCGTAAAGATCCAGTAGTTCGTATAGTCGTCATTGCACTCCCGTGGCCCGAGCAAATACGCAACCGGGTAAGGCGAAAGCGAGTGACCGTCGGGCGTCTGCCTGGCAATACGAGTGCTAGCGAAGCAATACCGCGTCATTTGTGCCAGCTTCTCCAAGGCGAAGAACGGGTTTTTCAAATGATAGAGTATTCCAAGAAGAAAGATGACGTCGTATTTTTTGCCAGGGAGATCGAACTGAGAGTCCAAATCAACCGATTGGATGCTGACAGACGAGTTTAGCGCATCCTTCAAAATCCGCACCCCCTGGAAACGATTGAAGTTCGTTGCTTCATTGTCGATTACATCTACAGACAAGCCTTGATTCTCCAGGAAAAACGCGAGGTCTCCATCGGCCGCTCCAATGTCTGCGACCTTCCCAAATTGACCTTGGCATACTTGAAGCAAGTTCAGGCCTGCGTCCGCCGATAGCCGCTCGAGAAGTCCAACGTTCCATAACGTTGGGTATGGGTACCAGAATGACTTGGGACGATGAGCCAACTTAATTTCCCAAAGCCTTTCTTGCATAGAAGCAGCGAGGTCGCTCACCGGGGGGCTCTGGACTGAGGGAAGATCGGGTTCCAATGCCACCGCACAATCTGGCGCAGCGAAAGGCCAAGGACAAATCTAAGGCTTAGAAACGTTCGGAACCCTCGGTCGATTTCGTCGGAGGCATCGTGTTTAATGCCTTGGCTATAAGAGCTACTGACCGAGCAACTCTTCGCAGTTGTTATGACGCGGTTATCGCAACTAGCGAGAAAATTTCCGAGAACTCCCAACCGCGCACGCTTTCCACTCCCACGAGCGCGTCGCGTCCCCAACGCCAGCGCACGAACAGGACGTTGTAATCTTCGAAGTAGCGAAAGCAGAGGCCCGGTCTGTCACGAAGGCGTGGCAAAGTTTCGCGACCGAAACAGCTCACAACAAGGGTCGATTCCGTCTCGTGAATAATGAACGACGGCGTTTGCTCGCTATACCCTCAATGATGCTGCGGCCAGACGGGAATGCCGTTATCCTCGCGGAGCTCTAAAAGCTCGTTTCCCTTCGTGATGTCCGCAGCAACGATGGCCAATCTTCCATCCATCGTGAGACGACAACCAGTCACCGTGATTGTGTCATTGGTTTCGATGCGCGGCTCCGGTTCAAACTATACATGTTCATGTGACATTACGTTCTGCCGGTCCTGGGCTGGACGCTCTCCGAAGAATTGCGCAGTTCTGTATGAGAAGCTGATTGTTGCGCAGGCGAGGATCCACGTAGAGTCACGAAAATGAACACCTTGGCTGAGCCGCCACCAAAACAAGGAATGGGCTGTTTCGGAAAAGGTTGCCTGATTCTCATCGTACTTGCGATCCTGCTCGTCGCGGTAGGGGTTGGCGGAATGTATTGGAGTCTGCGTCACGTCTATCTTTCGGATAGACCCGCCCCGATCCCTGAAGCTACTGCGCCGACTGAAACGAGCGCGGCCACGCCTGGTGAAACAAGCGCGACCACCCCGAGCGAAAAGAGCGCCGAGGTTCGCGAACGCCTGGATACGATGAAGAAAACGGCGCGTGCTCATGAGCAAACCGAAGTGGAATTGACCGCTGCAGACATCAATGCGCTGATAGCAGCCAATCGAAAATCGCGTGGCACGGCCTCTGTTGGCATCAATGACACCGTCCTGCAGGCCCAGTTCTCCATTCCGCTGGAAAGATTGGACGTTCCATTTCAAAGTGCATTTGGTCTGGGCGGTCGATATCTAAATGCCACGGTCACGATAACGGCTCCGCCCGGAACGAATGCCAGCAGCGTGCAGCTGAACGAGGTGACACTCAACGGCCATGGAATTCCGGCCGGTCTGCTGGACTGGGGATTGCCCGGAGTCGGACGATCGCTACGAAGTTACGTGATTAAGTATGCCAATCGGTATGGTGTCACGGGCGGCGAAATCAGGGACGGCAAAGTAATCTTGCACACCAGCGGCCACTAAGCGCATCAGCGACCGGAGTATGCATGGAACCGAATTTTTCTCGCGAACGCGCGGATTTCTCGCTAGAGACTCAGCTTGTAAATAGCTGCTGTCATGTTGAGCGAAGCGAAACATCTCTGGTCTTTTTCGTTACTTGCCGGCCCGGAGCATGATCAGAGATTCTTCTGCCGCGACTGCGGGATCAGAATGACATTAGTAAAATGAACAAGCGCGAAACAAATCTCTGGCAGGGGATCGACCCTGGCACTCAAAACGAACTCACGCCTCGTGATTATCGCACGGCATCATTCGCGCAGGAACTGGCGCAACGAGGCGTGGACGCGGGCGAACTCGTGGGTGCCGACAAAAACCATCGCGAAATCAAAGAAGCCTGGATACCGGGCGTGGAAATTTTTGCGCGAAAAATTCACCCGCAGCGACATCGTGGGTCCTTCGGGGAATTTGTCCGGCGCGACGAAGGTATTCTCGCGCGGATTAGCCTGTGGCCGAAGCAATGGTCGGCTGCGCGCATGTTTGCCTCTACGGCGAAAGGCTTCCACGTACATCCGCCGAATGTTCCGGAAGGCAGCGCTGCGGCGGATTGGTTGCGCCGCTTGTTCGTCGATGAACCGGAAAACTACTCGCTGCGCCGCTATGATGACGAGCAATGGGACGTGATGTTCTTTTTGCAGGGACGCGTTGAGATGATTTTGTGCGACATTCGGGCAGGGTTGCCACGGCGGGTGATGCGATTTTTCGTCGACGGCGATAATTATCGCGGCAACAACAACGTCGGCGTGGTGATTCCGGCGGGTGTGGCGCACGCGATTCGCACCGAAGGAGGGGAAGACGTCATCATGGTTTACGGGACAAGCACGATTTTCCATCCCGAATTCGAGGGACGCATCGCGAGCGAAATCGAAAACGCAGAGTTGCCGGAATCCTGGCAGAAGTTTTTAGATCAATCGGGAAAGTAGGAAAACAGGAACTGATCTTTGCGTTTCCTGCTTTGAAACTCAGTCGCTACCCTCGCTTCTTCGCTGCTACCCTTGCAGCTTTACCTTCTATCTCGGAAATCCCTTTCCTCGATTCCTGTTTCCTGATTCAATTTTTTCTTGAATGAAGCGCAGCTTCGATCCGGCCGTTCTGGAAATGATGGATCGGCCGCAACCGGTTTCATCCGAGTTGGAGCGCGATCTTGAACGGCTTCGGCAACTTAATCGCTGGTTCGGTAGCTACCGTCTCGTTTCGACTTTCATGCGTCGCTGGATAGTGCCCGGCGCGCAAATGCGCGTTGTCGATCTTGCCACGGGTTCAGGCGATATTCCGCGGTTGCTCGTGGATCACGCGCGAAAGATTGGCGCACAAATCGAAATCGATGCAGTCGATCAGCAGGCTGCGACGCTGGAAATCGCCCGGAGGTTGAGCGCCGATTACCCGGAAATTTCCTACCATTCAGTGAACATTCTGGAATGGGATTGTGCCCAACGCTACGACATCGCGCTTTGTTCGTTAGCTCTTCATCATTTCAGCGATGATGACGCCGTAAAAGTCCTACGGCAATGTCGCGAATTGTCGAAGAGATTTGTGCTGGTATCGGATTTGCGGCGCGGGTTTTTACTCCGGTCGGGCGTTTACATGTTGACCGCAGTTATCTTTCGCGAACCGATGACGCGCTTTGACGCGCGTCTTTCCGCCCAGCGCGCGTTTTCATTTGTCGAAATGCGCGAGCTTGCGATCCAGGCGGGCTGGAAAAATTTCGGTCGCAAAAAATTTCGGTTCGCGCGGCAGACGGTTTGGCTGGAATGATCGCCGAGAAATGCCCTTGAAAATTTTGTCTCGTCGAGAGTTAATGGAGCGAACCATCAGACACCAAATTTATGCCGCTGCTGAAACCAGATCCCACGTTTTATCCTTCGCCTAGATTGGCGATGCAGGCTCCGCCAGAAAAGCACGCGTTCGTCGCCGCTCTGAATCCTCCCGGCAGCAAACTGAACGATGCGCTGCTGGTTGTTGATGTTGATCCTGAGTCGGCCACGTACGGTCAGCGCGTTGGCGAAGTCAGGATGCCAGAATTTGGTGACGAGCTGCATCATTTCGGATGGAACGCGTGCAGTTCGGCGCTGTGTCCGTACGCGCCGCATCCGCACGTCGAACGGCGTTACCTGGTCGTGCCAGGGATCCGCTCGTCACGTATTCACATCATCGATACGAAGCCCGACCCGCGGAAACCGCAGATCGTCAAAGTCATCGAGCCGGAGGAAGTTTTTGCGCGCACTAACTATTCGCGTCCGCACACGATTCACTGCGGTCCGGAAGCGATTTACGTTAGCGCCCTCGGAGATCCCGACGGCGGCGGGCCAGGCGGCATTTTTATGCTCGATTGTGAGACGTTCGATGTCCTCGGTCAGTGGGAAGTCGAGCGCGGCGATCAGTTTTTGCATTACGATTTTTGGTGGCATCTGGGGTTCGACACACTGCTTAGCAGCGAATGGGGCACTCCGAAGATGATCGAGAACGGAGTTCAACCCGATCTCTTGTTAGGCGGTAAATACGGGCATCAAATGCATGTCTGGGATCTGCGCCGGCGCCGACACCTTCAGACGCTCGATTTAGGCAACGACCAGCAAATGGTTCTCGAGATGCGGCCCGCACATGACCCGAGGAAAGCTTACGGGTTCGCTGGGGTGGTGGTTTCGACAAAAGATTTGTCCGCGGCAGTTTGGCTGTGGCATCGAGACAACGGCGCGTGGGACGTCAAGAAAGTGATCGAGATTCCCGCCGAACCGGCAGAACCGGAAAAGCTTCCGGCCTTGCTCAAGGATTTTAAAGCGGTGCCGCCACTCGTAACGGACATCAATTTATCCTTGGATGACAAGTTCCTTTACGTTTCGTGCTGGGGAACGGGCGAGTTTTTGCAATACGATGTTTCGGATCCATTTAATCCGAAAAAGACCGGCTCGGTGCGCATCGGCGGCATCGCCAATCGCACAGCGCATCCGAAGAAGCCTGATCAGCCGCTCGTGGGCGGCCCGCAAATGGTGGAAGTGAGCCGCGACGGCAAGCGAATTTATTTTACCAACTCGCTTTATGCCGCATGGGACGAGCAATTTTATCCAGATGACGTCGGCAGTTGGATGGTGAAACTCGATGCCGGTCCCAACGGCGGCATCACCTTTGACGAAAGCTTTTTCTTGGAAAGCAACGACTACCGCGTTCATCAAGTTCGCCTCGAAGGGGGCGATTCCTCGAGCGATTCCTTCTGCTTTCCGTGAGCGAACTCTGGCCGTGGCTCGCCGTCTTTGGGCTCGGCATGTTTCACGGCATCAATCCTGCCATGGGATGGCTGTTTGCCGTGGCGCTTGGGTTGCAGGAGCAAAGGCGTGCGGCGGTGTTCCGTGCGCTGCCTCCAATGGTGCTGGGCCACGCACTTTCCATTGGGATCATCATAGCCGTGGTTCTTCTGGCCCGGGTTGGTCTGCCGCATCGCACTCTGAAAATTGCTGCTGCCGCCATCCTCTTTGTCTTCGGTTTATATCGGCTACAGCGTTCGCGTCATCCGAACTGGGTGGGGATGCGAGTCGGCTTCGGCGATTTGACGCTTTGGTCGTTTGTCATGGCGTCAGCCCACGGCGCAGGATTGATGCTCGTTCCGTTCTTTCTGCAATCGCCGGCGCCGGGAGAATCGCATCACCACGACAGTCACCAAATGCACGCTTGGGCGTTCGCGAACTTTAGCGCACCGTCTCTGCTTATCACGGCGGTCGTAGTCCACACATTGGGGTATCTTCTAACCACCGCGCTGGTCGCGATTGTGGTTTACGAAAAACTTGGGGTCGCGATACTTCGCCGCGCGTGGTTCAACATCGATTTCGTTTGGATGCTTGCGCTGATGATCACCGGCGTCTTTATCCTGCTCTTTTGATTCGCGGTCGCGAACCTGACTGCATTTTACACGTGCTTAGCGCCAAAGGCGCGGGTTCAACGTCAGCCTGGGGCATCGCCCCAGGATTAGGTAGGGCAAAAGCCATTAGCGCTGCAAGCGCGATTCAGCTCAGCCGGCGCTTTGATGCCATCGACGGAAGCCGTGCTCGACCCGCCCGGTTGAAGCGCGCTTTCAGCGCTTGTTTGGCATTCGATCTGAGTCCCTGGTGCGCTGCCCCAGGCTGAAGGTGAATGCTGCGGCATTGGCGCGAAAGAAGTAATGCCTTCCGTGATTCGCGCGGTGGGAGTAATTGGATAAAGCTGGCCGTGTGAAAATTCTGACCACCATCGCAGACGCACAGGCGCAGCCGCGCGCAAAACGGCGTGTGCTGGTGCCGACGATGGGCGCGTTGCACAAGGCGCACGGCGAGTTGATCCGGGTGGCGCGCGAGGCGGCCGGCAAAGATGGCGAGGTCGCTATCAGCATTTTCGTTAATCCGCTCCAATTTGAGCCCGGTAGCGATTACAAGCGATATCCCCGACCTGAACAAGCGGACGAAGAATTTTGCCGAAACGCTGGCGTTGATCTTTTGTTTCGTCCGTCTGCCGACGACGTTTATATAACCGACCGCTCGACATTCGTGGAAGAGACTTCGTTGTCGAGCACGCTGGAAGGCAAATCGCGCCCCGGACACTTCCGCGGGGTTTGCACGGTCGTCGCGAAGTTGTTCAACATTCTCGCGCCTGATGCTACCGTGTTCGGCGAAAAGGATTTTCAGCAACTGGCGGTTATTCGACGAATGGTGCGCGATCTCAATTTCAAGATCAACATCATCGCCGTGCCCACTGTCCGGGAAGAAGACGGCCTGGCGTGCAGCTCGCGTAACCAGTATTTGAACCCCGAAGAACGGAAGCAGGCGACGGTCTTATACAAAGCGCTCCTGGCGGCCAAAGATGCCGGTAAGAAATCTGCCGGAGATGTCGTCGCGCTCGCGCGGAAGGTTATCAATGAAGCGCACCTGGCCCAAATCGATTACGCAGAACTCGCCGATGCAGAAACGTTGAAGCCCATTGAAATAGCTGGACCGAACAGCGTGCTCCTATTGGCCGTTTCCTTCGGCAACACCCGTTTGATCGACAACATGCGGTTGGCCTGAAGTGACGCAGACAATCCTGGCTGCCTGTTGGAGCTGCAGCTCCGGCAGCCAAAATTGCCTGCTTCACAGGAGCGTCTTCCGGAAGATTCGCCTTGCCTAAAAGGGGGAATCGGATAGAGGATGACGGCGTTTGTGATGAGGAGACTTCTTGCGGCTTGTCTCAGTCTGGCGATTGCTGGTGCCCCGAAAGTCTTCGGGGACGAACAATCCACTTCTCCCTACGCGACGGCGGCGGATTTCGCCAAGTACGCCATGAAGCTGCGGGAGCAGGCGATGATCAAAGTGGAACCGCAGGTCCTTATCCCGACCAGCTCCCGCCCGGCGGTCCAGCGTTACCCGTGGAAAATGAACATCGTAACGACGGTGTTTTGGGTGGGGGAACAGGCCAGCGGAAACAATCCGGTGCCTAACTACAAGAGTTCGTGGGATTTGAATTGGACAGCGAATTACGGCGGCACGGACAACCCCGAGCCGAGCGCGCGTCGGAACTACATTCCAATCGCGTTCGTCCCGAGGCAGAATCCTTTCTACTTCGCGTTGCCTTATAACGACGTCACGCACGGCCAATTCAAGCCGGAAGCGCCGCTGGTGATCCCGTGGTTTAAGCAATCCTACACCGGACCGGGGCAATCGGTCTGCCGCCATCGTTGGATTGCCATTCGCAAAGGGAATCGTCTTTGCTACGCGCAATGGGAGGATTGCGGCCCGTTTCGCACCGACCATTTCCAGTATGTTTTTGGAAACGAGCGCCCGAAGCCGAATCTCAACCACGGGGCGGGTTTGGATGTTTCCCCCGCGGTACGCGATTATTTGGGTTTAGCGCCGACTGATGTGATCGACTGGCAGTTTGTGGAAGTCCGGGATGTGCCTCCGGGTCCCTGGCGAAGCTACGGCGATAACAATCATTTTGTCATTGCGCATCGCCAAAGCGAGCAGCGTGTGGCTGCGGGCGGCAGCGGCGCTGCGAAGAAGTAAGCGACGACTCACGCTGTCATTCTGAGCGGAGCGAAGAATCTAGGATTAGTTTAGTCCGCTATCCGCTGCCGAACCGGAACAGATCAGAGATGTTTCGCTCCGCTCAACATGACAGCGGCTATTATTGATATGAGTTTCCCCCGCCAGCTGCGAGCCTAAGATTAGACGTTGGTCGCTTGGGCAACCTCTAGCCGCCTGGAGAAGATGTTGGAACAGCAGATTGAGCGGCTTTCGCTGGGGTCTTCTCAGCGGGCTCCGCCTTCGGATGCGGTGTCACCGGCGTCGCCATATCAATCAACTCTGAGACGGTCACAAACTTGAAACCCTTGGCCTCGAGCTCATCGAAGGTAGAAGGCATTGCCTCGATTGTTCCTGGGTGAATGTCGTGGGAAAGCACGATCGAACCGGCTCGCGTCTCCTTAAGAATACGATTGCGAACTACCGCTGGGCCAGGTCGTTTCCAGTCGAGCGGATCAACGTCCCAAAGAATGATGTCGTATCCGAATTCGTCGTGGATCCATCGTTTTTCGCGTTCGGTAATCGATCCATACGGCGGCCGCAGCAACGTCGGACTTTTCCCAATGGCGCTCTTAATTGCGTCATCGGTCCGCTGCAATTGGCTGCGAACACCTTCCTGCGACATCTTGGCGAGATTGGGATGCGACCAACTATGGTTCGCAATCTGGTGTCCTTCGCGTGCGGCTCTCGCGACGATCTCCGGATGTTCCGCGACGTTCTCGCCGATGACGAAGAACGTTGCCTTGATGTGGTGGGCGGCCAGTAAATCGAGCAATTTCGGCGTAAGCGTCGCGCTCGGTCCATCGTCAAAGGTCATCGCGATGTAGGGGCCGTCGACGTGCACCGAATTAAACGTGATCGCCCGTTCCTTGGGCGGAGCTGGAGTCTTTGCCGCAGCTTCCTTTTGCACGTTCGCGGGTACGGTCTTGGGTACCGCTTCGATCGGATGGGCGGTTATGGCGGGCTTGGTTGCCGGCGTGGATTGGGCTGCAAGCGCAACAGTGAAACTTAACGTGGCTGCGCAACCCAACAGCAAACGGTAATTAGGCATTACAGGTACAGGTAGGAAATTGAACGCGTGTATGTAGCAGAGCACGCCATTTTCGCAAGACGCAATGAATGGTCAGCGTCGTGGCACTGTTGAAAACAAAATCACAACGCCGTTACTTTTGTGCCACCATTGTGCTGCTGTAAATCCTTGACAAACAGTCAGTGTGCTGCTGTAAAAGGGGGCGCGGATTGTCGATCTCGGGACTATGAAACTTTCGCTTTTCATTGCTGTTTGCTGCACTGCCGCTTTGACGGCCAATGCGCAGGTCAACGTCACGCAGAAGAACAATAATCCTTCCCGGGACGGTCTTTATATCGATGCCGCGTTCACGCCAGCCAATGCGGCTAAACTAACGCGGGACTTGAAGTTTAATGGGACCATCGTGGGCAACGTCCACGCTCAACCGCTCTACATCGAGGGCGGTCCAAACGGCCCGATGATCATTGTCGTGACCGCATCGAACAACGTTTATGCGCTCCATTCCGATACCGGCACTGTGATTTGGTCGCGTACTGACATCGGCCCGGCGGTAACTTCAGGTCTTCCGTGCGGCAACGAAAACCCGGTTGGCATCATTGGCACGCCTGTAGTCGATCTCGCGTCGCGATCGCTTTTCTTCGATGCATTGATCAGCGGTAGTCCCATTAAGCATTTCATTTACTCATTGAACGTGGACACCGGCGCGACCCATGCCGGCTGGCCGGTTGATGTGAATACCGCCGGCATAAACTTTGTTTCCTTAGCGCAGGAAGACAGGGGAGCACTGGCTCTCGTAAATGGAATCGTCTACGTGCCTTATTCCGGATACTTCGGTGACTGCAACAGCTATCATGGTTGGGTGGTCGGCGTGCATATCGACGATCCTTCGATTGTAGGCGGTTGGGCCACGGCGGCGAGCAAGGGCGGCATTTGGGGGCACAGCGGTGTTGCCAGCGATGGTACTAACATGTTTGTGATCACCGGGAACACAACTGGCACTGGGGGCACCTGGGGTGGTGGCGAAGCCATTATTCGCTTACAAGCCGGCCCAATCTTTACCGGCAACCCGACTGACTTCTGGGCGCCGGCCAACTGGCAGTCGCTGGATAACAGCGACACCGATCTTGGTGGTTGCAGCGCCATCCTCATCGATGTGCCTGGCGCGACTCCTTCACAGTTAGTTCTCGCCCTGGGTAAGGATGGCAATGCTTATCTGGTTAACCGTAGCAACCTTGGAGGCGTCGCTGGACCGGTAACGTCGCTAGGTGTTGATGGTACCATGAGAGGTCAATCGTCTGCTACCTACACGACCGGCCAGGGAACATACTTTGTTTTTCGCGCCGATGGAGGCAGCCAAATTAAGGCGTATAAGATTACTCCGACAAGTCCGCCCAACATAGTCTCCGCCTGGAACGCGAGCCAGAGCGGTCAAGGTTCGCCGTGGGTTACGACCACCGACGGGACTAATAACGCGATTGTATGGGTAGTTGGTGCCGAGGGTGACCAGCGGTTACACGGTTACAACGGTGACACTGGCGCGGTTGTTTACGCAGGTGGCGGCGCTAACGAATTGATGACTGGCACGCGCAAGTGGAACAGCGGCATCGCTGCTCGTGGGAGCATCTACGTAGCCAACGACAACAAGGTTTATGCTTTCCGCATTCTTGCCGGGGGAACACCTACGCCTACCCCTACTCCTACAGTTACTGCTACTGCTACGCCAACTGCAACGGCGACAGCTACAGCCATGGTGAGTGCGACACCAACTGCGACGGCCACGGCAACTTCGACGGCCACGCCAATTGTGACTCCGACACCAACTGCCACGGCCACCGCTTCAGGCAGTCCGACACCGACACCCAGACCAACGCCCACTCCGAGGTTTCATGCGACACCGAGGCCGCGGCCGACTCCGCCGCCAAGGCCCACGCTTTAACCAGCCTGGTCGGCGTGACCGAAGGGCATGCGATGCCATTCCCGGTCTTGCCGTGGTCAACGCCCGCGGTTACAGCGATGCGCTTATACTGACGTAAGTTCTGGGTTTGGGTTTTGTCGATAGGTCCAATCGCCGGCATGGTCACTCGACGAATTTGTGTTGCGCAACACCGCGTCCACCCGTGCGCGATTTGGCGAGAACTCGCAGACTGGATCGGTATTCCCAGCGTTTCCGGTCAGCAACGCAGCCTGACAGCGGCAACCACCGAAATCGATTTCTCTTTGTGGACAACTCCGGCACGGCTCCGGCATCCATTCCGTTCCACGGAATCGGTTGAAGCTTTCAGATTCTCGCCAAATCCAATCGAGATCGCGCGCTCGGACATTTTCAAAACGCAACTCGGGAATGGCGGACGAGGCAGTCGGGCAGGGGAGCACGTCACCAATCGGATTGACTGTAAGGTAGCGCTGACCCCAGCCATTGAGACACGGTTTTGGACGGGTCTCATAATAATCCGGCAGCACATAAAAGATGTCGATCTTGCCTGCGAGCCGCGCCTTGGCAGCGGTCGCGATGTCGCGTGCGCGGTCCACTTGTTCGCGCGTGGGGAGCAACGCTGCACGATTGCGAAACGCCCAACCGTAGAACTGCACGTTCGCCAGCTCGACTCTTTCAGCTCCAAGCGCTTCTGTTAGGTCAATCATTTGTGGCAGTCGATCGATGTTCCGCCTGTGAATCACGAAATTGAGGCTCAGCGGAATTCCCGCTTCGCGAATTTTCTCAGCGAAATCGAGCTTACGCTCATGCGCACGCGCGCCGGCGACTTCGTCGGCCAGGCTCGATTCATCCGACTGAAAACTCAGTTGGATCGAATCTACTCCAGCATCGCGCAACGCACGCACGCGATCGTCATCCAAGCCGATGCCGCTGGTGATGAGGTTAGTGTAAAGCTTTGCCTCACGCGCGGCGCGAATCAGCTCAGCGAGATCGCGCCGGGCAAGCGGTTCGCCTCCGGAAAAACCGATTTGCAGAACGCCAAGCACGGCGGCTTCACGAATGACCCGTTGCCATTCTTCCGTCGTGAGCTCTCCATTGTTTGTTGTAGTGTGCGCTGTGCTCAGCGCAGTGGGACGGGCTTGTTCTCCGCTCGGGACAGCGGACTCTACAGTCACAGGGTTTGAGCAATACGGGCAGTGCAGCGGACAACGATACGTGATCTCCGCGAGTAACGCGTATGGGCGGGGCACTGTCATGTGAATTCAATCAATTTGCGTCGCTGCAAATCCAAGAGCGTATCGCGTACATCCGCGGCGAGTGCGTTAGAGTCCGCCTCGTATTCTTCCGCTAATTTGCAAACGATCTCGCCGAGTGTTCGTCCGTCACAGCGGGAAAGAATTTCGTGCGCGGTTTCGTTTAGTTCGACAATACCTTCGGGGTACAGCAGCACGCTTTTACGCGTGGTAGAATCGATTTGTAACCGAACGCCCTTCGCAAGGCTCGGCCGAGCCAAATCGGAAATTGTTGTGGCGGCCATCGTTAACAAGGAGCGGCGGTCTCCCGACCGCCGAAATTCCCCGCTGGCGGGCGGACTAGACACCGCCCCCCTTGAAGTAGCCATGATGAATTGCATCGAGAATGGACCAGAGCACCTCGCATTTGAACTCAAGAGCGCGCACGGCTTCCCGCTGAAGCTCCGGCGTGTTGCAATATTCCAAGGTAATTGCGAGCGCCTCGTCAGAATCGCGTCGCGCCTGCGTGACCCGTCGGCGAAAATAGTCCAGTCCGCGAGGATCAATCCACTGATAGAATTTTTCGAAGGCTGCAAGCCGGGCCGTCATCAGATCCGGCGCAAAAAGCTCGGTCAGCGACGACGCGATAGCGATCGGCCATGGCTGATTGCGCGCGAAATTCACATATGCATCCACGGCAAACCGCACCCCGGGCAACAAATGGCGATTCTCGAGTAACTCCTCACGCGATATCCCGCACGCTTCACCAAGTCGCAGCCACGCTTCGATGCCGCCTTCGTTTGCTGTAGCGTGCGCTGTCCCCGGCGCATCGGGCGCCGCGGGTTCTCCGCTGAGGACAGCGGACTCTACAGCGCCGGACGAAACCCCGTCGTGGTCGAGAATGCGATGAATCCAAGCTCGTCGCACTTCGCGCACTGGGCAGTTGGCGAGAATCGCGGCGTCTTTAATCGGAATGTTTCGCTGGTAATAGAACCGATTCGCGACCCAGCCGCGCAGCGCTTCCGGCGAGAGCTGGCCTTCGTTCATCGCCACGTGGAACGGATGTTTATCGTGATAAGCGCGCCCGCCGATCGCGCGTAATTCTTCGACAAAGGTTTCGCGGCCCCAAAATCCCGTGGTCATAAGACGACTGCTATACACCATTTCATGATGTCATTCTGATCCCGCAGTCGCGGGAGAAGAATCTCAGACCAATGGCGGAGTTACCGGAGATAGGCCAGAGATGTTTCGCTTCGCTTAACATGACATTGGTATTACAAGACGATCTCTAGCCCATCGCGCGCGACCTCGATACTAGCCTGCTCAAGTTCCGCGCGTTCCGGAGAGCCAGGCATCAGGATCGGGTTTGTGTTGTTAATGTGCGTGTAAATCTTCCGGCGGGCGGGCGATTGGCGCAAGAAATCAAGACTGCCGTCGCAGATCGGCAGATGATTCATCTTGCGAGCGCTGCGGGCTCTCGGTCGCACGGCTCCAAGTTCATCGTCACTCCAGAATGTGCCGTCGAACAAAATTACGTCCGAATCGGCAGACGCTTGGGACAATTCCCGGGTAATCTCGCAAACCGCTGGCGCGACTAACGCCAACCGGCGGGCCGCTTCGTCCAAAAATTGAAACGCGACGCTGTGTGGCAATTCAATCGCGCGAAACCTGATATTGCCGTTCAATCGTTGAAAATCCGCACTGACCTTCCGCCATTCGATTCCGCAGAACCGCGCCAGGGCGCGATCAAGCCACGCGAGCGCGGCTCGGGTTTCGTCCGCCGCGTAAACGACGAGCGGCTTCTCTTGTTGGCGCAGGAGCAAGAGGCCCAGTGCATGATCGATATCTGCATTGGTCAAAAGAACACCTGCGATCGGAGTGTTGCGCGATGAATTGCGGCGCGGCTGCAATCGCGCGGTGCTTTCGATTTGCCGAAGCAGATCAGGCGAGGCGTTTATTAACCACCAGTTCTGAAATTCTTCCGAGTCGGCACTGATAGCGATGCTTGATTGCGTCTGCGGGTCAATTTTTCCCGAGCGCGCTGCGATGCAGTTTACACAGGCGCAGTTCCATTGCGGCAGGCCGCCACCGGCCGCGCTGCCGAGGATATGAATCCGAATCAACCGAACTTATCGCCGCAATTTCCCGTTCGATCAGACCGAGCCTGCGTAACACGTGCACTCAAAAAAGATTGGCACTGTTTTGAGCGTCGGTTTGATCCACCTTTTTTTCGTTCTCATGAGTCGTTCCGTTCCATTAGGTGATATGCCATATGGGTCAACTTATTTTTTGATGAAGCTGATGTCGCCGCTGCGTTCTACGCGCGCGATTCGAATCCTGGAAAGGTCGTCGATGTGTATGCCAAGATGCATGTCTTCGTCCAAATCATGCGTTGACCAACCACGCCGCCGTCGAGCGTCGCGAAAGAAGCTGCTGAGCCTTTAAGGGCGCGAGAAAGCACTGCGGCAAGAATGACAAGCAGGACGGCTGCAACGAAATGCGAAGCATGAGGCCAGGCTTTCAAACATCTCTGGCCAGTCGGTTTGGCTAACCCGCCGCAAATAATGAACTGAGATTCTTCGCTTCGCTCAGAATGACAGAGCACATTATGGTTGTTTCCCCCGCTTGCGCGAGAAACCTTCGCGTGGCATAAGACGACGCTCACCCGGTTTTTAAACTGATCCAGCACACGACGTTTATGCCAACAGCGCCACCTCCCTCTCGCGATGTCGCACTGGAAACGCATTTGTTTTGGGAGCGTTTCAAAAAGCCAATTATCACGGCAGCGATCGTTGTTCTGCTCGCCGCTATTGCGTTCACCGGTTATCGGTTTTATTCCGATCGCCGCGCGGCCGCTGCATCAGCCGCGTTGGCGAGCGCGAATACAGCGCAAGAGTACGAACAGGTAATCGCTCGCTACCCCAATTCGCCTGCCGGCGCCGATGCGTACATTTTACTCGCTGAAGCGCAGCGGAAGGAAAGGAAATTCACTGAGGCAAACAAGACGCTCGAAACTTTCATAGCCAAGTACCCCAAGCATGAGCTCTTGAGCACGGCGAAGATGGCGATGGCGGCTAATTTGGACTCGATGGGCAAAATGGATGAAGCGTTGGCAATGTATCAACAGATCGCGTCGGTTTACCCCAACAGTTACGCTGCGCCGATCGCCATGCTTTCGCAGGTATACATTCTAAAGGCGAAAAATCGGAACGACGACGCGCGGCAGATCTGCGAAGCCATCCTCACCCAATACCGATCGAGTATTTGGGCGGGAGAGGCGATGCAGCAACTGCGCTTGCTGAAGCCGATTACGACATCGACGCCGCCACCAGCAGCGGTGCCAACCGTTCCGCCAATGTTGGCGAATCCTCCTGCACCGGCCCCGCAAGCTCCGCCGGCGCCGAACCAGCCGCAGGGCGTGCCATCGCCAAAGAAGCCGTAGACGAGCGCATATTCTAGCCGCGGGCCCTGTTGGCCGGTCTTTGGCGGCCGCTGCTGTTTAAGCCATGCGAGACGGCCCGCAGGGTCGTGTTTACAGGCGTTACGCTGCCGATTCGGCTAACGTTTGGAGAACTGGAAACGCTTCCGCGCGCCGGGTTGTCCGGATTTTTTTCGCTCTTTCATACGCGGATCGCGACGCAGCAAGCCCTCGGATTTGAGTGGGCCTCGCAAATTTGCGTCGACTTGAAGAAGCGCTCGCGCGATCGCGAGTTGCGCCGCGCCGGCCTGACCCATAATGCCGCCGCCGCTGGCGTGAATAAACAAGTCGTAAGTGTTAACTGCCTTCGCATTCTGCAGAGGTTGCAACACCACATTTTGCAACGGCACAGTCGGGAAATAATCTTCGAAGGTCCGGCCGTTGATATCGATTTTTCCGCTACCCGCCATGATACGAACGCGTGCGACTGATGTTTTGCGGCGACCTGTAGCAATGAATTCCTCAGCTTGTGGCATAGATCGGGACCTCTAAAGTTTAACAGCTTCGGGCTCTTGCGCGGTGTGCGGATGCGAATCGCCGCGATACACTTTCAGCTTCCGATAAACATTCCGACCGAGCCGATTGTGCGGAATCATTCCGCGCACGGCGCGTTCGACTAGCAATTCAGGATGGCGAGCGCGTCGCGACCGGGCACTCTCAGATTTGTGTCCGCCGACGTAGCCGGAAAAACTCATATAACTTTTCTGTTCTTCTTTCTTTCCGGTGAGCCGGACTTTTTCCGCGTTGATGACAATGACGAAATCGCCCGTGTCCACATGTGGTGTAAAAACGGTTTTCTCTTTGCCACGGAGCAGATTAGCCGCTTTCACAGCGACTCTTCCGAGCACCTGGTCGCTGGCGTCGATCAGCCACCATTTGCGTGGGACTTCGCTGGCTTTGGCAGAAAACGTTTTCATCTCTGGAAAAAGGGCACAAAAACTACGGGGGCGGCAAGGACCTGTCAACCTAAGTGTGACTAATTTACATCGACAATTGCTTCTCTCTTGGGCAAATCATCCCCGTCAAAAACACCTCTTGGCGGCTGACAGAGCCGCCCTACAATTGTGGGGCGTTTCTGTGAAACGCTGACTTTACAATGGCAACTTCACAAAATCCAAAGACTGCGATCTCACCGCGGCGCGACGAAGATTTTCCGGAGTGGTACCAGCAGGTAGTTCGCGCCGCTGAATTGGCCGAGCCTTCGGACGTGCGCGGTTGCATGGTCATTCGTCCGTGGGGCTACGGGATCTGGGAAAACATGCAACGTCAGCTCGACGCGCTGATTCGCGCCACCGGTCATCGCAACGCCTATTTTCCCTTATTCATTCCGTTAAGTTATTTCGCCAGAGAAGCTGAGCACGTCGAAGGCTTCGCCAAAGAATGTGCCGTGGTTACGCATTACCGGCTCAAGATGGATGAGGAGGCAGGCTTGGTGCCCGATCCCGAATCGAAATTAACGGAACCGCTGATTGTTCGGCCGACGAGTGAGACCATCATCGGCGCGAGCTACGCGAAATGGGTGCAATCGTATCGTGACCTGCCCATCCTGATCAACCAGTGGTGCAACATTGTGCGCTGGGAAATGCGGACGCGATTGTTCCTGCGCACAACTGAATTTCTGTGGCAGGAAGGCCACACCGTCCACGAAACGGAAGCAGAAGCGCGAGAAGAAACCAAGCGGATGCTCGGCGTATACGAAACCTTTGTGCGCGAACGTTGCGCGATTCCCGTATTCGCCGGTTTAAAATCGGACAGCGAAAAATTCCCTGGCGCGGTGGAAACTATGGCGCTCGAAGCGATGGTGCAGGACCGAAAGGCAATACAGGCCGGCACATCGCATTTTCTGGGGCAGAATTTTGCCCGTGCAAGCGGAATTCAGTTCCAAACGCGTGAGGGCAAACAGGAATTTGGCTGGACCACGAGCTGGGGCATGACGACGCGCATGGTGGGCACAATCGTCATGGCGCACGGTGACGATGACGGCGTTATTTTGCCGCCGCGAATCGCGCCGACGCACATCGTTATTCTGCCAATCACGACCAGGGAAGAGACGCGCGCGAAGGTTTTGGAAACCTGCGACAGGCTCGCCGCGGAGTTGCGCGCGAAAAAATATCTCGATGATGTGGCGATTGAGGTTGAAGTCGATCGGCGCGATCTCGGCGGCGGAGTTAAGAATTGGGAATGGATTAAGAAAGGTGTGCCGCTGCGAGTTGAGGTCGGTCCGCGTGACCTCGAACAAAATTCGGTCACAGTGAGCCGGCGGGATCAAGCGGTTAAGAACAAGGAGTCGATGAGGATGGACGAATTCGCTGCGCGAGCTCCAGAAATTCTTGTCTCGATTCAGGATTCGCTCTATGCGCGTGCGAAGGAGTTCCAGGAGGCGAACACACACGTGATAAATTCGAAGAAAGATTTCTACGATTTCTTCACCGCAAAAAACCCTTCGAAACCCGAAATCCACGGTGGCTTTGCCCTCGTACACTGGAACGGGTCGCGCGAAATCGAGGAACAGATTAAGAACGATCTGAAAGTCACGATCCGCGTTATTCCTCTGGATGATTCGTCCGAGCCGGGCCAATGCATCTTTACCGGCGAACCGAGCGCGCGTCGCGTCGTTTGGGCTAAATCATACTAGCGACACGCTTGGGACGGACGTGGGTGACGTATGAGTTGACGGCGAGGCGGTGACTGGTTTATTTCCGCCCGCCGATGCAGTTAAAGCTCTACAGTCGTGAGTGGTGTTCCTGGTGTATCGATGCGAAGGATTATCTCAGCGAGAAAGGCTATTGCTTCCAGGAGATCGACGTTGGCAGAGATCGCCAGGCGTACGAGGAGATGAAGCAGCTTTCTGCTCAAACTTACGTGCCCACGTTTGTGGCGGGGGATAAAGTTTTGGCAAATTTTGACACGAATCAGCTTCAAAGGTTTCTGAACGAACACCAGATCAATCCGTAGGCAGACTGTATCGTGATACTTTTCGGTCTCCTTCTTACGCTCGGCTTAGCCGTGCTCAGCGTCGGTCTCCGCACGTTTCACAATTCGTATGCGCAAAAGGCCGGGGCGCTGGGGATCCTCGCCGCCACTTTTCTTGGATTTTATTTTGCTACCAACAATTGGGTATGGGGTTTGATCGCAGCACTAGCGTGGCTGTTTCTGCCTTGGCTGGAAATTCTCACCCGGATTCGTGCGCTGCGACTTCCGAAAGAAAAGCAGCTTCGACCGAAAAGTCCGCCATCGTCGGACACCTTCCCGGCGCTTAGCGAAATCACGCGCGAGATCGAAGAAGAAGGCTTCGTTTACGTGAGCGATGCAGGGTGGGATTGGGAGGATTACCGGCAGTTTTTCCGATTGTTCTACAGAGAAGAAGATCGTGCCCAGGCCGCTATCTGCCTGAATGAGCAGCGTGATTTCTCGTTTTATTACCTGCGAATTTCGTCGCGCACGAAGGACGGCGCGGTTTGGACAACGTGGAATTATCCGTTGTCCTACGGCTTGAAACTCTCTCCCGCGTTCCGGATCAATCGGCAGCGGCCGGATCGATCTTTCTGGCAGCTTGATCAAAGTCATCGCGAATTCTTGCGGCGAAACAAAGTTGATCCTCGGGAAGTGGAACCGCTCGATGAAGAGCAGATTCAGACTGACATCGAGAAAGATCTGCGCGATCAAATCGCGCACAACATTCACAAAGGCGTTCTCAAGCAAACCGCTGCAGGCGACGTGAAATATTCCTGGCGCGGGATGATTTACCTTTGGTGCCAGTTCCTGGTCGATCTGGTGCGCTTGTAGTTCTGTTTCTGTCATCCTGAGCCGCGCGCAGCGAAGTCGAAGTTATGGTGCAGCATGGTAGGGCGCGTCACTCCGTGCGCGCCGTTGTCACATGATTCCGCGGCGCGCAGAGGACTGCCCGCCCTACCAGTCCAAGATGCGTAAGATGTTCATTTGAACTTGCGAGATCCTGCGCTTTGAAGGATCGTGCCTGCATGCTCACCGACAGGCAAAGGAGCGTGCTTGATTTTATTCAGCGCGAGCAACGGGAAAAAGGCATTACGCCGAGCACGCGCGAAATCCAAAATCATTTCAGGTTCGCCAGCCAGACATCGGTGATGCAATACATCGTGGCATTGGAGCGAAAAGGTTTTCTCAACCGGCACGCGCGCAAAGCTCGGGCGTTGATCACGCCAGCGATGAAGGTTCGAATTACCGACATTCCAATTTACGGTCAGATTCCGGCTGGAATGTCGGCGTTGACTGAGCAAAGCATCGAAGGGCACGTGTCGCTGGACACGCGCTCGGCAAATGTGTTGAAGAATCGAGGCACATTTGCGCTACGAGTGCGGGGCGACTCAATGATCGGCGCGCACATTGTCGATGGCGATATTGTGATTTTGGAAGACACGAAAGAAGTGCACGGCGGCGATATTGTTGCGGCGTTGATCGACGGCGAAACGTCATTGAAGCGTTATGTAGTGGAGCGCGGCCGCCCATATCTGAAGGCGGAAAACCCGCGTTATCCCGATCTGGTGCCGGCTCGCGAGCTTAAAATCCAAGGCGTGATGGTGTCGCTGATCCGCAAGCAAGAGCGCCGGAAAAGACATTGAACGAGCTGGTCATTCCGAGGGAAGTCGAGGAACCCCGTAGCAATCCGAAAACATAGCACAACGGGATCCTTCGACTCCGCTTCGCTGCGCTCAGGGTGACGAGTCCGTATTAAGTTCATTTGAACATGTTCTCCGTTGCGCCATGTTTATCTCCCATGGCTGCGGTCGCCAAAATTATCGATCTACGCAACCTTCTGGCGGAGCGTTTCCCTCATCCTTCGTGTACGACAGCGAAGCGCTTAATTACCGGCTTACGTTTTCTTGAGGAATCGATTGGTGCCGGATTGCCGGGTGGCGCGATCACCGAATTGATCAGCTCAGGAACAAGCGCGGGAAGCGCATCGCTCATTCACGCGCTCGTCCATTGCGCGTATCGCGATAATTATTTCCTGGCGCTGATTGATGGACGCAATTCGTTTGACCCCGACGGGTTGGATAATGCGTGGCTGCAACACCTGCTTTGGGTCCGGTGCAGCAAAGTATCTGAAGCCGTCAAAGCGGCTGATCTGCTTTTGCGCGACGGTAATTTTCCGCTGGTAATTGTCGATCTGGTGCTGAACGCACCGGAGGAATTACGTAAAATTCCGCAAACGAATTGGTATCGCTTGCAACGGTTGGTCGAGGTGCTGCCCACGGCATGTCTGGTTCTCACGCGATATGAAATGGTCAGCAGCGCGCAACTGAAACTGGTGCTCGAAAATTTCTGGGATCTTGAAACTTTTGAAACAGAGGACGCGCTTTCACGACTCCGAATTGTTGTGAAACGATCGCATCTCCAATCAGAAGTCAAAAGTCAGAAATCAGCGGTCAGCTAGAACGATGTTCGCCACGATTTATTTGCCGAATTTCTGTTTGCAGGCAGCCACGCGGCATCAGCCGGAACTCTGCGGAAAACCAGTAGCGTTAATCGAAGAACACGAAAGGAAACCGGTTGTCATTCAACTGAACGAAGCCGCAGAAAACGCCGGTATTCGAAAAGGAATGACCCCAAGCCAGGCATTGGCGCGATCATTGCGGGTGGTCATCAAAGTTCGTGCACCGATGCAGGAAAAATCGATACAGGAAATTTTGCTTCATCACGCGTTCACTCTCAGCCCTTTTGTGGAGGACACCGCGCCGGGTGTTTGCACAGTTCAGTTTACGGACTGCCGAAATTTGAGTGAAAAGGTAGGTCGCGTTATCGAGCAATTAGCCGAGTGCGAAATTCGCGCTCAAGCCGCGGTTGCTCCGACGTCAGATACCAGCTTTCTGGCAGCACATCTGGCTTGGCCCGTGTTGCAGATCGAGAACGCAAAAGAATTTCTCGCGCCCCTGCCGATAGAAACTCTCGCCACGGCTGCGACGTAGATTGACCACCAGACTCAGCGCTCTTTTTTATTTTGCTCGATTTCTTCCGTTCGCTTTACGACGAATGATTTTATCCGGGCATACTCTTTCTGAGTTCCGCTGGCAAAATCGAGCGGCCCGTACTCGAACAGCACCACGAAACAAAAAGTCAGGACCAGGAACAGAGCGAACCAAAAAAGGCCGCGCAGAAGCGCCATGTCAAAACGTAACGGTTACGTTAGTGCTATCAACAGCCGCGAAAGCTGACGCGAGTTGCAAGCTGTGAGGCGCGAGGATATATGAAATCCCTCGCGCTAAACGGGTAGGTACCGAAGTGGCCAAACGGGGCAGACTGTAAATCTGCTGGCTTTACGCCTTCGCTGGTTCGAATCCAGCCCTGCCCACATTTTCCCGATGGGGGGCTGTAGTGTGCGCTATCCTCAGCGCAGAGAGAATCAAATCGGCAGCAAGCGCAAATCCGCTGACACAGCTGACTCTACAGCACCTGTCCGCAGGCAACGCCAGTTGGCTAGTAGCCGCCTCTTCGCTGGCCGCCACCGCCACCGTCACGCCGCCCACCGTATCCACCACCGCCGTAACGTCCGCCGCCACCGCCGCCACCCGGCGGCCGCTGCTCGCGCGGACGTGCCTCATTCACAGTCATCGGCCGGCCTTCCATGGTGTGGCCGTTGAATTTCGAGATGGCATTCTGCGCTTCCTCATCCGAACTCATCGTCACAAAGGCGAACCCACGTGATTTGCCAGTGAATCTGTCCTGCATAAGAGTCACTTCCTGCACAGCTCCAGCTTGCGCAAAAATCTCCTGCAGTTCGTTCTCCGTCGTGTTGAAGGGGAGATTGCCTACGTATAATTTGGTTCCCATTGAGTTTATTCTAGAAAAACGCAGCCAGGTAACTGTTTCCGCTTATCGGATTTCAAATCGCCATTGAATAAACTCAACTGACAATCCACCAACTTCCGGGCTTCCGTTTCCCGTTTTGCGGTCACTTGTAAAATGCTTCCTTTAAGAAAGCAATAGAAATCAAGGTCAATTTTTGGCGTAGATAATGGCTCAAGCAGACAGGCGAGAAAGCACAAATAATCCAGCCCGCGTGGCAGTTACGGCGGCGGGTGTGATCAGCCCGCTCGGGTTTGGCCTGGCCGAAACGCTCGAGTCCTTGCGCAGCGCACGGGATTGTGTGACTCCCGTGATGCGCTTTTCAGTCACGCAATGCCGGTGCAAAACCGCGGGCCAGGTTTCTGACTCACGTCTGCTTGCTAGGCACGCGCAAATACCGCGTTCGGGGCGCCTGCATCGTGCTTCGCACATGATGATTCAGGCGCTGCAAGAACTTGTGACGCAACAGCCTGAATTTGAACCCGAGCTAACGGTAGTTGGAACGACAAGCGGAGGCATGTCTTACGGCGAGCGCTATTACCGCTCGTTAAACGGAGCAGGGGATCTGCGGCATGCGCCGACATGGATCGCTAATTACCCGGCGCAAAAGCCGGTGATCGACGCACAGAGCGTTTTTGGATTTTCGGCGCCGTGTCAGGTGATCGCGAACGCCTGCGCGTCCGGGACAAATGCGGTCGGTCACGCGTTTGAATGCGTGCGCTCCGGTCGTTACCAACAGGTGTTAGCCGGCGGTTACGATGCGCTCGCGGAAATGGTCTTCGTCGGCTTTGATTCGCTTCAAGCTTCAACACCGGAGAAATGCCGCCCGTTTGATCGCGATCGGTCAGGTATGGTGCTCGGTGAAGGCGCTGCGGTGCTGGCGTTGGAAAATCTCGACCTCGCCCGCGAGCGCGGCGCTCCTGTTCTGGCCGAAATCATCGGTTACGGCATTTCCACAGACAACTTTCACATCACGCAACCGGAACCATCCGGGATCGGAGCGCGACAAGCGATGGAGCGGGCTCTTGAGAGCGCGCGTGTCGCCGCGACCGACGTTGATTACATCAATGCACATGGAACAGCCACGATCTTCAACGATGCAACCGAAGCCAAGGCAATCAGCGCATTGTTCAATGGTGTGCCGGTAAGCTCAACCAAAAGCATGATGGGTCATTCCCTGGGCGCTGCAGGCGCCATCGAGGCCGTCGTTTGTTTACTTGCGCTTCAACAGCAATTTCTTCCAGCTAACATCAATTTCACCGCTCCAGATGACGATGTCGATCTCAACATCGTCGTGAACGAAGCGCGACCAGCTGCGGTGAGCATGGCGCTTTCGAACTCGTTTGGATTCGGTGGAACGAATGCTTCGCTGGTAATGCGCAAGTTCGAAGCATGAGTTTGGCGATTGCCGGCATGGGGTGGGTTACCCCTCTGGGCACTGGCATTGATTCCGTTTGGCAGCGATTGCTTCAGGGTGAGGAGGCATCTGCGACCACGATTTCCGAACAATTCGCCGATCGCGTTTACAGCGCTTTTCGCGTACCGGAGTCAGCGCTGAAGGAGATTTCCCATCCACGCCTCCGTCGCGCCAGTGCTATTTCGCGTTTCGCTGCGGCGGCTGGGTTGCATGCATTGGAGTCTGCAGGACTAAAATTCGAGTCGCAGAATGCTGAACGAATTGCGCTCATCTTCGCCATCTCCAATGGAGGCGTCACTTACACGAAACGTTTTTATCATGAAATCGTCGGGACAGGTGCGCAGGCAGCCAGTCCGCTTCTGTTTCCGGAAACTGTATTCAATGCGCCGGCAAGCCATCTTGCTGCCATCCTCGGCGTGACCGGCGCTACGTACACGCTCGTGGGCGACGGCGCCGTCGGCGTCGCTGCGATAACAATGGCCGAGGAATTGATGGCGAATGAGGCGTTGGACTATTGTCTCGTTGTAGGCACCGAAGAAATCGACTGGCTGTTATGCGATGCTTACCGGCGGTGGCGTTTGTCGCGTATGGCGCCGCCGATTGAGCCCTTTAGTAAGCAGAACCGCGGAATGATTTTGAGCGAAGGCGCAGGAGCGATCGTTCTCGCACGCGATGGATTCGTGACGATCGAACGCGCGCATCCGGGCGGGCATTTTAGGAGACGAGCCGACGCGGGAAAAATTTTGAAGCGCATCCTGTGTGATCTCGGCCAGATAGAAATCGATTTTGTTATTTCGAGCGCGAATGGGACGTTTGTCGATCAAGCAGAATCCCAAGCGCTGCAGGAGATCGTTCCAAATGCGCTGGTCTACACGGCCAAACCTGCCTTGGGCGAGGGCGTTGGCGCGGCAGGATTGTGGCAGATCATTCTGGCAGCCCAAGCACTGCTTTCGGAAGAGATCCCGCCCGTGCTTCACGCGGACCACAGCGTCCAGTTACGGCTTTCATTCTCGCGGACGCCGCTCCCAACCGCGCAACGCGCGATCGTTTTAAGCTGCGGACTTAATCAGCAAGCGGCAGGTTTGCGAATGGCGATTCAGTGACGCGCCGGGCGATTTCATTGCGGTACGCCTGGTCATAAATTCTGCTGGAATGGTGGAGGTTACCGCTGAATAACGTGAGCGAAGCGAGCCAAAGTTTTTGGCGAATCCGCTTGCGTGCTGGGATAAACGTTCTTAATTAAGCGTCCGTTTTCCCTGCGCCAGTCGATTAGAAGTGGCGCTTACAACAGTCACCATGGCCAAATCAAAGAAAAAGAACAGGTCTGCGGCAAAGTCGGCTGTACGAAAGCCGCAGCCGGCTCGCAAACTTCAGCTCAGGAAAGCCAAGCTGAAAAATCCTGCACGTGAAAAGAAGAGCGCGCGTCGTTCGCCAAAAACCAGTTTGGAAGGCGCCGAGTCGCCCGCAGCGCTGCTACTGGGATTGAATCATCGCGAAAAAAAGTTGGATCCGTTCGTTCGCAAACAAAAACAAAACCTGCTTCAGCTTCGCGATGCGGTCGTGGATTCGATGGCTGGCGTGGCGCAGGGCACCCTTCGCTCGCGAGCTGAAGGCAGCGAAGCTTCTGCCTTCGGAATGCACCAGGCCGATGCCGGATCGGACGCATACGATCGCGATTTCGCGCTGAGTTTGCTCTCGCAAGAGCAGGACGCGCTTTACGAAATCGATGAGGCGCTGAAGCGCGTCGAGGTCGGGACATATGGGAAGTGCGAAATGTCCGGTAAACCAATCCCGCGCGCACGTCTCGAGGCGATTCCCTTCGCCCGTTTCACCGTGGAGTGTCAATCGCAGTTGGAAAAGCAGAGTAAAGCCGCCCGGATGCGACCATCGGTTACTTCTCTATTTGGCTTGACCGAAGAGGAACGCGCCGAATCCGAGGAGGAGGAGACCACTACGCCGGAAGTAAAGGAGTGATCGACGCTTATGGCTCAGGAGATTGTTACCCTCGAATGCACCGAAGCTAAAGCCCTTGGGAAGCCGCCTTCGCGTTACATGACGACGCGCAATAAAAAAAGCCCACGGACGCCGAATCGCTTGGAAAAGAAAAAATACAATCCGTTTTTGCGGCGGCACACCTTGCACCGCGAAACCAGGTAATCAGCCATGCAACCGAAAACTCCAAAACGCCGTTCCGCATTTCGCCGCGCCAATCGGCCCATGCCGCGGCGCCGGATCGATATTGCCATGGAGGCAATCGATTACAAGAACCCTGATCTTCTGAAAAAATTTGTCACGGAGAGCGGCAAAATCCTGCCTCGTCGCGTTACCGGCATGCCTGCATATATGCATCGGAAAATCACGCGCGAAATCAAGCGCAGCCGTTCGGTGCTGTTGATGAAGTAACAAACGCGTCTGCGTTTGTCATCCTGAGCGAAGCGAAGGATCTCTGATAAGCTCGGTGATCGGCCTCATCAGCCCGCGTGATCCGCGCTTCGACTGCGAGATTCCTCGCTCCGCTCGAAATGACCCCGCGAAATCAAGCGCAGCCGCTCGGTGCTGTGGATGAAGTAATTGTAGAGGCGCTTGTGCCAAACGCCTGGTTTTCGGTTTCGCGCTTCTAATCCTGACGCCGCTATGGCTCGATTCGAGTTTAGCGTTGCCAACCGCGGCTTTACCCCTTCGGCGTCCGCTCGCCTTCCTCGATCAACTTCCAGAACTCGCGCGTTTCGCCCAATTGCGCGTCCTCGGAAACAGGCAGTTTGCTGCGGAACAGAAAATCGCGAAGCGTATTTTTGTGCAACACGCGATGCACTTTGACGCCTTCCTCGGTCTTGGCGAAGTAAATACGGTAATTCTTCGCGCGATACCGATACAGCTTCTTCCCCTCGCGTTCGATCACGCCGAAGCGCTCGGAGTCGAGCTGATCCAAATCTTCTGGTAAAATTTGAAACTCGGCCAGCAACTCAAGCTGCAACCTTTTCGGTAACGCCGAGATTTCGGCTGCGCTCAGCTCATTGAAGATGATTTGGAACATTATTTCGTTAAACAGGTGAAGCGTTGAAGCGCTTTGAACTTAGCTCGTAACTCCGATCCGCTTTAACGTTTCGACGCTTCAACGGTTCAACGACGGTCAAACATAAACCCGGCGCACCCGAGCGCCAATTCGCGTCACAATTTCCCACGTGATCGTCCTCGCTTTTTCACCCAATTCAGAGCAGGGAATTTCTTCGCTGCCGTCGCGCCCCATGAGAACAACATCGTCGCCTACCTGCACGTCATCCAGACCGCTCACATCGATGACCATCAAGTCCATTGTCACCCGACCGAGAAGAGGACAGCGCTTTCCGCGCACCAAAACGCCGGCGCCGCGATTGGAAAGATGCCACGGGTACCCGTCGGCGTAGCCGGCGGACAGCGTTGCAACACGCATATTTCGCGACGCGATAAAGGTGCGGCCATAGCTGATTGAGCTGCCTTTCGGAACGTCGCGCACGAGACAAATTCGTGTCTTCCACGTCATCACTGGCTTGAGCAACTCACGAAATTCCGGGAGCGGCGAAATGCCGTAGAGCATGATGCCGGCGCGCACGATTTCGAAGGTCGGATCATTGAACGCGAGTGTGCCGGCGCTTTGCAGCACGTGCGCCTTGTAACTTCCCGGAACTTCTGCGCGAATTTGGTCAACGATTCTCTGGAATCGGACGAGCTGATTGCGCGTGTATTCTGCGTCTTCGTTCGATACGGGCATGTGCGTCGATATGCTGTGGATCTCAACGTTCGCCATTGCCGCCACGCGTTGGAAAACCTCGCGTGCCTCATTCTGCACCACGCCCATTCGCCCCATGCCGGTGTCGATCTTGAAATTAACTGATACCGGCTTCAACCGGTCGAACGCCTGGGCTTCCTCCAAACTGGAGATCGTCGGAATAAATCCGTGCTCGGCGATTATCGGGCGTTCCTCAGGAGTCGCCGGGCCAAGAATCACGATGGGATGCGGCAGCGTTTCGCGCAGTATGAGAGCTTCTTGAAGATTGGCGACGCCAAATAATTCTGCGTCATCGGCCAGCGCTTCCGCTACTCCGACCAATCCATGGCCGTAAGCATTCGCTTTCACGACCGCGAGCATCTCAGCGGATCCGATTCGATCCCGCACGACTTTCGCATTGTGTCGCAGCGCGGCGCGATCAATTTCAGCCCAACAGCGGTAAGTTTCCTTCATTTCGGCATGGTGATGTGTGGGTCACGCAAATAAATTGGTTCCATTGGTGGCAGAAAAAAGCTTCGTCCGGACTCCTTCGCAAGTCTGGCCAGAATGAGAGCCGAAGGAAACGAAATTAAGGGGCGGTGGAATTGCGGAAGCAATTCTGAAGAGAAAACCGGCGTTGCCGGGTCGAGCGATTCGAGTCTCGCTTTCAGCTCGAGCTCAGAAAAAAGCGCTGGGCCTTCAATCATTTCATTTTTGAGGATGTGCCCGAAGAAGAAAGATTTCCTGCGCGCGTCGCCAATCGCACAGTATTCCTGCGCATCGCATTCCATTGCGCAAATCGAGGGATACCCGATCAAGCGCGCATCACAAGAAAGTTGTATCCCGATCGCGGCAGAAATCGCGATGCGCGTTCCGGCATACGAGCCGGGGCCAAGTCCAACAATGATCGTTTCCGGTGTGCCACATTTTCTTCGCATCGCCTTGAGGTTCTCGAAAAACGCTGCGGAATTTTTTCGGTCGTTAGGCCACTCGCGCGTGAACTCGATTTCGCCATCCACCCACGCCAGGCTGCCGCGCGAGGTGGATAGTTCAAACGCGAGAGTTTTCATTGCCGTGATGAAACAGCGTTATGATCCGCCGACGCTCCGATTTCATTTCAAAGGAAATCCAGCGCGCCCGCTCTGGAATCAATTCCGGGAATCGATCGGCCCATTCGACCACTGAAACGCCATCGCTAAAAAAATAATCTTCCAGTCCAAGCCGCACGGCTGATTCTCGATTTTCCAGGCGAAAGAAATCGAAATGGTAAACGGGCAATCGCCCACCTTGATATTCGTGCACGATA
>JBARAJ010000045.1:0-6569 GCA_049791915.1 Candidatus Udaeobacter sp.
ATCTTCAGGATCTGTTCGAACAACATGGTACCGTCAACGAAGTCCATCTGATGATGGACCGCATGACTGGCAAATCGCGTGGATTTGCGTTCGTCACGATGAACGACGGAGCGCAAGCTAATGCCGCGATGAGCGCGCTCAACGGCCGTGAACTTAACGGTCGCACGCTAACTGTTAACGAAGCACGTCCGCGCGAGGAACGTCCGCGTGGCGGGGGCGGCAGGCGCCCGTTTGCAGGCGATCGCCGGTAGAACGGTTTATCTGTAGGGGATGCAGACTGCATCCCAAGAAATGCGCAAGCGTTTTATTCGCCTAACGATTGGGGACCGGGTCAAAATGGAGATGTTGCCTTGCGACACCGCCAGAGCGCGCATTGTTTATCGACTCTAATATGGCTACAAGGTTCTTTTTTGATCCGCCGCGACGGGCGAAAGGAAAGACTGGTCTCAACATCAAAAGCCTGCTCGTGCGCTGTCCTTCCACCTCGAAACTCACCGATACCGGAAGGACGATAGAGGAGAAGCTCTGGCAAGCCGCGACAGTGAAGACACAAAAGTTCACTTGTGCGCACTGCGGCAGCGTTCATACCTGGACAAAGAAGGATGTTGTTCTGGGCCGCCCGATATCAACCGGCCGATAACCTTCTCCGAGTTCTTGCGCTTGTCGGCCCGCCGTTGTCCGGGCGGTGCTAGTGAGACCTTTCGCTGGCAGCATTGTCGGGCTTCAGCTCGAAGAACTCTGAGACGCTGCTCTGTTCGCACGTTTTCTCCTGTTAGAGCTTGACGGTCGCGACGCGATCCGATTTTCTCTGCCGAGCCAGGATTCTAAGGCTCATCGATATTCGGCCAAAGAAGGACGTGACATCGGCGGGATATTGCCATTAACTCAAAACCCAATCGTTAATCGCCGTTCGGCGCGAGGAGGAGAAATCATGAAGCTGAAGAAGTTAAAGAAAAAGATCCAGGAGCTCGAGAAAGGTTTGCGAGAAGGCCCAGGGAAACTGGCCAGGTTAAGACGCAAATTGCAGCAGGCAGAGTCGGCAAAAGCGTTGAAAGCTGCGAGAAAATCGGCCGCCCGAGCGACGGCGTCAGTCGGAAAGAAGTCTCGTGAGGCAACAACCGGTGCGAAGCAAGCGAGCAGTGCCAGGAAAGCCAAGAGGAAACTAAATCTCTCACCGGAACGTCGTGCTCAACTTGCTGCCGCGATGAAAGCCAGATGGGCTGCAAAGAGGGCCGCTGAAGGGAATAGCGCAACCTCGTCGGACCAAAATTCTCCAACGCCGCCAACGCAGCCACCGGAAAACAGAGGCGACGGCGTCTAAGCATAGTTGGCGCGATCAGCATCGGTAGCGGCGCGACGCAGAATTGTGGCCCTGTATTCGTACAGACCCAGCGGAGCTACGCCGTTCCACCCAATTTTCTTATTGGAACACGAAAGACGCGCGCAAATTCACGGCTGCTTTTCTTCACAAAGTTTTCGGAAAGCCGGATCGGCGCGCAACGGGTCCCAGATTGGATCGAGCCTTAAGAGGGCCGGCGTGATGGGCGTTGGACTGTAAAGCCAGCCACCATACGGCGTTTGTAACAGTCGCGTCAGCGTTGCGATCGCATGGGTATTCTCGCCCGTTATCATCTCGACTAACGCCATGTTCTCTTCGAAAGCGGGTCCAGATAGCCGATCTTTGTTGCTCGGCGAAAGCGTGATTGCGCGCTGCGCTTCATTGAGGGCTGATTCCTTCTCGTCGAGCATCGCGTAAGCCACAGCCAGCGCTGCTGCAACGAAGGCGTTATCTGGCTGCTCCTTCCTGAGCGGCTCAAGCGTGTTGCGCGCTTGTTCAGCGAAAGCTTTGGCTTGAGTGGTGTCGCCAGCGACGCGGTGGACCAACGCGTTCCCCAACTGTTTACTGCCCTTGTCGATCCCAGAAACAAGGCGGAGTCGATCTTGTCGGGCTTGCACCCACCGGGTGGCCTCAGTGTGATTTCGTTCAAGTCTCAATTGGGTCAGCTTGATTCGAACAGCCACGTCCGAATTCGTTTCAGCATTTACCTGTGCAAGTAGTTTAGCGGATTCTTGCAGATTACCTTCGGCCTGGTAGACGCTGGCTTTTAATGCCATTAGAGACAACTCATTTGGAAGTATATCCAGTGCCCGGTCGTAGAGCTTTTCCGCTTTCGGGAATTGTCGAAGCGCGGCGTATGTAAATGCCACTTCCGTCAGTAACGCTGTATTCCGCGGATTGAGGGCGAGGCCCCGCTCCCAATAGCCAACACTTTCATCCCAATGTCCCTCGCCTCGCGCAATTGCTGCAAGGGCGTATAAGACTTCGCTATTACCTGGTAATTTTTTGCTGACGCGTTCGAAGGTCGCTTTGGCCAACCCGTAGTCGTGCAGCACCCAATATTGATAATAACCCGTGAAGAGCAGGGTTTCGGTCGAGTTCGGTTGCAGTTTTTGCGCATTTTCCAAAGCTTCCTTTGCCGCATCGCGGCGAGCGGCAGTTGTGTCGCGACGGTTAGAGTAAAGAAGCGCGTGCACACCAGAAAGTCGCGCCCAAGCGAGCGCAAAATTTGGGTCAAGCCGCACCGCCAGATCATAAAATTCAATGGCTTTGAACAACGCATCGCTGGAGTAATTGCTACGTGCTTCAAAAGCCAATCCGCGTAAATAAGCATCGTAAGCCTGCGGATTGTTCGTGGGCTTCGCAGCCAACGCTTGCTCCTCACGGCCGGTCAGCTTCGCTTGCAACGACTCGGCGATTCCTTTAGCGATCTCGGTCTCGACGCTAAAAATGTCACTCAACTTTCGGTCATATGTTTCGGCCCAGAGTTGCGAGCCGGTCTGCATGTTAACCAAGTGAACGTTGACTCTCACCTGATCGCCTGCCTTCTGGATGCTACCCTCAAGGATGTTCGCTACGCCAAGCTGCTTTGCGATTTCAGCAAGATTGCCCGGTTCGCTTTGATATCCCTGCGTCGAAGTGCGCGAAATCACTTTCAAATCCGCGATCTTTGCCAGGCGCGTCAGGACTTCTCCTTGGATGCCATCGGCGAAATAGACGTTGTCCGGATCGCGGCTTAGGTTTTCGAACGGCAGCACCGCGATACTTTTTTCCGGAACAATTGATGTCGATCTTGCTGATTTCTTGGAAACCAGAACGAAAGCAGCTGCGATACCGGCGAGTAAAAGAAACGCAGCTGCCACTGCGGCCCAGCGCACTCGGGCGCGCTGTTTCCTGAGAGCTTGAAACTTTTGTGGGAGCTGACGGTTGCCCACGTCGTCGGACCACAGGTTGACGATGGCTACCTGCAGCCCGTGCTTTACATCACATGTGCCCAGATCGTGAAGCAGCGGTCGCCATTCCTCGAACTCTGCCAAATCTTCGGCAACGTGTTTGGAGAGCAAGATGTGGCCCGCGTCGCCGCAATCCATCACACGTCGCGCCAGATTTAAACCGGCACCGGCGAGATTTGTGCGAGCGGTAACATCGACCACACCGCTGACGGGCCCACTGTGTATCCCCATGCGTAGGCGCAAGCGCGGGTGATCTTTGAGTGCGCGGCTTAGTTCCACCGCGCAGCGAACCGGCGCTTCCTGGCTGGTGTAAAACACCAGTACCATACCGTCGCCGGTGGCGATCTTGATCAAACGATCGGCTGCCTCAGCTTTTTGAAATTGCTCCGTCGCACGGACGATCTCCGTCAGCTCATCGACAGCTGCGCGCTGCTCATTAATCGAAAGTTTCGAATAACCGACGATGTCGATGAACAAGACATGGGCGATCTCGAACTGGATCTCCTTCTTGATCTCGGCGGACATCTTCCCGGGGCCTCAAGTTACATGAATTTCATAATCGCGCCTCTTTCAGACTGTTGAGCTTGTCAGCGATGATTTCCCAGTACTTCACGCGTCGCGGATTTTCCCCTCGTTTGCTCTCCACTGAGCAAGGACAGTCTGATATGCCGATGAACTCCTGGTGTTGTTGGCGTACCCTGGATTTCCAGCATGGGAATTGCCGACGATGTAAGCTGCGGCGACCCAATAAACCTTTCGCCGCTGCAACTCCTCGAAGAAGCCGCTCATGATATAAGTGTGCCCACTTTGATCATAATCTCTCGCCGCTTGTCCGACACGCAAATGCCTGTCGGAAAACGATGTGCTGTCGATGTGGCGCCGAAGCACTCATGGCAGTGGTTGTAATGAAGTGCAGGAACGCGAGATTCAGACTGTGTCGCGATGTCGGTGGCGATGACTATGAAATTCCACTTGTTCGACTTGGCAGGATTCATCGGTGTGCTGCTGATCGTGGTTGCGTATCTGCTCCTGCAACTGGATAAACTCCCGAGCTCGTCGCCGAGATATTCGCTACTGAACGCGGCCGGCGCACTGCTTATAATCGTTTCGCTCATCTTCGCCTTCAATTTGTCAGCGTTTATCGTGGAGGTGTTTTGGTTTTTGATCAGCTTGCTCGGTTTATGGCGATCGCTCATTTCCCGGAAAAATTCTCAGCGAAGTGCTGGGATTAATGGAAATGGCCACCAGTGACGTATGTCCCGCTGAGGTGCGCGTCACGGTAGGCGCCTGTTCGATGTCGGATTGCCAGGATCGTATTCCCAGAGCCGCGACGGATCGCCGAAAACCGCGCCGATCGCGCGCCCGGGCCAGATCTCAAGATAGCTCAGTAGCAGCGCCATCAGCGGCACCAGAATAAAGTAGAGTCCATGCGCAGCCATGAAGAACATCGCGATTGCGCGCAGGATCAGGAGATAAAGATCCCACCGCGCCCGCTGCTTCAGTTCCTTGTCAGGCATCGTGTCGTAGCCCATCCGGAAGGCCTTCCAGAAATGACTTGCTGCAAGCGAGCCGAAGACGAACCAGAGCGCCGGAGAATGCGCGAGCTCGCGGCGCAATTCGTTGCCGAGGAGGAGATCGTGGAGTGGAATCAGCACGATCCAGTACGGCAGACCGACAATGCCGACGAGCAGGAGCCACACGAAGACGCCGCGTACAACGTTGCCGACTAACGTCACGTGATCTTTTCTGGGTTGCGTCTCACGCATCGCGCGCGGTACCAGTGCAGCGACGATTGCGGCCAGCGCGGTTAACCCGTCGAACCAATAATTGAAAACACTGATCGCCGCGGACCAACCGAAAGCATAGATACCGACGACAGGAATCATGTTGCGTGCGAGCACGACCCACGCATCTGGCCGCGACGCGAACTCGCGCACATGCTGTGAGAGCGGCGGCGGCCTGATTTGTCGCGTAACCGTTGCGTTGGTTGGGTCCGGAGGCTTTGGCATCGCGACCGATTAAAGACGGGTCGGCGGCACCGAATCAATCCGCTTCGAGGCGCGCACCAAAATTGTTGGCGTTACCGCGAAACAAGAAATAACGCTAGGCCGACCGCAACTACATCTTCGCAAATGGCGACCACGACGTCCTTAATGTGCAAATCCAGACGCCTCCTGATGCTGTAACCGAGGAAAGCAGCGACAATGCCGCCTATCCCACCCAAAAGCGCACCGGCAATTAATGATTGCCCCGTGGCTGCAGAGAGACACGCGCCGCACAGTCCGCCTGTGACGACGCGCGCCATCAACGGCGCAGGCGCAGTACGTTTTGGAATCATCGGCAGTTTGTCTGCGATTAACTCGCCGATCGCGAGCACGGAAAGTATCGCGACCGCTATCGTTGATCCCATGAATGCAAGCGGGGAGCCGTGTAGATTCAACCAGCCGAGGTGCGCGCCCCATGCCACGACAGCAGGCGCGGTCAAAGAACGCAACCCGGCCACGATTCCGATTCCAAGAGCGAGACCGAAAATGTAGTTCATCTTTTGTCCTTCGTAAATCCGGTTGAGCTGGGCGCAAAGCATCAAACGGTAACAGACCATAGTGGCGAAAAACCAATTCACGAGGCGAAAATGCAGATCCAACCGCGGGGGATTGTAGCCAAGCTGGACAATATCGCCGGCAACTTGGACGAATTGGTGCGCCGGATCGCGCCTAACGAATCAACGCTTTTTCCCGGCACGAAATTGCGGATCGTCGCTTCGGGTTTGTACTACACCACTACGGCACCTCGACGATGGACCCGTGCGTGTTGATCCAACGCTTGAAAGCCTATGAAACTTAAAGGCGGTATCTTAATCGTGATTCGAACGGGCGAATGATCTGGATTGCGGACGCACATCGCGGCGACGGAAAGCGGTTCGTTGCGCGTGTGGATGAAAAGCTGACGGTGTTTCTGGAACTCGAATCAGCGACCCGCGTATAAGGTCAGGCCCTATATAAAAACTAGGCGCCGCCTAACTTGACCAGATAGGGGCAATTCTGCGCATAAACGGGGCACATCAAACGGATCTGAATCAGGCGGAGGACATTTTCCCCGCTACGGTTCTTCGCCTCCTCCAGACCCGCAACCCCAAAAATACCCTGCGCGGGAAAGAAAGAAGGAACCATGAAGAATCATATGAATCCACTTATACAGCTCAAATCGGCAATTGTGCCGCTTCTCCTTACGTTTACACTTCCTTGGTTTGCGCTCTCGCCCGTAGCGCAAGCGGTCGT
>JBARAJ010000046.1:0-7829 GCA_049791915.1 Candidatus Udaeobacter sp.
TAGATACATAGGCGATTGGCACAAGCGCCTCTACAATGACTTCGCGGTCGGCCGAACTATTTGCTCGCGCACGGAAACACATCCCCGGCGGCGTAAATTCGCCGGTGCGCGCGTTCCGCAATGTTGCCGGTGACCCGTTTTTCGTCGCTCGCGGGGAAGGCGCACGGATCTGGGATGTGGATGGAAACGAGTATATCGATTACGTGGAGAGTTGGGGACCGGCGATTCTCGGGCATGCGCCGAAATTTGTGGTTGAAGCGGTCAGCGACGCTGCGAAGCGCGGATTGAGTTTTGGAATTCCGAATCCGCTGGAAGTGGAGATGGCGGAATTGATCTGCGATTGGATGCCGTCGATCGAGAAAGTGCGAATGGTGAACAGCGGCACGGAAGCGACGATGTCGTGCATCCGCCTCGCGCGCGCGTTTACCGGGCGCGATAAGATCGTCAAGTTCGACGGCTGTTATCATGGGCATGCAGACGCCCTCTTGGTGAAAGCCGGCAGCGGCGCGCTCACGCACGGCCAACCGAGCAGCGCCGGTGTTCCGCCGGCATTCGCTGATCTGACGATCTCGCTGCCGTTCAACAATGCCGGGTTGTTGAGAAAAGCGTTTCAGGAAAACAAGAATGAAATCGCGGCGGTAATTATCGAGCCGATCCCAGCCAACGCGGGTCTCTATTTTGCGAGGGAAAATTTTTTGTCGATCCTGCGCGAGGAATGCACGAGCAACGATGCGCTTCTGATTTTTGACGAGGTGATCACTGGCTTCCGTGTTGCGCGCGGCGGCGCACAGGAAATTTATGGCGTGAAACCTGATCTGACTGTGCTCGGAAAAATAATTGGCGGGGGACTACCGGTTGGCGCATTTGGCGGCCGCGCCGAAATCATGGACCAACTCTCGCCGGAGGGTCCTGTTTATCAGGCAGGAACGTTGTCTGGAAATCCGATCGCAATGACTGCCGGTCTCGCGCAATTGCGCGAACTGGAGCGGATCGACGGCTGGAAATTGCTCGACACGTCGGGTGCGCAACTTGAAGCGCTAGCGCGTGACGCAATCAAGAAGGCAAACGTCGATATCACCTTTCACCGGCTCGGTTCGATGTTTTGTTTGTTCTTTGCTGCCGCGCCGATTGTCGATCTCGCCAGCGCGCAGCGAAGCGATCTAAAAAAATTCGCCAGTTTCTTTCACGCTTGTTTGAAACGCGGCGTCTATTTCGCGCCGTCGCAATTTGAAACTGGCTTCATCTCCACAGCGCACATGGCCGGAGACATCGAGCGCACGGGCGCTGTCGTGCGTGAAGTATTGAAAGCCCTGTAGGAGTTAGGCGCCTCCCTGCGCCATTCGTTGTTCTTTCTGTCATGTTGAGCGAAGCGAAACATCTCTGGTTGTTGTTTTGTTGGCCGAGTATGGGAAATGATCCGAGATTCTTCGCTGCGCTCAGAATGCCAGCATAAACCCCGACATGACACAAAACGAAACCTCGCGAATCCTCCCCAAGGCGAAGTTCTTTTTCGACGGAGACAAAAAGTTTTTCGTCAAAGGGGTTACGTACGGTCCGTTCAAACCGGACGCGGATGGAGATTATGTCGGCCGTCCGGAACAGCTGGATGCCGATCTGGCGCTAATGCGTGAGGCGGGTGTGAACGTTGTGCGGATTTATCATTCGCCGCCGCGCTGGTTCCTAGATCGTTGCGCTGGCGCAGGGATGCGCGTTCTGGTGACGCTCCCCTGGGAAAAACACATCGAGTTTCTCCGTGAACGGTCCACACGTAAACAGATCTCCGAAAATGTCCGTGCCGCCGTTAAGGCGCACGCCGGGCATCCGGCGATCTTCGGTTACCTGGTGGGCAACGAAATTTCCAGCACGATGGCGCGTTGGCTCGGCACGCGTCGAGTGATTGAGTTCGTCGAGGAGCTAATACAGATCGGGCGCGCAATCGATCCGGATGCGCTCTTTTCGTATGCGACGTATCCGCCCACCGAATATCTGCTCCCCCAGAATTCCGATTTTTCTTGTTTCAACGTTTATCTTCACAACCAGCGCGATTTCGAAGGATACCTGCTGCGGCTGCAAAATCTCACCGGCGAGCATCCGCTTATCCTCGGTGAATTTGGCATGGACACGATACGGCATTCGCAAGAGGAGCAGGCCGAAATGCTTGGCTGGCACATCGACAGCGTGGTGAAATGCGGTCTGGCCGGAACGATTTTTTTCACCTGGACGGACGAATGGTTTACGGGCGGTCAGGAAATTACGGACTGGGCGTTCGGCATCGTCACGCGTGAGCGCAAGCCGAAGAGGGCGTTCTACACGATTCAGGAAAAGCTCGGACGGAATGATTCGACTTCGCCTCATCTTCCGTTGCCCAAGGCGCCATTCGTGTCGGTCATTGTTTGCTCGTATAACGGGGGCCACACTCTTGCTGCCTGCCTGGATTCGTTAGGCAAACTAAATTATCCGACTTACGAAGTCATTCTCGTCGACGATGGTTCGACCGATAATACTGCTCATGTGGCCGCGCAGTTCCCGTCGGTGCGCTACATTCATCAGACCAATCATGGATTAAGTCACGCCCGTAACACCGGGGCAGCTGCTGCCAAGGGCGAAGTGTTGGCCTACACCGATTCCGACTGCATGGTGGACACCGATTGGCTGTACTACCTGATTGGCACGCTCGTCAGCGGCGATTACGCCGGAGTGGGTGGGCCAAACATCACGCCACCGGCACAAAATTGGATTCAGGCGTGCGTTGCTGGGGCGCCGGGCGGACCCAACCATGTTCTGCTCACGGATACGGTCGCCGAGCATATTCCCGGGTGTAACATGGCGTTTTACCGTTGGGCCTTCGAAGGTATAGGCGGGTTCGATCCCGAATATCGCAAGGCCGGCGACGACGTGGATTTCTGCTGGCGAATTCAGCAGGCTGGATGGGTAATCTCTTTCAGTCCGGCTGCGATCGTCTGGCATCATCGGCGGTTTACGCTGCGCGCTTTTTTGAAACAGCAAGACGGCTACGGCGAAGCGGAATCCTTGCTGCGCTTTAAACATTTGATCTTTTTCGGCCCGACCGGCACAGCGAAATGGCGCGGTCAAATCTACGGCGCCACGCGGTTCAGCTGGTTTGTTAATCGCCCGATCATTTACCACGGGATTTTCGGTGAAGGATTTTTCCAATCGATCTATCCCGCACCGCAGTCAGAGGTCGCCGCATACCTCAGCAGCATCGAATGGTTTGCGCTGACGATCTTTCTTTTTGGCCTTGGAATTTTTCTGCCCGGGCTGCGCATTGTCCCGTACCTGATGCTCGGCGGCACTTTTTGCGTGGCGCTTTCGTACATGGTTCGCGCACGAATCGAACCAAAATTCGACACGGTGCATGCGCGCCTGCTGGTTATGATTCTCGCGTTTGCGCAGCCGCTCGTGCGCGGATTCTCCCGGTATTTCACCTGGCTGCGTTTCAAACGCACGCCGGCAAACGTCATCCGGAAGCACGAACATTTGCCAGAAAGCGCGCGCTCGCGGGGCAGTCTGAGTCGCCGCGTATTTTGGAGCGAGGAGGGGAGGGATCGCCATTATTTCCTGGGCGAAATATTTCGGTTGCTGGACGAAGAAGGCTGGCGCTATTCCGCCGACAGCGGCTGGAACGACTGGGACATTCAAATTTACGGCAATTTCTGGTGGAGCATCGCGCTTCAAACCGTCACCGAATATCACGGTGCAGGAAAGTGTTTGACCCGTGTGCGGCTTCGCAACCGGATGGTTATTACCATGATCATTTTTAATCTTATTGCGATAAGCTTGTTGATTTACCACCAGGTAAACCTTTCTCGCGTTGATCTCTGGCCAATCGTTTTTTATGGGGCTTTCCTGGGTTTTCTTGGAACGCGCGCGCGCGCATTGAAATCGCGCGTAGCTGAACTGGTTGATCTTGCTGCTTTTCGAGCAGGGCTGCAGCGCGTTTCGCGTAAAGGAAAACCGGTCGCACCAATACCGGAGCCGGAATTGGAGGTTGCTGTGAACGCGACCGATCCAGCGTCGCCGCAGTTGCCATAACTCCACTGGCGTCCGCCGCGGCGAACGCCCTAGAATTTCAAAACTGTTCTCCCCGATCCGGCCTCGATCCGACCTATTCGCTTGGCTCTTAGAATCGACATTGCGCTTCGTGCATTTCGCTCCGCAACAATCGCCACCATTCCAATCCCCATGTTGAAGACTTGATACATCTCCTGATCATCGACGTTTCCATTTTTGAGCAGAATCTGGAAGATGCTGGGGACGCGCCAGCTTTTGGCTTCAATTACCGCGTCGCAATTCGACGGCAAAATTCGAGGTAAATTGTCGATGAGCCCACCACCGGTGATATGAGCGAGCCCTTTGATCACGCCAACGGGAACTTTTGCCAGCACCGGCTGATAGTTTTTGTGCACGCGCAGCAATTCTTCGCCGACCGTGATTGTCGACCCGGGTAGAGGCGAACCCGGTTTGAGCCGCATTTTTTCGAACAAAATGTTCCGCGCCAGCGAGTAGCCATTGGTGTGCAGACCATTCGAAGCCAGACCGAGAACGACGTCGTTCGGTTTAATCTTGCTGCCATCGATGATTTTCGTCCGATCCACGACGCCAACGATGCAGCCTGCGAGATCGTATTCACCCTTGTGATACATCCCGGGCATCTGCGCGGTTTCGCCTCCGAGAAGTGCGCAGCCGGCGGCGCGACAGGCCCGGGAAAGACCGCGAAGTAATTGCTGGAACACGCGAGGTTCGAGTCTCTCGCAGCCGATGTAATCGAGGAAGAAAAGCGGACGTGCGCCGAGAACTGCAATGTCGTCGACGCAGTGGTTCACGAGATCCATGGCAATCGTGTCGTGCTTGTCCATCGCGAAGGCGATCTTCAATTTCGTGCCGACGCCATCGACACTGGCGACCAACACCGGCTCGCGCATCCCGGGAAAACTCGCACGAAATAATCCGCCGAACCCGCCAATTTTCCCGAGCACCTGCGGGCCATGCGTTTGCCTAACGAACGCGCCAATGCCGCACTTCAGTTTATTTGCCAGATCGACATCTACGCCCGCGCGCGCATACGCTTTTCTCTTCTTAGTCATTTCTGTAGGGGAAGCTGTCAGCTTCCCTGGGGAAGGCAACGCCTTCCCCTACAAAAAAGCCGACGCGTTACTTCAGGTCGGTAAACAGCGTTGGCTGCGCTTCCTGGTCGGCCAGCGCTTTGGCGCGCTGCTCGCGTCGTTCCATGATGAACTTGTCCAGTGCAGGATCAACGGGCAGGGGGTAATCACCGTTGAAACAAGCAAGGCAAAAACTGTTCAGCGGTTTTCCTGTCGCGCGAACCATCCCTTCCACATCAAGGTAACCGAGACTGTCCACACCAAGATATTTGCAGATGTCTTCCATCGACATCTGGTTCGCGATCAATTTTTCAGGGTCAGGGAAATCGATGCCGTAATGGCAGGCGAACCGGTGTGGAGGACAACTGACGCGCATGTGCACTTCTTTCGCACCGGCTTCGCGCAGGTTCACCACACGCGCGCGCGCAGTGGTGCCGCGCACGATTGAGTCGTCCACAACGACTACGCGTTTTCCAGCCACCATTTCCTTAATCAAATTCAACTTCACGCGCACGTCGAAATCACGAATCAGTTGGCTCGGCTGCAAAAATGTGCGGCCGATGTAGTGGTTCCGGACGAACGCGTGCGCGAAAGGAATCTTTAGTTCTTCGGCAAAACCGAGAGCGGCGTAGTTCCCAGAGTCGGGGACGGGCACCACGATATCGGCTTTGACAGGAAATCTGCGCGCCAGTTCGCGTCCCATTTCCGTTCGGACTTTTCCGACGTTAACGCCGCCGATGATGCTATCCGGCCGTGAGAAATAGACGTATTCGAACATGCAGAATGCGGGACGCGCATCCGGGAATGGCCGTTCCGAGCGCAATCCGTGTTCATTGATAATCAGCACTTCGCCCGGTTCGACTTCGCGGATAAACTCGGCGTGGATCAGATCGAACGCGCATGTCTCAGACGCGAGCACATATGCGCCATCGATTTTTCCGAGGGCGAGTGGCCGCCAGCCGAAAGGATCGCGCACGGCGATGAGTTCGCGTTCGCTCATGATTAAGAGCGAAAACGCACCCTCAACACGACGCAACGCCGCCAGGACATTTCCACCATTGTCCGAAGGCTGCGCTAGAAGATGCAAAATAATCTCGCTATCTGCGGTAGTCTGAAAAATGGAGCCTCTTCGTTCGAGCTCATCCCGCAGGATGTCGGCATTAATTAGATTTCCGTTGTGCGCAATAGCCATCTGGCCGCGCACGCAATCGACCACGAAAGGTTGCGCGTTCTTGATCGTGCTGGTGCCGGTCGTCGAGTAACGCGTGTGCCCGAGAGCGCGTGTGCCCTTCAGCCTTGCCAGTTCGTCCTGACCAAAAACCTGCGACACCAGACCCATGTCCTTGTGAACGAGAAAGCTGGTCCTCGGCCCATTACTTGTGACGATCCCGGCGCTCTCCTGCCCACGATGTTGCAACGCAAACAGACCGTAATACGTCAGCACGGCGGCGTTCGGGTGACCGAACACGCCGAAAAGCCCGCACTCGTGCTGCGGCAGAACGGCCGAGTCGGGCAATTGATCCGGGTCTGGTCTGTTCGAGGGGCGAGTCACACCCAATAATTCATCAAATTGGCGTGGATTCAATCGCGCCTTTTGTAGATTCACAAGCTCGGAATGCTTTCGTCTTGTTCGACTCCGCGACGGATCGCGTTCCACCACTCGTCGTAAATCTCGGCAACTCGCCAGCGAAAGGTTTGTTCGTCGATCCGAATTTGCAGTTCGTCGCCGCCGACTTTGCCCAGTTGCTGGAATGGAACGTCATGCTCGCGTAACATCGCGATTGCGTTGTCGAGGTTTGCAGGCGTGACCGAGATAAGAATTCGAGACTGCGATTCGTTAAACAATACTGTAGCCGCTTCGCTGTGCGAAGCGTCGGTCGGATTTGTTTCCTCCGCGTGCTTCACGTCGCCCACTGGGCGACGGCTACAGTCGATGTTCGCTCCGAACAACCGTTCGGGATTGAAGCAAGATTCGGCGATTGTGACGGCAAGTCCGCCTTCGGAGCAATCGTGCGCGCTCTGCACGAGACTTCCTCGAATCAAATCACGAACGGCATTTTGCACCTTGATTTCATGTGCGAGGTCAACGTGTGGCGGCGGACCAATTTTTAATCCGTGGCAGACCTTCAGATAACGCGAGCCGCCTATGCTTGGAGCCGCGACGCCCTCGTCGCGGTGTGCTGCCCTGGGGCGGGCCATTTCCATCCCGACGAGAATGATTATGTCGCCTTGGTCTTTGAACCACTGCGTCGTGATGTGCTTTTCGTCATCAATCAGTCCGACCATCGCGATTGTTGGCGTTGGATCGACGACGCCGAGTGGGCTCTCATTGTACAACGAGACATTTCCGCCCGTTACAGGCGTTCCAAACGCCCGGCTGGCTTCGGCCACACCTTCAACGGCTTCACGTAATTGCCAGAAGTTTTCTGGTTTGTACGGGTTGCCAAAATTTAAACAATCCGTGACGGCCAACGGCCGCGCGCCGGAGCAGGTGAGATTGCGCGCCGCTTCAGCGACAGCAATTTTACCGCCCTCACGCGGATCAAGCGCGCAGTAGAGTGAATTGCAATCGGTAGTCGCGGCGAGAATTTTGTTGGCGTAACGAACGAAATACACTGCAGCGTCGGAGCCGGGCTTCACTACCGTTCCCGTGCGAACTGTGTGATCGTACTGCCGATACACCCAATTTTTGGACGCAATCGTCGG
>JBARAJ010000047.1:0-61634 GCA_049791915.1 Candidatus Udaeobacter sp.
GACACCCGTTTTATATCCGTTCCGTCTCGTAACAGTTCATTGGCGCGGCGCTCAACCCATCGTGTCACATCGGTGTCAGCTGGGCCACCATTGGGCGGGTTGTACTTAAAGCCCCCGTCCGCCGGCGGGTTGTGCGAAGGTGTAATAACAATGCCGTCGGCGAGGTGCTCTTTACGATCCCGGTTATAAACGAGGATGGCTCGCGAGATGACCGGCGTCGGCGTGAAGCCGTCGTCTTTCTGGATGATGGTCTCCACTTCGTTGGCCGCCAGCACCTCCAAAGCAGTGCGCTGAGCCGGCTCGGACACCGCATGCGTGTCCTTACCCATGAAAAGTGGGCCATCGTACTTCCGGGTGCGCCGATAATCACAAATGGCCTGTGTGATAGCTAGAATATGCGCTTCGGTGAATGATCCGTTTAGCGGCGAGCCTCGATGTCCACTTGTGCCGAAGCTTACCAACTGATTCGGGTCTTCTAAGTCGGGGCGTCGCTCATAATATTCGTGTTCAAGCTGACTGGGATCCACAAGTAGCTCTTTTGGAGCCGGCTTGCCCGCAAGTGGAGAGATTGCCACGAGTCTTAATCCTCCTTTTTACCAGTCGCCACTAGGAGACGGGACATGCTTTTGCATCCCAGATGCCGGCTGCATATTCGGCAATCGTTCGGTCGCTAGAGAATTTTCCTGAACCTGCCACATTTAAGATCGCCTTACTAGACCATGACGCCGGATCGGCGTAAAGGTCACATAGTTTCTGGTCTGCCTCCAAGTAGGACTTGAGATCCGCCAGATGCATGTAGTAATCGCCGTTGGTTAAAAGCGCATCCCGCAGTGGAGCAAAGACGCCCGGCTCATTACAGCTGAAACGATCGGAGAAGACGAGGTCCAAAGCGGCACGGGTCTCCGGGTCGTTGTCGTAGTGCCACTGGGGCTTATACCAGCTACGGCTGTCCGCCACCTGTTTAGCTGTTAAACCGAAAAGAAAGAAATTTTCTTCGCCTGCTTCTTCTGCCATCTCGATGGTCGCGCCATCGCGCGTGCCGATGGTCAACGCCCCGTTCATCATGAATTTCATGTTACTGGTGCCACTGGCTTCGTAACCGGCTGTCGAAATCTGATTGGAAACATCGGCAGCGGGAATGAGCCGCTCTGCCATCGAAACACAGTAGTCAGGCAGGAATAGAACTTTCAGCCGTCCCCGGACGATCGGATCCGCGTCGATAATGCTGGCGAGGTTGTTGATAAACTTGATGATTACCTTGGCTAGTTGATAAGCGGGTGCCGCCTTACCGGCGAAGAAGAAAGTTCGCGGCGTTACCTCAGAATTCGGGTTCTTACGCAGCCGATCATAAAGCACTACGATCCGAAGCGCGTTCAACAGTTGCCGCTTGTATTCATGTATACGTTTGATGTGACAATCAAAGATACTGTCCGCATCTACGTTCTCACCGGTGGTCCGCGTGAGCCAGTCGATAAAGTGCAGCTTGGCTTGGCGTTTAGCCTTTAGGAACGCCTGACGTAACCCCTGGTCATCGGCCAACGGTCTGAGCTTTTTCAACTGGCTGAGATCGGTCACCCACCCATCGCCGATAGCCTCGGTAATCGTTTGCGAGAGCGTCGGATTGGACATCAGCAGCCAGCGCCGCGGCGTGACGCCATTGGTTTTGTTGCTGAAACGCTGGGGAAACATTTCAGCCAGGTCCTTCACCGTAATCGCGCGCAGCAGTTGGGAATGAATCGCCGCGACACCGTTCGTGCTATGTGACCCGACGATGGCAAGGTTGGCCATTCGAATCTTACGCTCGGCACCCTCTTCTACAAGGCTTACGCGCTGAACGCGTCCCTCATCTTTGGGAAAGCGTCTTCGGACCTCATCAATCAGGCGGCGATTGATTTCGTAGATGATCTCCAGATGACGGGGGAGCATTCGTTCAAACCAGACGAGCGGCCATTTCTCAAGAGCTTCGGGCAGTAGCGTGTGATTGGTGTAGGCCAAAGTCCTTTGGGTAAGGTCCCAAGCTTCGTCCCAACCTAGATGTGCTTCATCAAGCAAAATCCGCATCAACTCCGGTACCGCCATCGTCGGGTGCGTATCGTTGAGTTGAATAGCAACTTTGTCGGGTAGTGTGCGCCAATCTGTGTTGGTCTTGCGGAAGCGACGGACGAGGTCCGCCAGTGAACTGGCGACGAGAAAATACTCCTGCACAAATCGCAGTCCTTGTCCCTTGGCCGTGTGGTCGTCCGGGTAGAGCACGCGTGTCAGCGATTCGGCCTGGAGTGTTTCGGCTAGCGCTCCAACGAAATCCCCGCTGCTGAATTCCTGAAAATCAAAATAATCGGATGCCGCTGCTTCCCAGAGGCGAAGGGTATTGATAGTCTTGCCACCATAACCCACCACTGGACGATCGAACGGGACACCGATCAGACTGGATGACTGGCCAAGGACAGCGCGTAAACTTCCCCCACTTAGTTTGAACGAGCAGTTGAGTGGCACTTCTACCGTCTCGTTTTGACGACGGACCTCCCACGGGTCCGGACGACGCAGCCAGTTGTCTGGAACTTCGTGTTGCCACCCATCCTGGATGGTTTGCTTGAACATACCGTATTGATAGCGAAGGCCATAACCCATGGCCGGAATTTCCATCGTAGCCATCGAATCGAGGAAGCAGGCCGCCAAACGCCCAAGTCCTCCGTTGCCTAATCCAGCGTCGGGCTCCTGCTCCAGTAACTCGTACCAATCGATCTTTTTCTTTTGAACTTCCTTTTTGATAACGTCATCAAGAAGAAGGTTCGTCACATTGTTAGCTAGCGAACGACCGATGAGGAATTCCATCGAAAGGTAGTAAACACGCTTGGGGTCCTTGCGATCATAGGTCTCCTCTGTTCGAATCCATCGTTGCGAGAGAACATCACGCACGGAGCGCGCGATGGCCTCAAAGCGTTCCCGGGCACCGATCGCCGCAGCATCCATAACGTTGTCGAAGACGAGGTGGCGCTCGTAAAGCGCATCGCTCGTTCCCGTGAGTTGAACCGGTCCGCAACCGTACTGCTCAATGAGCTTCGATAGCTCATTGGATTGCGTTGATCTGGCGAAAACGGGCCTGTTTTCTGTTTGTGTTTCCATCAAAGTCATTCCTTTCTCAGTTTCAGTTTCCATAGCTGGTTCCTATTCTCTTCATTCGCCCATGTTTCCGATTCCGGGTCACCTTGATGTGTAGGTGACAGGCTTGCCAGATCTTAAAAGGGTTATTCCAATTAGTAATCTCGGGTTCCTTTCCCGTCCCATCAAATAGATAATGCATTCTCGCCCATGACGAGATGCCAAGACAATAATGTCTGTTTAGCAATGGCTGTTTCAGCATCGATCCCGAGCCGAGAAAAACGATTCAGTGACTGCCTAGACATTGTCGCCTTCCGTCGAGCTTCTCCTTTGCCTGCCCGCACTCGCCTGACCCCATTGCCAGTCGGTGATCTCGGGCATGTCATCGCCGTACTTGGCAATATATTCCTTATGTTCAAGTAACTTGTCGGAAATAGCTTGTTTGGCATAGGCCGCGCGCGACCCTAGTTGTGGCAACCGGTCAATGACATCGCCGAAAAGATGGAATCGATCGAGATCGTTCCTCACTACCATGTCAAATGGTGTGCTCGTAGTGCCTTCTTCCTTATAGCCGCGGACATGCAGGTTATTGTGATTCGTACGCCGGTATGTTAGTCGATGAATCAGCCACGGATAGCCGTGGAAGGCGAACACGATTGGCTTGTCTTTAGTGAAGATCGCATCGAAGTCTGGATCCGATAGACCATGCGGGTGCTCGCTCTGCGGTTGCAGCTTCATCAAGTTGACGACGTTGATGACGCGGATCTTCAGCGCCGGAAGATGCTGGCGGAAAAGATCTACCGCAGCCAGCGTTTCCAGTGTTGGTACGTCTCCACAACAGGCCATCACGACATCTGGTTCTGCTCCTTTGTCGTTGCTCGCCCATTCCCAGATTCCGATGCCAGCGGTGCAATGTTTGACCGCCTGGTCCATCGTCAACCACTGAGGGGCCGGCTGTTTCCCTGCTACCACGACGTTGACATAGTTGCGGCTGCGCAGGCAGTGATCGGTCACAGAAAGCAGCGTGTTCGCGTCCGGTGGAAGATAAACGCGGACGACCTCTGCTTTCTTGTTTATGACGTGATCGATGAACCCAGGGTCCTGGTGGCTGAATCCGTTGTGATCTTGCCGCCAGACGTGGGACGACAAGAGATAATTGAGCGAGGCGATCGGGCGCCTCCAAGGTATTTCGTGGCAAACCTTCAGCCACTTCGCATGCTGATTGAACATCGAGTCGATGATATGGATAAACGCCTCGTAGCAGGAAAAAAACCCGTGACGGCCGGTTAACAGGTATCCTTCCAGCCATCCCTGGCACTGGTGTTCGCTGAGCATTTCCATCACCCTGCCGTCCGGGGCCAAATGGTCGTCGTACGGGTAGCGCTCCGCCATCCAGGCGCGATTGGTGACTTCCATTGCATCCTGCCAGCGGTTTGAGTTGTTCTCGTCCGGACTGAACAAACGGAAGTTTCTACATTCCATGTTCAGCTTCATCGTGTCTCGCAGAAATTTTCCCATCACGCGGGTAGACTCGGCCGTGATCGCGCCGGGCTTCGTCACCTTGACGGCGTAGTCACGGAAATCTGGAAGTCGCAGATCTCTAAGTAGAATGCCGCCGTTGGCGTGTGGATTGGCGCTCATGCGACGGTTGCCCTTCGGCGGCAATTCCGCAAGTTCGGGTTTCAATCGTCCGGTTTTGTCGAATAGTTCCTCTGGCCCATAACCCTTCATCCATTTTTCGAGGATCTTTATGTGCGCCGGCTTCTCGTGCATCTCGCCCATCGGCACCTGGTGGCTTCGCCAGTAATCCTCGGTACGTTTGCCGTCAATCTCCTTCGGGCAGGTCCATCCTTTGGGTGAACGGAGAATGATCATCGGCCAGAGCGGTCGTTTCATGACCCCGTTACGGCTGGCGTCAGCTTTGATGCGGTGAATATCTTCAAGGATGTTGTCGAGCGTCGAAGCCATCAGTTGGTGCATCTTCTCCGGATCACTGCCCTCGACAAAGTGCGGCGTGTAGCCGTAGCCGCGGAAAAGCTGATCCAACTCTTGATGGCTGATGCGGGCCAGCACGCAAGGGTTGGCGATCTTGTACCCGTTCAGGTGCAGGATCGGGAGCACCACACCGTCAGTGAGGGGATTGAGAAATTTGTTGGAGTGCCAGGAGGTCGCCAGCGGGCCGGTTTCCGCCTCACCGTCGCCGACCACACAGGCCACGATCAAATTTGGGTTGTCGTAGGCAGCCCCGTACGCGTGCGAAATGGCGTAACCCAATTCGCCTCCTTCGTGAATGGATCCCGGAGTCTCGGGCGCCACATGGCTGGGGATGCCACCTGGGAATGAGAACTGGGTGAACAGTCGCTTCATCCCCTCTTCGTCCTGTGCGATGTTCGGGTAGACCTCAGAGTAGGTTCCTTCCATGTAGGCATTGGCCACGATGCCGGGACCGCCGTGGCCGGGACCGATAATGTAGATCATGTTGAGATCCCGTTGCTTGATCACTCGATTCAAATGGGCATAGATAAAATTCAATCCGGGAGTCGTCCCCCAATGACCGAGCAGGCGGGGTTTAACGTGTTCCTTCTTCAACGGCTTTTTTAGGAGGGGATTGTCATACAGGTAGATCTGCCCCACCGAAAGGTAGTTCGCCGCCCGCCAGTAGGCGTCGATCTTGTCCAAGTCGTTACGACTGAGCGGCGCTCCCTTACTCATCGTTGCTCCATCGTTATTGACTGCCTTTCTGGAAGTGCGTAGGGCACGCTTGACCGTCGACTTGGCGGCACCGCGATCAGAGCGTACTGCGTTACGAGCTCCTTTTTTAATAGTACGTGTTGTCATTTGATGTTCCTTTCACGGAAATCCCTCTGTTTGCTTCATCTGGACTGAAGTTTGTCTAATTTGTTTCATCTATTGTGTTAAAGAAGGTCGGGCCTGTTCCTTTCCATGGCGCCCGTTGATCGACGAGCCGACCAACCGCCGAGTCTCGCGCATGATGGTCAAATCTTCACGCGTGGCGATAAGAAGGATACGCGCCTTTGAGGCTGGCATGCTGATGTCAGCGTCTGGCTTACAATTCTCGTTAGCGGCTGGGTCGAGTTCCAGACCTAAGTACTTAAGTTTTTCGCAAACCCGTTTGCGGATTTCCGGCGAACCTTCCCCTATACCCGCAGTAAAGACTAAAGCATCGATCCCGCCCAAGGCAGCCGCCATGGCTCCGATTGTTTTCACAATGCGATGGACATAAACGTCAACGGCTAGTCTCGCGTCCGGATTGTGCGGAAGTTCGGATAGAATTTGCCGCAGATCGGAAGATATGCCCGAGACACCGAGCAAACCGGATTCGTAGTTCAAAGCATTGTCGAGCTCTTCTGCGTGCAGACCCTTGTGCCGTAAAAGGTAGATGAGTAAGCCCGGGTCGACCGTGCCGCTGCGCGTCGCCATCATCAGGCCCTCCAATGGCGTAAAGCCCATCGAAGTATCAACACACATACCGTCACGGACCGCCGAGACCGAGGCGCCATTTCCTAGGTGCGCAATAACAAGCCGCAAGCCTTGCCGCCCGATTCTCTTCGCGACCTCGGTGCTGCAGTAAGAATGGCTCAGTCCGTGGAAACCGTAACGGCGGATGCCCCATTCGCGTGTCCACTTTTGCGGCAGCGGATAGGTTCGTGCAGCCTCAGGCAACGTTGCATGAAAGGCAGTGTCGAATGCTGCCACTTGTGGAACCTTTGGCAGAACTTGCTCGACCGCGTTAATGCCATCCAGGCTGGCTGGGTTGTGGAGCGGAGCCAGCTCTGTCAGTTCTTCGATTGCCCGCTTAACTTCCGCATTGATCCGCACGGCAGAGGTGTAACGGTCGCCGCCATGAACAACGCGATGTCCTACAGCTAGGAGGTCTTCGGGACTTTGCAGAGCCGCCGATGCGCCAGCTTGCAAATCATCGAGGATTCGAGCCACGGCATCAGCGTGTTTCTGCAGCTTCAACTCCTCGCGGATTTCCGGTTGGTTTCCTCCGCGAAAAAGTAGTCGAGCGGGTTTTCTGAGCCAATCGACGCCCCCGTCGGCCAGTAACACTTCGTCTTCTGCATCGAAGAGGCTGAATTTGAGGCTGCTGGAGCCAGCATTACAAACCAGAATCTTGGTTTTCGTTTCTGGCATGACAGTTTCGCCGTGATAGCCGTCTGAGTTATTCGCCAACATGATGTGTGTCATTCCACAACCGGATCACCGGCCGGGACAGCTCGTTCTCATAGCCCACCGCACTCAGGCTTCCTGTGCTCAGCATAAACCGCTTGGCGTTGGCCGTCACGTCAAACCCAATCCAGCGCGTCGCCAGTACCCGAATAAAATGCCCGCTGGAGAAAAGCAGCACAGCCCCCGGCACAGCGCGCACGCGGCTCACCACGCGATCGGCCCGTGCAGCGACCTCAGCCGGCGATTCCCCTCCTGGGCAACCGTCGCGAAATAGTTCCCAGTCGGGGCGCTCCTTTCGGATCTCGGCGGTGCGGCGTCCCTCATACTGGCCGTAGTCCCATTCGACCAGATCACGGTCAACTTCGGCCACAGCCCCAAATCCAGCCAACTCGCACGTCCGGACGGCACGCTTGAGCGGGCTCGTAAACACCCTGGCAAAACTCAATCCGCGCAACCGTTCCTCGAGGCGGCGCGCATTGCGCTCGCCACGTTGTGTGAGCGCCAGGTCAGTAAGTCCCGTGTGTTGGCCGGAGAGCGTCCAAGCGGTTTCTCCATGCCTGGCCAGGTAAACTATCGGAAGCCCTTGATTCACGCGTTCACTCGCTCCCTTCAGTCCCACGATTCAAACGACGGCTTCTCGTACCACTAGTCATGTGACGATTTCGTTAATTTTCAGGCGGCGTTGCGTTTCGTTGGTCTCTTAGTTTCGCGCAACAAGTGCGACATCTCGTACCTCTTCCGCTGATAGTCGGAATGCCTTCGAGTAAAAACTGGACAACATATCGGCAGTCTCGATTCCAGCCGGTACGTTGCTTGGGTTGAAGACGAGCCTTCTGTCCTCTTCGGCTGTGTTTGCTGTTAGCCTCTTGATTTCGAGCCTGCCAAGAAGAACTCGTTTCCGATTGTCGGGCCACGCGATCGAAGGATCCTTGATCCTGTCACCGTGCTCAGCGACTTGAACATATAACGCGAAAGCAATGGGCGCAGCTGCCACTCGGGCCTTAATCTCTTCTATGAGGAAGTTTGAGTTTTGTTTCTCTCTTTCCTCATCCGTGAGTAACTGTTCGCCTGTCTCAGGTACCAGCTGATACCGCACATAATGACCTTCGCCTTTGGCGTTGATGAACTTGAACGAACCAACACCGTAATAAGAGATGGTGGCAAAGCTGGCCGGAGTCTTCTGCGCGGCAAGAAATGCTCTTGCCGTCGGGTGGAATAACAAAAACCTATCGAGAGCAGTCGGAGTGGCCGCAGACGGTCCACTGGCAGCAATCGCGAGCATTAACTCGCGTAGGTCATCCATATTGGAAACGGGAAAACCGTTGAAACTGTGAGCTACCAGATCGGTGCTCGCACCGCCGGGCAATTCGAATCTGATTGCCATACCTCGCGGATCGGCCATCGGGTCATTGTCTGGAATAGTTGGAACACCGCTAAAATCGGAGAAACGTACGGTGACCTTGCTGCCTGGCCCTTGCAGATGAGGCGCCTTGGTAATTTCTTTGGCATGGGTATCCGGGGTAAACTCGCCTTGCAAAATAATCCCCTTGGCATGCACAGCTCGACAATGATTGTACCCAAACGCGCTGTGCATCGATTCGACCAGTTCAGCCGGAGTGTGAATGGGATCGTCAACTTGCGCGCTGCAGCTGAATGGTTCGGCCGCTGCGCCGACACCTGCCAGGAGCGATAATCCGAACAATGCCGTGCTAACAATGAAGGAAAGTAGCGCTCTCATATATATCACTTAATTGGAGTTCGGTGGTTGATTCATCGGCTACTTGTTTTTCAAGCTTTCGCGGGACGGCATTTTACGAAATTTTGGACTTTTCCTGCGGCTTACGCGTGGCACCCATCACTGAAGGTACGAGCTGCAACCGCAACTTCCACTGTCGAAGGGTAGACGGTGTTTCCAGCCCGCTCTGCCAACCCGCAACAAGCTTCACATTGTCGGGAGAAGCGGGCGACCGGTTTGGCGGCGCAACACAGTAGATGGTCGCATCGGCAAATCTGCCCGCTGACGTTAATAGGGAGCCATCTTTCATCTCAGCCTTACCAGGTGCATCGTTGGAGTCATCTTTTCTCAAGCGTTTGGTAATTGAAGTTTCAAAAACTTTTAGACTCGCTGCAACCCACAGAAATCGAAGTCTGGCGATTTCTCAGCCCGCTTTTGACCGACTCTTTACATCTCGGCGCTTGGAGCGAAACTCTTTTCCGCCCCTGCTGGGCAAGGCGTGCCCTTCATTTTTCGTAACTTGTCGACCATAACATTATGGGCCGAAAAAGAGCTGCCTAGTCAGGGAATGCCATATTTGTATATCGGGCCTCGCTTGACATGCGGCTTCACTTGTTATGCCAAGACTACGGACTTTGAATTATTTAACGAGAAAGTCTCATTACTGTAACGAAAGATTCACATTAATTCGATTGCCCGTTAAATATGACGGCACCAGGGTTTGTTCGAAAATTGAAAACTCATCCAAACGAACAACTCTATGAAAAAACAACAAAATAACTCTACCAAAGCTTGGGCGCTCCAAGCCGCCCTTTCGGTTGCTTTGCTATCTGTCTCGGCTGTCTTACTGGCCGCCAGTTTCAACTCCACTACGGGACAGGCCAACACGGCGCCCACGAGTGAGGACAACCATCACGACTGCGATCACCATGGCAACGATTGCAACACGGCAACGCCTATCAAGCATGTAATTGTTCTGATCGGTGAGAACTGGACCTTCGACAGTATCTTTGCGACCTACCAGCCGAGGCACGGACAGTCGGTTGGCAATCTCCTGTCGCGCGGCTACGTGACGGCTTCCGGCGCACCCGGGCCGGACTTCGCCGATTCGCAGCAATTCCAGATAAATCAACCGTATCCGGCGACCTACTTTATCGATGCGATGTCGACAGCCGGCAAGACGGCGTACCAGCAGGCCCCCGGCACGCCCAGCTTCCCGCCGCCGAACACGGCCTACATCCCCCCAGCTCCGGGCGGCCTCGACCAGGGACAGGCCCCCTTCGATCCTGCACTCGTGCCGGACAGGCTTCTGCCGAGGATCGAGCCGTCGCTGGAGAGGAACGATCTGGGGCTGCTGCGGACCGGTGCCTCTGGACTGCCCATGTTCACGACCGATACGCGGATCCCCAATGCGACGACACTGCCGAACGGCCTTTTCCCCGGCACCAGTGCCAGCCGGCCGTACGACAGCTATGTCGGCGATATGGTGCATCGCCTGTTCCACATGTGGCAGCAATCGGACTGCAACGTGATGAATGCGACCCCGGACAACCCTTCCGGCTGCCTCAATGACCTGTATCCGTTCGTGGGCGTTGCGCGCGACGACGGCTCGGGCAGCAACTCGATGTCGTTTTTGAATGTTCAGCATGGCGACGCACCGGTGTTAAAGCGCCTCGCGGACAGGTACACCCTCAATGACAACTATCACCAGCCGGTCATGGGCGGTACCGCCGTCCAGCACCAGATGATCGGGACGGCCGACGCCATCTTCTGGGAGACATTCGAGGGGGTGAGCCAGCCTCCAGCCGATAGCGTGGCTAATCCGAATCCAATATCATCGACCAACGTGGCGTTCACTGCCGACAAGGGTTGGACCAACTGCTCCGACCTCACGGCGCCCGGAATTGCGCCGATCGTGGACTATCTCGGAACCTTGCCGTGGCATCCGTCAACGAACTGCGATCCTGGCCACTTCTACATGATCAATAACATGAGCCCCGGTTTCCTGCCGAACGGCACGGTCGATGATGCCAACATCCTGAGCGGTGCCAAGGTCCCGCCCTCGACACTGCGCAACATCGGGGACGCACTCAATGAGAACGAAATTTCCTGGGCATACTACGGCGGCGGCTACAACGCGGCGGTGCGGGTGGCTAACGGCTCGACCGATCCGGTCGATGTTCTCATCTCCCAGAACTACTGCGATATCTGCAACCTCTTCAGCTATTCCGGCGCAATCATGGGAGACACACAGCAACGCCAGGCGCACATCAAGGACGCGATCGACTTCTTCGATGCGCTCGACAACGGCCAGCTGCCGGCCGTCTCGTACGTGAAGCCCGACAGCCTGGTCGACGGGCACCCGGCAAGCTCCAAGCTCGATCTTTTCGAGGCGATGATCCAGAAGATCGTTGACCACATCAATTTTGATCAGAGGAAGGACACGGTGTTGTTCATCACCTTCGACGAGGGAGGCGGCCTGTGGGATTCGGGCGCGTTCATACCGCTCGACTTCTTTGGTGATGGTCCGCGTATCCCGATGCTGGTCGTCTCGCACTGGTCCAAGGGCGGGAATGTGGTCCACAGCTACAACGACCACGCCTCAGTCGTGAAATTCATCGAGCGCAACTGGCAACTCCAGCCACTCACCGACCGCAGCCGAGACAACCTGCCCAATCCGATCATGAGCACGAGCTCACCCTACATACCGACCAACATCCCTGCGATCGGGGACCTGTTCGACATGTTCGACTTCAGGCACGATGACCAGGGTCAGCAGGCGGCGGACTAGGAGTCCCGAGGGACCGTAGCTGGTCGATAGCCACATCCTTACGAAAGGCGCACGGCGGTCGGCAGGCGGCTCACACCCGTTGCCGATCGCCGTGCGCACGCCTCACGTCGATCGCGCTGCGTGTCCTCTCCGTGCGCCCCCTGAAGCATTTCGCGACGAATGACTCGATAGCTTCGTAGATCACATCGGCTACCTCCCAACTGTTTCGCTTTGCTACCTTGCTAAGCCGTCGCAACTCTCGCCGGTCAAACCATCGAGTGGCCAGCATCCTTCAAGAATAAAGAACATAACAATCGCGGGATTTCTCCCCAGACCAACGATTCCGGTCCCGCTTTTCTCTCGAGATAAGCGGCTTTCATCCGTCGCCTTGAGCTTTCCTGTTTCTCAGGACGCGTTGTTAGGATTGTTTCCATGGGTGCAGAATTAGAGCTGAATAGACCAATTGGCCCAGTGGGACAAAGAATGGATTCTCCTGCGAGATGCCACCAATAATTACAATGGGGAGTTGTGCATCACGTCCACGTGGATCGTTACAATCATGCGGTTATCCGCACGTATGAGGATGAAAACAAGCCGGCTCGAAGCGTTCAGCGACGGGGAAACGTTTTGGCAGACACCCATGACCCGATGCAGTTATTATGAAAGACAAAACATCTGAAACCGAAAACAAGAATATGAAAATCGTCATCGTCGGCGGCACGGGTTTGATCGGCGCGAAACTCGTAAACTTGCTGCGTTCGGGTGGCCACGAAGTCATTGCGGCATCTCCTTCGCTAGGCATCAATTCGATTACAGGAGAAGGTTTGACCGAGGCACTAACCGGGGCGCAGGTGGTCGTGGACGTTACGAATGCTCCTTCGTGGGAAGACAAGGCTGTGTTGGAATTCTTCGAAACCTCGACCCGCAACGTCCTCGCCGCCGAGGCGAAAACCGGCGCGGGCCACCACGTTGCGCTCTCTATAGTCGGCTGCGACCGGCTTCCTGCTAGCGGATACTTACGCGCGAAAGTTGCCCAGGAAAAACTGATTAAGGCTTCGCCAATTCCTTACACGATTGTCCGCGCCACGCAGTTTTTTGAGTTCGTTGGCGGCATCGCTGATTCCGCAACCAATGGCCAGACGATACGCCTGCCATCGGCGTTGTTTCAGCCAATCCTCTCCGACGACGTCGCCACCGCTCTGGCCAGGATCGCAGTGGCGAAGCCGTTGAATGGAACCGTCGAGTTGGCCGGTCCCGACGCGATCCCGTTTGACGAGATTGTCCGCCAATACCTCGCGGCGCAGAACGACCCCCGCACGGTCGTCGCCGACGAGCAAGCCCGCTACTTCGGCACGCCGCTCGAGAAGCGCAGCCTGATTCCAGAAGGTGAGAACCCGCTGCTCGGTTCCACCCGTTTCGCGGACTGGCTTAGCCGCACTACTCCGCAGCGCTGACTCGCTTCCCGAACATGCCAAGAACAACCGACCGCATACAAAAAAGACATCACAATGAAACGAATCCAAACCTCAACACCAGTCAGGCTGCTACGCTTCATCTACGCGCTTGTCGCTTGCGCACTTATCGATGCCACTGTCGGAGCCGGCGCAGCAATAGCCGCTGACGAAAATTCAAAGGTTACGCTCGTCTACGAGCACGCTCTGCCCAATGTGCCCGGCAAGAGCATCAAGGGTGTGCTCGTCGAATATGGTCCCGGAGGTTCGTCGTCAGCCCACACGCACCCCAAATCAGCTTTCATCTATGCGACCGTTCTCGAAGGAGCGATCCGAAGTTCGGTCAATGATGGGCCGGTCGTTACCTATCGCACCGGGCAGAGCTTCTCCGAGATGCCCGGTGACCGGCACGCCGTCAGTGAGAACGCGAGCAAGACCGCACCCGCGAAACTGCTGGCCGTGTTTGTGGTCGACACCGACGAGAAGGAACTGACAACGCCGTGCAAAAAGTGAGGCAGCTCTTGGGTAAATACGAAACATCCCTCCTGCGACAGTGTTCCTGGCCCCAGACGATTCGAAGTGGATCATTAGAGAAACGCTTCCCATTTCGGGCGGTCTAAGTTAGATTGTAGAGCCAAACGGTTCAGCAACAGGAAAGGGAAACGAAAACATGAAAACAAAATTGTCTGCCGTCGCGCTTGTTGCGAGCGCGGTCACGATTGCTCAAGCGAACCCAGAAGGTGTTCACCCCGTGACAGGGGCATCTCACAGAGGCGCAGTTGCACGCGGTGCCCCGGCGGTTCACGCTCCGATGCGGCCCAGCGGTGTTTCATCGTTCCGCTCGACGCCGATGGGGTCTTATGGCGGTAGACCGTTTTATTCAGGCCAACGCTATTCCTCGTTTGGGATGCGTTCGTCACCATCCTCCGCGTACCCGCGGCCTTTCTATTCGAGTCGAGGTTCGTTCACGCGTTCCGGTCCATACACCATAGCAACTATCCCTCAACGCAATCGTGTCGCGCCATTCGCGGATCGCAGAAACCCAGCTGTCACCCGCGTGTGGAACCAGCGAAACACTGGAACGCAGTTCCGGAATGGAAACAATCTACGGAACGCAAACAATCTGCGGAATGGAAACAATAATCTGCGGCGTGACTGGCAAAAACACGTTTTCGCTCAAGGCTCAGGGGATTGGCATCGCGACTGGAACCGCAACTGCGACCATTGGTGGAATGGTCACCGATGCTCCTTCATTAATGGATCGTGGGTGATCTTCAATCTGGGATTTTCTCCTTGGTGGCCTTCGTACTATCCGGGCGATTACTACTACGACTATGGCTTTCCTAATGATGGCTATGGCTCGTCGACCTACGGTTATGATTATCCGTCTTCGTACAATTATAATCCCGGCAACTCCGACTCCGGCGATTACCAAGGGCAGATGTATTACGATCAAAACAGTTATCCCGACCAATCGCAGGGCTACTACGATTCCGGTGTTTACCAAACTCAAGCATACGACAATCCGAATGCCTACAGCGATGAATCGCAATCAGATTCTTCGACCATTGCCGCAGCGCAGGAGCGACTGGCTCGTCAAGGCTACTATCGCGGCGACACAGACGGTGTGCTCAGCCCTGAGACGCAGAAAGCCGTCAGGCGTTATCAAAGCACCAACGGCTTGCGCCCGAGCGGTTACCTCGACAGCGATACCCTGGCGGTAATGGGATTATCCAGAACCACGAGCTACTAACTCATTCCTGATCCGCGAATCGAGCGGGAAATTGAGATGCGTTAGGAGTGACGAGGCGTCTTGATCACAGAATGCGTCGTCGACTATCGTGTCGATGCATATGATTAAGGGCAGCGAAATCCGTAAGGCAGATCATCCAATCGAGAAGCTGTTGCTCGATCGTTGGTCGCCGCGGGCGATGTCTGGCGACGAAATTTCACAGGAGGAATTGATGCGGTTGTTCGAAGCCGCCCGTTGGGCGCCGTCATCATTCAACGCGCAGCATTGGCGCGCTCTTTACGCGCGTCGCGGCACCGAACATTGGCAGACGTTTTTCGATCTGCTCGTGGACGCGAACAAGGCGTGGGCAAAGAACGCAGCCGTTCTTGTCGTTTTTATTTCGCGCAAACTTTTCGATCACGATAACGAACCTTCAGTGACGCATTCTTACGACTGCGGCGCAGCTTGGGAGAACTTCGCGCTGCAAGGTTTTCATCAAGGCTTGGTCGTGCATGGCATGGAAGGCTTCGATTACGAGCACGCGCGGAAAGAACTTCGGATTCCTGACGAATTCCAAGTCGAAGCAATGGCAGCCGTCGGGAGGCCAGGTCCGAAAGAATTACTTCCTGTAAAATTGCAGGCTCGCGAGAGTCCGAATGACCGACGGAAGGTTTCGGAAAGCGTCTTTGAGGGGCCGTTCAGAGCTAAATAGTTTCGGCCATAGAGCTAGGCCGGTCACGAAACCCACCCCTTCTTCAGGACGAATTTCTTCCGCTCCCCGGCATTAGCTCTTCTCGTCGGTCCGCACACGTGGCGTTGCTCCAATCCAAAACAGCGCAGTAACTGCGCTTGCGGCGGCCAGCGCGGCACCAATCACCATCACCACGCGAAATCCGAACACGAAAGATTCATCGATTACGCGACGGATTAGCTGGTGCATTTCGGGATTCACATTTTCAGGAATATCCATAGCCGCGAGCTTTATCGATTGAGTTTGCAGCGATTGCGCGACTGACGCCGGCAAATTCGTAGTGCTCAATCTGTGATCCAGATTTGTTTTGAACACATGGATCATCACGACTCCAAGAACTGCAATCGCGACGAGACTCGCCGTGCGCGCGACGGCGTTGTTCACTCCCGATGCGGCCCCAGCGCGGTTTTGCGCGATCGAGCTCATAACGGTCGTGGTCAGCGGCGCTACCGTGATTGCCATGCCTAATCCCAGCACAACCGCCGGCGGAAAAAAATTTGTCCAGTAATTGCCACCAATTCCCGGCAGCAGGAAGAGCAAATAACCAACGGCTGTGATAACCGGGCCAACGACAAGTGGAGGTTTTGGACCGTAACGCGCAACAAGTCCGCCGGACCAACGCGAAAGGAACGACATGATCAATATGAACGGCAACAGCGCCGCGCCAGCGGAAGTCGGTGGGTACCGCTGAACCTGAATCAAATTCAACGGCAGGAAAAAGAGTGTTCCACCAAGCGCAGCGTAGAGCAGAAATGTTAAAAGATTCGTTCCAGCGAATGTCCGCGAACGAAACAATGTCAGCGGCAACATCGGATGCGAAAGGCGAGATTCGACAAAGAAAAACAGAATCAAAACGACAACGCCTGCCGCCAACGCCATGATCACTGAGCCATCGTTAAAACCGACTTGGGCCGATTCGATCAATCCGTAAACCAGCGCGCCCAAACCGAGTGCCGCCAAAATTGCACCAACCCAGTCGACACCACTGCTTTCTCTATCTGCATTTTCTGCGACGTGGCGGAGCGAAATCAATATCACAACGAGTGCGATCGGAAGATTGATGAAAAACACGGCGCGCCATGAAACGTGCTCAATCAGCCATCCGCCGAAAACCGGCCCAACTCCAGTAGTGATTGCGCTGAAGCCCGACCATAATCCAATTGCGCGTCCGCGTTCCTGCTCGGAGAAAGAATTGCTGATGATCGCAAGGCTGCCCGGGACAAGAAGTGCCGCGCCGAATCCTTGAAACGCGCGGGCCACGATTAATTGGTGAATGTTCCCGACCAGACCGCATGCGGCTGATGCAACCGCGAAGATGGCAACACCGAGCAAAAAGATGCGACGACGACCGTAATGATCGCCTAACGAGCCGCCGACCAGCAGCAACGCAGAGAGAAAAAGCGCGTACGATTCGACTACCCATTGCACATCTGTGGCGGTAGCATTGAGATTCGCTTGCAGGGCGGGCAACGCCACGTTCACGACCGTGCCATCAATAAACGCCATGCTCGACGCGAGAATGGTTGCGGCGAGAATCCAGCGACCGCGAGTTTTCGAGCATGGCGCCGCCGCCGGCCCGGATCGAATTATGTTCTCGTCACAGGCGTCTTGAAGCACCATCGGCATGTTTGTGGATACGGCAAAACCACAGGGGCGGGCAAGTCCCTCTCCTCTCCGTCCAAGATTTTAGTGTCCGTCCCGCGTCATGCGATAACGGCGATTACTCACAGGGCCACTGTTCCGCGCAATATTTCCACGGCATAGCCACCGACGCGGACATTGGTAACGCGTTCCTCTTCCCGCGTCGCCCGGATATGCATTTCGCTTGGGCGGCGACACTCAATGCCTTGCCGAATCACCGCCTGCTCATCACTATTTGCGACGCCGTGCTGGACCATCCAACTCGCGGCGCAACCAGCCGCTGACCCTGTTGCGGGGTCTTCGCCACCGTAAAAAAACATTCGTGCTCGAGCTTCGAGCCGGCCTTCGCGCCGCTCGGGACAAAGAAAGTAGAAAAAGTTCGCACCGGTGTTCCTTAGGAACTCCGCTGCCTGAATGTAACTAAACTTTAGATCCGAGAGCGTCTGTCGATTGCGGAATGGCACGATCGTGAAGGTCAATCCTGTCGAGACCGGTTGGATTGGCCATTCCGAAGAGATTTCGTCAACTGCGATTCCAATGACGCGCGCGACGTCTTCTCGCGAAAGCGGAGTTCCGAATTCAGGATCGCGCTGGCGCATTTCACCAAACACCTGACCATCCACTCGATCACCGCCGGCGTTCTCGGAATTCGCAGTGAAGCGCACCGGAATTTTTCCGGCTCTCAAGTCGAGGATGATTTCGGCGGGCTTCTTTTGATTGGATTCCGACGCATACAAATACAGCGCTGTGCCGAGCGTTGGATGCCCGGCAAACGGCAATTCCGCCTCGACCGTAAAGATACGGACTTTCTTTCCTTCCCAAGCTTCAGTCGGGGCATCGCGTGGGAAAATGAAAGTCGTTTCCGAAAGATTCATCTCGCGCGCCAAGGCTTGCATCTCGGCGTCATTCAATCCGCGAGCGTCAGGAAAGATCGCCAGCGGATTACCCGAAAGCGGCGTCCGCGTGAAAACATCAAGCTGAACGAATTCGTAAGTGCGCGTCGGCATGAGTTCGATTTGGATTGTGTCGAGTCGCGCGTAAGTTTCGCAGGTGACTGAGGACGAGCAAGACGAACAGTTCTATCGCGATACCGAAAGCATCGCGTTTCCAAAATTGAACGATCATCAGCTTTCGCTACTTGAGCCTTTGGGCAAACGCCAAGTGATGAAACGCGGCGACGTCCTGTTCAAGGCCGGGCAACGTGACCTCGGACTAGCAATTGTTTTGCGCGGCGAACTCGAAGCGTTTGAGACGCGCGACGGCACCGAATATAACCTGGCTACCGCGCACGAGCGTGATTTCATGGGCGACGTATCGATGCTCCAGGGCACATCGATCCTCGGTTCGTCCAGAGTCACATCGGATGAGGCCGAGATACTTCACATTCCGGCAGCCGAACTTCGGCGCGCGCTGGCGGAAATTCCCGCCGTGAGCAAGCCAATCGTCGATGCCTTGATCATGCGACGACGCCGGCTTCGTCGCGATCGCGAATTTGCGGGCATGCGTGTTCTGGCCAGCCGCAACGCGCGCGATGGACATCAGCTCGATGATTTTCTCGACAAGAATCGCATTCCGCATCGGCTGGTAGAATTTGAGAGCGAACAGGGGAAGGCGATGAGCGAACGTTTTCACCTAACGACTCGCGATTTGCCGGTCTTGATCACACCGGCCGGTGCGCGCTTGCGCAAGCCGTCGTTGCGGGAAGTCGCCCGGGAAGCCGGCTTGCTGCGGTCGCTCGCGGAAGAAGATGAAACCGAAGTTCTCTGTGACCTCGCAATCGTTGGCGCTGGACCGGCAGGTCTGGCCGCAGCGGTGTATGCTGCATCTGAGGGATTGAAGACGGTCGTTGTGGAAAGTTATGCGCCGGGCGGGCAAGCCGGTTCCTCGTCACTCATTGAAAACTTCTTTGGATTCCCGACCGGCATCGGTGGCGGCGAATTAACCTGGCTCGCTCAGCTTCAGGCCTATCGGTTCGGCGCGAAATTTTCCACACCAGCCCAAGCCCTCTCAATACAGTACCACCCTGATGGCGAGTACCGTGCATGCCTCGAGACAGAAGGCTGCGGTGCCGTGCTGCGCGCAAAAGCTGTCCTGATTACCACTGGCGCCGAATATGGCCGGCTCGAAGCGGAGGGCCGCGAACAATTCGAAGGTGCCGGCGTTTATTACGCTGCCACCGCGCTGGAGGGTCAGCTTTGTCGCAACGAAACTGTGGTTGTCGCAGGTAGCGGCAACTCAGCCGGCCAGGCAGCGATGTTCCTTTCCGAGGGCGCGGCCAAAGTACTACTTGTCGTTAGGGGAAACAACATTGCCAATAAGATGTCGGATTATCTTTCGCGTCGGGTGGAGGCGCGCGAAAATATCGAGATCCTCTACAACACCGAGATCCGCAAAATGTCCGGCGCAAAAAAGCTGGAACAAATCGAACTGGAAAATGCCAAGACAGGCGAGCGCCGAGTCGTTCGAACGCCGGCGGTGTTTTCCATGATCGGCGCTCGCCCATGCACAGAGTGGTTGCCGGCGGAAATCGAGCGGGACGAGAAAGGATTCATCAAAACCGGTGCCGAGGTCGCTGAAGCACCAGCGTGGCGCGAAAACAAACACCGCCCCGCTCCGCTCGAAACCAGTCTTCCGGGAATTTTTGCAGCCGGCGACGTCCGCTCGGGATCGGTGAAGCGTTGTGCCGCGGCGGTTGGCGAAGGCGGAATGGCCGTCGCCGGAATCCATATGAGCCTCGCATCCCGGCGTAACGCATCAGTGAACGCAACATCCTCACACTAAGCGATCATGAGTACCCGAGGATGTTCTCATCTGGATGCGATTGAGATTGAGTCGATCAAGCAGCCGCATCGCCGCGAATGCGAAGAATGCGTAAAGATCGGTTCCTATTGGGTTCATCTGCGGACATGCCAGACATGTGGAGTCACGCTGTGCTGTGACAGCTCACCGAATCAGCACGCCAGCAAACACGCGCACGCCAGTGGACATCCGGTGATCGCATCGGCGCAGCCGGGCGAGCATTGGTTGTATTGCTATCCAGACGAGGCCTTCGCTGAATATTGAGCGCCCGTTGCGTGCCCAATCGCATCAGCGGAATGATGGTGGAGATCGGTTTTCGCGGCTGGAAATAAGCATTGACACCTGAGATGCCGATCCTCATACCTGCGCGGAAACAAACAAGACGCAGACAGGGCTCGACACAACTTGCCTTAGCTGCCTGCGCGGATCTCAAACAAGGTCGCGTTCAACCCCAAAACAGAAAGAAACAGTATCATTATGAAATCGATCATTACCATTGTCGCCATCACATCGTTTGGCTTGTTACCAGCTACGTTTGTTCACGGACAGACGGCAGCGAAATCGGCCACGGGTGAAAAGCAGGCGGCGACTGCCGGGGCTCGCAAACGGAGCGATGTTTATCACGTCCATTTCGCAAAAGCGGCGCTCGGTAAGGCAACGCAATTGGGGGATTGGCTCAAAACGCCCGACCCTCATAACCCAATGCCCGATCATTTTGTTGTCTTTCGCCATCAGGACGGCGACGCCTGGGATTACGCCGTGATTACGCATCTCGGACCAAAAGCGACCGTCGAAGCTGCGGGAACGGCTGTGCCTCCGGACAAACGCGACTTGGGTGCATGGCACACTGATACGTTCGTAAACGGTCCTTCATGGGAAGAATTCACGCGAGCCATGGGTATTGACGCGGACTCGAAGTCGAAAACCACGGGCTCGGTTTATTCTGTCTCTTATTACCGCCCTGCTCCTGGTCATCGAGAGCAATTGGAGAAGATGCTCAGTGAATTGCCAAATGCGGCAACCGACACGACTGCCGGCAACGTATTGATGCAACACTTGGAGGGTGCCAATTGGACGTTCCTCGCGATCGCTCGCTACAATTCGTGGGATGATTATGCCAAAGGTGAGAAAAACAGCGTCGCAGACACAACAAAGAAGGACAGCCCATGGTCGCGTTTGCGTGACCACGCCGATTTTCACACCGACACGCTCACGGATCGCATAGCGCCATAAGAGCGGAGCACACGCGCCCTCACGTGTTGGTTGCGGCGCCCTCGCCCCAACACTCTTCATCAATTCCATTGCCCGAATGGTTGGCGTCTGGCACAGACGCCCTACAAAATTCGCGCGGTTGACACAACCGCCTCTACAACGCCATGCAGCGTATGGAGGCTAGGTAGGGCGGGCAGTCCTCTGCTCCCCGAAGCGATGGCGCGCACGGGAGCGACGCGCCCTACCTAACAATGTCCGGCACTTGACGTTCCTTTGGCCTTCATTCGGATTTCGGCATTGTTATCGCAGCGGTAATTTATTGCGATCGTTTTTGATTACGATCAAGAGCACGAGCAAGGGTTTTTAACGCATCTACGCATCATGATGCGTCAATTTGTTTCTTGATCACCTCGCGAAACGCCGTTTAGTTGCCGGACACTATGACGACAAGCGGGGTTCATCCTCTGGAAGCGTTGATGCGCAAGCGGATCGTCGTGCTTGATGGCGCGATGGGAACGATGATCCAGGGATACAAATTGTCGGAAGCGGATTACCGCGGCGAACGGTTCCGCGATTGGCAAGGCAAAGATCTCAAAGGCAGTCTCGAGCTATTGAACCTGACGAAGCCGCAGGTGATCGGGCAAATTCATTCCGATTACCTCAAAGCCGGCGCGGACATCATTGAAACGAACACCTTCAGCGGAACAACGATCGGCTTCCACGATTTCCTATTTCAAGGCGAACCAACACATGGCCGCAAAGACCAGGAATTTTTTCAGCGCGTGATCGACGATGCCGGTCTTCGTGCGCTGGTTCATGAAATTAATTTCGAAGCGGCGCAGATCGCGCGCCGCGCTGCGGACCGGGCCGCGAATGAAAGCGGCCAGCAGCGATTTGTTGGCGGATCAATGGGACCGCTTCCAGTCGCGGGCTCTCTTTCACCTGACGTAAACGATCCGGCATTTCGCGCGGTCTCGTTCGATCAGCTGCGCCAAACTTATCTCGATCAAGCGAAAGCGCTGCTCGAAGGTGGTGTCGACCTTCTCATCGTCGAAACCATTTTTGACACGCTCAACGGCAAGGCTGCGTTGTTCGCCATCACCGATGCGTTGGCAGAAACCGGCCGCAGTGTGCCGTTGATGGTCTCAGGCACCGTGATCGATAAATCCGGACGGAATTTGAGCGGCCAAACCGTGGAAGCATTCCTTGTTTCAATCGCGCACTCGCAACCTCTTATCCTCGGTTTGAACTGCGCGCTCGGTCCAGATGAGATGGAACCATTTATAGAAGAACTTTCACGGATCGCACCGTTTTACGTCAGTGCGTATCCGAATGCAGGATTGCCCGATCCGCTTTCGCCGACCGGATTTCCTGAAACTGCAGAATCGTTTGCACCCAAACTTGCGGCGTGGGTGGCAAACGGCTGGCTGAATATTGTTGGTGGTTGCTGCGGGACGACTCCCGAACACATCCGCGCAATCGTGGATCGCGTCCGCGACTGCAAGCCACGCGTTGCATCCGTCATTCCGAGCTAAGTCGAGGAATCCCGTGGAAAAACACAATAGTATAACTTCGCGGGATCCTTCGACTCCGCTTCGCTCCGCTCAGGATGACCGCAGTTCCAACGCCTTGGAATTGTCCGGGCTCGAGCCGCTGAAGATCACGCCGGAGTTTGGTTTCGCTGTGATCGGCGAGCGTACTAACATCACGGGGTCACCAAAATTTTCGAAGCTGATTCTGGCCGGCGATTTCGATGGTGCGCTGACTGTCGCGCGTCAGCAGGTGCAGGGCGGCGCGAACCTGCTCGACGTAAACATGGACGAAGGGATGATCGATTCGGAAGCGGCGATGGTTCGCTTCCTGAATTTGATCGGCAGCGAACCGGAAATCGCGCGCATCCCAATCATGGTCGACAGCTCGAAGTGGAGCGTCATCGAAGCAGGACTCAAATGTCTCCAGGGCAAAGCCGTTGTGAACTCAATCAGCCTGAAAAACGGCGAAGAAGAATTTCTGCGCCATGCACAACTGATCAGGCGATACGGCGCAGCCGCCATCGTGATGGCGTTCGACGAGAAAGGCCAGGCCGACTCTGTCCAACGCAAGATCGAAATCTGCGCGCGCGCTTACAATCTGTTGACGCAAAGAGCCGAGTTTCCAGCGAACGATATCATTTTCGATCCAAATGTTCTGACAGTCGCGACGGGTCTCGACGAGCATCGCAATTACGCCGTCGATTTCATTGAAGCGACGCGCTGGATCAAGAAAAACCTGCCAGGTGCACGCGTCAGCGGCGGAATCAGCAATATTTCGTTTTCGTTTCGCGGCAACAATACCGTACGCGAAGCGATGCACGCCGCTTTTCTTTACCACGCAATTCGTGCTGGCTTGGACATGGCGATCGTGAATGCCGGGCAATTGGCAGTTTACGAAGAAATCCAACCCGAACTGCGGGAACGCGTCGAAGACGTGCTGTTGAATCGCCGCGACGACGCAACCGAACGCATGGTCGAATTTGCGGAACGCGTAAAGGCGAAAGGCAAAGCGCCGGTCGCCGACGAAACATGGCGAAAGCAACCCGTCGAAGAGCGTCTGAAGCACGCATTGGTTAAAGGGATCACCGACTACATCGACGTCGACACTGAGGAGGCACGCCAAAAATGCAGGCGGCCCCTCGACGTGATCGAAGGTCCGCTCATGGCTGGAATGAGCGTGGTCGGTGACTTGTTCGGGTCGGGCAAAATGTTTCTACCGCAGGTGGTGAAGAGTGCCCGCGTCATGAAAAAAGCTGTCGCCTATCTGATGCCGTTCATGGAAGCAGAAAAATCCGCCGACGCGAAGCCGCAGGGACGCATTGTCATGGCGACTGTAAAAGGCGACGTGCACGACATCGGCAAAAATATCGTCGGCGTGGTTTTGCAATGTAATAACTACGACGTGATCGATCTCGGCGTGATGGTTCCCGCGGCGAAGATCCTGGAAACAGCGCGCGAGAAAAAAGCGGACGCCATCGGCTTAAGCGGTCTGATCACGCCGTCGCTGGATGAAATGGTTCACGTCGCCCAGGAGATGGAGCGGGAAGGATTTCGGTTGCCGCTTCTGATCGGTGGGGCGACGACCAGCCGGGCCCACACCGCGGTCAAAATCGCGCCGCACTACCGCGCGAGCACGGTGCACGTGCTCGACGCGTCGCGTGCCGTGGGTGTGGTAAACGCATTGCTCAATGAGCAACTGAAATCGGACTTCGATAAACAAACGCGCGCAGACTACGAGCGTTTGCGCCGGGAGCACGCAGCGAAAACGGAAGCGAAAAAGCTGCTGACCCTTGAGCGGGCGCGCGCCAATCGAACGCCGATCGATTGGATCAGCTATGTGCCACCGAAACCCGAATTTCTCGGAGAGCGTGTGTATATCCCGGGGAAAATATCGATCGCGGTGCGCGACCTGATCGAATACATCGATTGGTCGCCGTTCTTTCATGCGTGGGAATTGCGTGGCCGTTACCCGGCGATCTTCGACGACCCAAAGATGGGCAAAGAAGCGCGCGAACTTTTCGATGATGCGCAGGAACTCCTCGAGCGTATTGCAGCGAAAGATCTCCTAGTCCCGCGCGGCGTTTACGCTTTTTGGCCCGCAAACGCCGTCGGCGACGACGTTCATGTTTACGCTGATGATGCCCGCACTGAAGAGATTGCCACGTTTTATTTTCTGCGTCAGCAAATGCAAAAGCCGACAGGACAATTCAATCATTGTCTCGCGGATTACATCGCGCCGGCAAGCTCTCAACTCTCAACTATCAACCATCAACCGTCAGATTATCTCGGCGGGTTCGCGGTCTCAATTCACGGCGCGGATGAGCTTGCCGAGGAGTTCAAGCTTCAACATGACGACTACAGCGCGATCATGGCCAAAGCTTTAGCAGACCGGTTAGCTGAAGCGTTTGCCGAATATCTGCATAAGGAAGCTCGCATCGCGTGGGGATTTGGGCGTGACGAACAACTCTCGAACGCTGATCTGATCCGTGAAAAATATCGCGGCATCCGGCCCGCCGCCGGTTATCCAGCCTGTCCCGATCACGCCGAGAAACGAACCCTCTTTGATTTGCTCGATGCCGAGAGCAACGCAGGGATCAAACTGACGGAATCATATGCAATGCATCCCGGCGCAAGCGTAAGCGGCCTCTATTTTTCGCATCCGGATTCGAAATATTTCGGCGTAGGGCAGATCGGACGCGATCAAGCAGTTGATTATGCGACCCGGCGAAGCGAACCCGTGTCCGCAGTGGAAAAACGCCTCGCGCCGAATTTGGGGTAGAACGTTGGATGCGAAAGAAGAAGAGCGATTGGCGAGGCCGACAGTCGCAGCACGCGAGGCGCGTGCGCTCCCCAGAACAAAAGTCGGGGCGAGAGGATTTGAACCTCCGACCTCGTGGTCCCAAACCACGCGCTCTACCAAGCTAAGCTACGCCCCGAAATGCCGCGGGGTTCTTTACCACGGGTAGCGCCTTCCCGCATCGGGAAATTCGGTTACATTTTGACGGACCAGGGATGAAAACATACGGGCTAATCGTTTTGAGCGCGCTGTTGATTGCGGCGCTGATGCTGCACGGACAGGAAGCCGCGCCGCCGTCTGTGGATCTCTTTCCAGAACAAGAGGAAGAACCTAGCCCCACCCCGCCGCCAAACGGCCCTGAGTTGCCGGAGTTGAAGCAACTCGACGACAGTTTTAAGCCGAAGTCGCTGGGCACTGAGGCCGATACACTGAAGGTGCATGCGTTATGGCGGCAATTGAAGAATCGCACCATCAATGATCCAGAGGTGCAAGCAGCAGGAAAATTTGCGCAGGCGGCCCGGACAGATTTGGAAAAACGAAAACGGCTCCGCGATTATTACGAACTCTATTATCAGCGAATGTCTGCTTTGGCCACGACGCCGGAGCTCAAACTGGCTTTGCAACAACTCAAGGATGGTCATCAAGGCATCTTGGCTCAGCCACGGGTGCGACCATCGCCAACACCAGAGCCTTCTGGGACGCCGTCACCGACGCCAACAAGCACGCCTTTCAAGAAAAAGGAAAAACGCAAGAAGATGAAGGTGCACAAGTAACGTCCGGTTTCCGGAAGTACATCGCCGGGCGTTTGCGGGCTGGGGATTTGGATGTGTGCGACGAGAAACGCGTATCTGCCAGGTTGCCAAACATTGCTAAGTGCCGCGCATTTAAGAGCTAGCAAAAGATTTTGCTTGCCGCGCTGGTAGCGGTCTTTTAAACCTCGCGTAACTCTTCAACTCTATGAACTCACTCATCGAAGTTACGCAAACCGTTTTGTTTACGCCCGCACGCTTGCTCGGAGAAGTCGATTATAGCTACGGCGCTCAGGGTACGGCTCCAAGCCCGATCTCGACGATTATCGGGCTGCTCATAGCGCTGCTGGTGATAGTGGCAATGTGGAAAGTGTTCACCAAAGCCGGCCAACCCGGTTGGGCCAGCATCATTCCAATCTACAATCTTTACATTTGGTGCAAGATCGTCGGCCGTCCATGGTGGTGGATTCTGTTGATGCTCATCCCGCTCGTGAATTTCATTATCTGCATAATTCTCTGCATCGATTTGGCCAAAAGCTTCGGCAAAGGTGTAGGCTTCGGCCTCGGCCTCGCTTTTTTGGGAATCATTTTCTTCCCGATTCTTGGCTTCGGCAGCGCACAATACCAGGGACCGTCCGCTGGGAATCCCGGGACGACGGTTTCCCGACCGCCACAACCTGCGTAGCCGTTTCGCAAACCAAGTAGCACAGCCAGCTTGGCTGTCGGACCGGTAGGCGTCTCGCCTGCCGAATGGCATAGGGCACGGAACCAGGCAAGATGCCTGGTGGCCCCACAGGCTGGAAGCCTGTGCTACGATTTTTCCCAGCTTGGCTTGCGCTTTTCGTTAAAGGCGGCGATGCCTTCGCGCGCTTCGTCTGACTCACGCGCCTGCATGTGATATTTCAGCGCGAGATCGACGTCTCCCTTCACGGAATGCCACCAGAGCTGCTCTACTAGTCGTTTCGTCTGCGCCAGCGCGGCGGGCGCCCCTTGCAGAACCGACCCGGCAAATTTTTGTGCTTCGCTCATCACGTCGTCTGGAGCAACGACGCGATTCACCAGTCCGATTTCGTTCGCGCGTGCGGCGTCGATTAACTCTCCGCCAAACAACAGCTCGCGCATGTTCCGTTCGCCGATCTGGCGGCGCAGAAATGTCATTACCAATCCAGCAACCAATCCGCGGCGCACCTCGGGATATCCGATCTTTGTTCTCTCCGCGGCGACAACAAAATCGCACGCCGACATTATCCCTGCCCCGCCGGCTAGCGCAGCGCCGTGCACTGCCGCAATGGTGACGAGACGCGTTTGACTGATCGCAACCAAAGTATTCGCCACCATTTCGGCGGTCGCGTGCGCTTTCGTGGTATCGGCGGCTTCCTTCAAATCCAAGCCGGTGCAAAACGCCGCGCCTGCTCCGCGCAAGATTAGAACGCGTTGCTCCGTTTGCTCGGAAGCTGCCTTAATGGCCGCACATAATTCAGTTAATAGTTCGAGAGTAAGAGCGTTCCGGCGTTCAGGCCGGTTGAGAGTTACCACGCTTATCTGCGGCGATTGTTTTTCGATCGAAACAACAGGCATAGAATCCGTTACAAAAGTTACGTCGCTAAAATAATATGGTTTTTGTCATTCTGAGCGAAGCGAAGAATCTCTGATTAGTTCCGCTCGCTCATTGCGCGCGAATAGCCAGAGATGTTTCGCTGCGCTCACCATGACAGAGCGGGAAAACGCTTCAACGCTTTAAGCCGTAAAATCGCGGAAGTGCGCCTACGTTTGGATGACTCCTGTGTGGAAACGCGCTTTCGGCATTGGACGCGAGACGTATTCCAAAAGGCGAATCAGCACGTCGCGCGTCTCGTGCGGTTGAATGATGGCGTCCACCCAGCCACGCGCGGCGCCGTAGCGAATATCGGTTTGCTCTTCGTAACTCTGTTTCACGTTCGCGCGAAGTTCCTCCAGTTCTTCGGGCGACGCTTTCTTGTCGCCGCGCTCGTGGGCCCTGGCGAGAATCGAGAACACCGTGTCCGACGCCTGCGCAGCGCCCATCACCGCATAGCGCGCATTCGGCCAGGCAACGATGAATCGCGGATCATACGCCTTGCCACACATTGCGTAATTGCCGGCGCCAAACGATCCCCCCACGATCGCGGTGATCTTTGGCACAACGGAATTGCTCACCGCGTTCACCAGCTTCGCGCCGCTGCGGATGATCCCGCTCTCTTCCGCGTCGCGACCGACCATGAACCCGCTGACGTCCTGGAAAAAAACGATCGGCAAATTCGTCTGATTACAATCCATCACAAACCGCGCTGCTTTATCGGCGCTACCAGAATAAATGACGCCGCCCATCTGGATTCCTTCCTTTTTCGTCCTGACCTGCACGCGTTGGTTGGCAACAATGCCCACTGGCCGGCCATTGATGCGGGCATAAGCGGTCACGAGTGTTTTGCCGTAATCGGCCTTGTATTCATCGAGTGAGTTTTCGTCGACGATTGTCGCCAGCAGGTCGCGCGCATCGTAATTTTTCCGCCCATCGAAGCTGATCAGATCGTAAACGCTGTCCGGGTTTTTGGCCGGCTTCGGTGTTTTTGGTAGGGCGCGATCTCCGAGCGCGCCGCTCGCTCTCGCTTCGGGCAGCAGAGCGACTAACGAACGAAGGCGTTTGAGACAGGACGGATCATCTTTTTCGAAAAAATCGACTGTCCCACTGATCTCCGAATGCATTTTCGCGCCGCCCAATTCTTCCGCCTCGACAATCTGACCAATGGCCGCCTTCACCAGCGATGGCCCGGCGAGATAGAGCCCGCTTCCCTGCGTCATCAAAATCTTGTCGCACAACACCGGCAGGTATGCGCCGCCTGCGACACAATTGCCCATGATCGCAGCAAACTGCGGGATGCCCGCCGCTGAAATCACCGAGTTATTGCGAAAGATCCGGCCGAAATCATCTTCATCGGGAAAAATTTCATCCTGCATCGGCAGGAACACGCCTGCCGAATCGACGAGGTAAATGAGCGGCAACGCGCACTCGAACGCGATCCGCTGCGCGCGAATGACCTTCTTGGTCGTCGCCGGAAAAAACGCGCCGGCTTTCACAGTTGCATCGTTGGCGACGAGCATGCATGGAACGCCTTCGACGTTACCGATGCCGGTGACAACTCCCGCCGCCGGAATCTTTCCCCATTGCTCATACATTTTATAGGCGGCCCAGAGTTCGATCTCGAAAAACGGTGAATCTTTGTCGAGCAAGTGACGAATCCGCTCGCGCACCGGCAAACGTCCCATCTTACGCTGGCGCTCGTGACCGGCTTTGCCGCCGCCTTCACGCAGGACCCCTTCTTCCTCCGCAATCGCCGCGCAATGCGCGCGCAACACTTCACTCGTGCTAGATCGAGCCATATACCAGAGCCACGCTTAATCTGCGCGAGGGACTGAATCAAGCTGACTGTCATTGGCGTCTGACATAGACGCCCTACAACGATTGTCCCAGTTTTTCGCATCATCCGTGTTATCCATGTAATCCGCGGTCGAATTTTCGGTGACGATCTTGCTGTTCGGAGTCGATTCGTCTAACGCTTAGGGCATGAGTTCGCCTGAGAGTTCGGTAGCGTTTGGCGCGCCGGGCATCGAGCCGCGCTGGACGTCGAGCGCGAAAGAGGGCGTTGGCACGGCGTATCACACCAGTTGCCGCGTCTGGTTCACGCTGAGTCACGGGATCGTGAACGAAATTTATTATCCTCACGTCGATAAACCCAACACGCGCGATTTTCAGTTTCTGATCAGCGACGGCGAAACGTTTTGCCACGAGGAAAAGCGCGACCTGAATCACGAGATTGAATATCCGGAGCGCGATTGCCTGTTTTATCGCCTAACCAATTCGGAACCGAACGGCCGCTATCGTCTGGTGAAAGATGTGCTCACGGATCCGCACCGGTCGGTCCTGCTCGTGCACACAAAACTCGAGGTGTTCGACGAATCATTACGCGGCAAATTACGCCTGTACTCATTGTTAGCACCGCACCTGGCTGGGTTTGGCGCCGGCAACTCGGGGTCATGCGTTGAAATCGGTGGTAATAAACTGATGCACGCACAGCGCCAGAACGTGCATCTGTTAATGGCGTGCAGCAGCGGCTTCTCCCGGCGCTCGGTCGGCTACGTCGGCTTCAGTGATGGTTGGCAGGACCTGATGGATAACTTCAAAATGGACTGGGAATTTCGAACAGCGCCGAACGGGAATATCGCGTTGACCGGCGAAATCGATTTGCCGGACAGCGGTGAATTTACGATCGCTGTCGCTCTTGGTCGAAGTTACCAGAGCGCTGCCACCAAACTGTTCCAATCGCTGGCGGAGCCGTTTGCGTCAAACTGCGAAGGGTATGTTCGTCAGTGGCAACGCGCAGTGATCAATCCGGAGTTCGATTTTAGCGGCGACACGTCCGATGGCGGCGGCGAGTACCGGCTGAGCCGGTGCGTGTTGCTTGCGCATGAAGACAAGGTTTTCCAAGGCGCACTCGTCGCTTCAATGAGCATCCCCTGGGGCGAAGTCAAAGGCGATCTGGATCTCGGTGGCTATCATCTGGTCTGGACGCGCGACCTTGTGCAGAGCGCCACCGCGCTTCTCGCCACCGGACAGACCGGCACGCCGCTGCGCGCATTAATCTGGCTGGCGGCGATCCAGCGTCCGGACGGCTCGTTTCCGCAAAACAGCTGGATTGACGGGACCGCCTACTGGTCCGGGCTCCAGCTTGATCAAGTTGCGCTGCCGATAGTGCTCGCGTGGCGTTTGCACAAACACGATGCGCTCGGCCTATTCGACCCGCGCGAAATTATTGTGCGCGCAGCTGCAAACCTGATCGTGCGAGGGCCGGTGACAGCGCAGGAACGCTGGGAAGAAAATTCCGGCTATTCGCCTTCGACGCTGGCAGTGGTGATAGCCGCGCTCGCCTGCGCCGCGGACTGGGCCAGGGAAACTGGTCACACGGACGCGTCGGATTTCATTTTCGCATACGTCGATTGGTTAGCGGCGCACCTTGAAGAATGGACGGTCACGACAAAGGGCGAGTTGGTCGAAAGCATTCCTCGCCATTACATCCGCATTAATCCCACCGATCCAAATACACCTGATCCCCATGCCGATCCCGACACACAGATGATTCAGATCGCCAACGGCGGCGGCCTCCATCCGGCGCGAAATATTGTGGGCGGCGATTTCCTTCATCTGGTTCGATACGGCATTCGATCGCCTCACGATCCACTCGTGTGCGACTCAATCAAAGTGATCGATCGCGTTCTCAAGCACGACCTGCCGCAAGGCCCGGGCTGGCGTCGTTACAATCACGACGGCTACGGCCAAAAAGATGATGGCAGTGCTTACGACGGAACCGGAGTAGGTCGGTGCTGGCCGATTTTGACAGGAGAACGCGGCCATTACGAACTCGCCGCCGGTCGCGATCCCAAACCGTTGATCACGACGATCGAAGATTTTTCGAACCAGGGCGGCATGCTCACCGAACAGGTTTGGGATGGACCCGACCTGCCAAACGCAAGAATGAGACGCGGTTGTCCGACGGGCGCGGCGATGCCGCTTTGCTGGTCGCACGCCGAATACGTTTCGCTGGTTCGGAGCCGGCATGACGAGGTTTGCTTCCATCGGGTCGATCCGGCGTACCAGCGATACGTGGTGAATCCAGTGCCGAATCGTTTTGAGATTTGGACACTTCGTCACGCCATGCGGCGGATGTCGCGCGGCAAAATTTTGCGGATCATCGTCGACCAAGAGGCGACCATCACCTGGTCAACGGATAATTGGCAGCGGACTAACGAGTCGCGGATGATGCCCCAGGAGAAACTGAGTCTTTGGTTCGCAGATTTTCCAACCGCCGAATGGCCGGCCGGTTCGGTGTTTGCGTTTACAATTTTTTGGAAACGCGATCAACGCTGGGAGAACCGCAACTGGCAGCTAACTGTCGCTTAAGAACGAGGGACACGGAGTTAAGATGCATCGCAATGGAGCAGCATTCGCCGGCGCAACTGCTGTCTTGTAAAAACACAGACGCGCGCTCCATGGCTATTTCGACTCGGCCGCACTGACGACGCCGTGATCATCCTCCCCCACCCCCACTACAATGGTCTGTTCTGGCGGATAAGCCTTCGGCGGGTACGGCGATTTGAACATTGCGAATGCATTCGACGCAACGAACAGCAGCCACAGCACAAGAGCGATGATCACTGCCCCATTTCTTTTCATGCCCAACCGTACTGACTAGCCTCTGGTATTGCGACGGCGCGTGTGATGGATTTTGTCCTGCCACGTCAGAAACAATCGGCGCTACCTCTTTTGGCCGATGTTCAATCCGATGCGGCCGGCTCGAAATAAGTCACGCCTATAAACTTATCTCGAACGAGGCATTACACATCCCTCGCGAGAGGGAGAAGAAAATCTCGCCAACGCGAAATAGCGCGGCTGTTCGGAACGCAGTTACGCTTACACATGAAAATGATCGAGTTTCCGAGAGGATTCCCGCTACGCACCCTGGTTGTCTGTTTCACAGTCTGGCTTATCGCGACTGAGGTGCTCGTCTTTGATCAGATCGAATTTGACACCAGAACCCATCTGCTTGAGCAAGCTGCGCGCGGGTTTCACGGACCAGAGGTTATCGTTCCAAACGAACGGCCATCCCACGTTCCAAGCGGCGCAAAAATGCAAACGTTGTGAACCCAACGACCTACAATAGTCCAGCCATGGCGAGCACGTTTTCGCGGCTACCCCCGGGTTCTCGTCCGGCAGAGAGAGCAATGAGTGGCCCGGAAGTGGCACTCAAAAATCTGACAGACGCGCAATCGCAGCCGCCAAATCGAACAATAAGCTGAAAAGCATGAAAACGATTTTTGAAACCGCAATTGTAGCGCGTGAAGTCATTCCGTTGAGAGAGGTGATTCCGTTCTGGTTCGCCGTTTCTAGTCCCCTGATCGGCGTGATCATGGGCTTATTGGGAGCGTGGTTCGTTACCTGGCTCAGCGCGTGACATTTCTTAACCAATGTGCATTCATGGATCATGCAAAAATTGATGGCAGCAGATTTGTTCCCGCGGGTGGCCGGCACTGATTCGCCTTCGGTGGACCCCGCCTCTGACTCAGCAGCCAAAGGAAAACGACGGATTCTGATCGTCGATGACGATGCGAATAGCACGCACCTTGTAAAAATCCTTCTGGAAAGATCCGGCCCTTATGTCGTACTGGAGGAAAACGATGCCGCCAAGGCTGATCAAACGGCCCACGATTTCAAACCGGACGTGATTTTGCTCGACATCGTCATGCCGAAGATAGACGGAGGCGAATTAGCGACACAAATTGAAGCCGATCGTCAATTGCACGACACGCCGATAATTTTCCTAACGGCGCTGGTCACGCACAGTGAGGCAAAGAGCGGGCTTCATATCCAGGGACACCCATTGGTCGCGAAGCCGATCAGCATTCCAGAGTTGATCGACGCGATTGAAAAACATCTGCCTGCACGGGCGGAGTGTTAGCTATCACCTTCGCGCAGCGAAATCATGATGGGGAGAATTCCTCGCCTCGCTCAAGCGCTACTTCAGCTTCGAGATTCTCGCGATCACGCCCAACGCTCGCGACAGCACTGAGTTTACCGTCAGAGCGAAAGATCACCGAGGCTTCTTTGGCTTTCAAATCACCGGACACGCTCGCGTCATCACCGCCGCTGCCATGACCAACGTAGTGAATGTGCAGATCGAAATGATTGCTCCAGAAGAATGGCGGGATCGTGAACGGTTCGCGTGCGCCGAGAATATTGCGCGCGGCGGTCTGACCGTGTCGCCGGGCCACAACCCAGTGTTCCACGCGGATCCGACCGGCGCGCGGATCGGGCCAGCGCGCAATGTCGCCCGCGGCAAAAATTCCGGGAACGTTCGTTTCCAAAAACTCGTTTACCAACACACCGTTGTCAGTCGCGATGCCGGCTTGCTCAGCAAGATGTGTGTTTGGGCGAACGCCGATTCCGACCACGACTAAATCGCAGTCCAATTTCGTTCCGTCATCGAGCTCCACGTATCGGTCGTGAATTGCCGCGGGTGTTCGACCGAAATGAAATTTCACACCGTGCGCTTCGTGCGTTTCCCGAACCAGATTTCCCATTTCGGTTCCCAGAACTTTCCTGAGCGGCACCGAATCTCTTCCGACGACCGTGACTTCCAGCTTGCGCTCGCGCAACGACCACGCCACCTCCAATCCGATGAAGCTTGAGCCGATGACGACCGCGCGCCTTGCGTTCTTCGCCTTTTCGATGATACGCCGGCTGTCGTTGAGGGTTCGCAGATAGCAAACGTGCGGCAAATCAGCGCCCGGAATCGTAAGGTGGACAGGTTCCGCACCGGTCGCCAGCAATAGCGCGCCGTAGCCTAACGAACGGCCGTCGGACAACGTCACCTGTTTAGCTTTCGGATCGATGCTTGTGACGGTCGTGTTCGTAACGGCATCAATCTTCTGTTCGCGATAGAATTCCGGCGGTCGCAACGGGATCCATTCTTCTGGCGCGTTGCCGGCGAGATAATCCTTCGAAAGATTTGGCCGATCGTACGGCAGAGATTCATCTGCGCCGATCAAAGTAACCGGCCCGTCGTAGCCTTCGCGACGCAACATTTCAGCGGCGGCGCCGCCCGCAGCACCCGCGCCGATAATCACAACGCTACCCGGAGATGATTTTGGTCTCCGATCCGCTTTTCTATCGATCTTGCCTGTTACGAAAAATCGCTCGCCGCGTTTCTCGATCTTGTAGCACGCAACATTATTTAAGGCGGGCGCTGCAATAGCTTCCCCTGTGCGCAAATCGAACCGCGCATGATGCCACGGACAGTGCACCGTGCAATCGACCATCAGACCTTTCGCCAGCGGGCCGCCGTAATGCGTGCACGTTGCGCCGATGGCGAAAAGCTCTTCACCGCGTCTGGCCACAAGAACCGGTTCGCCAAACGCGTGACCCAAAAGCATTTCTCCATCGCGCACGTTTCCGGTCTCGTAGCCTTTCTCAAAATCAGGTCCCTCAAGTTCGCTGGATGCTTCGGCCATAGAATTTCCTTTTTGTGCTAACATATGAATCGCACTGAAACGATCCAGCAACCGTCAATATTCCGAAATGGAACAGGCAAGGTGCGAAAAATACGCGCGCGTCCCTAACAATATGCGAAAAATAAAAGGGGGGTGTCGTCTTTCGGTGACTTCCGAAAAGCAAACAGACCTCCACTTGCTCTGATCACATGAAATTCCTGGCGGTGCATCCCAGCTGTTTGATGTATTCGAAGATCTATCTTCGGCTGGAGCCGCTCGGGCTCGAGCTTGTGGCCGCAGCGGCCGAACGCGCCGGGCACTCGGTGCATTTGATCGATCTGCAATGCGAATCGCACCAGGACTTTTTCCGCTCGGTCGAACAGTGGCGGCCAGATGTGATCGCGTTCTGCGGCAATTATCTCGCAAACGTTCCCGAAATTATTGACCTCGCACGAGCGACGCGTGACCTGCTGCGGGACGCCTTTATTTGCGTTGGCGGCCACAGCGTCTCATTTATTCCCAATGAGATTTTGCGGCACGCCGACGGTGCCGTGGATTGCGTGCTGACCGGAGAGGGCGAAACGGCCATCACCGGGCTACTGGATGCGATCGCGCAAAACCGACGCGACCTGAAACAGGTTCCCGGCTGCGTGACACTTGATCACCGCAGTCCGCCGCCGGCGTTCGTCAAATCGCTCGATGATTTATTGCCCGCTCGCTATCTCGCGCGACATCGCCGGAAGTATTTCATCGGCCAGCTCGATCCGGCCGCTTCCATTGAATTCAGCAGAGGTTGCCCGTGGGACTGCGTCTTTTGCAGCGCATGGACGTTCTATGGACGCAATTACCGCGTGAAAACACCGGAGTGCGCTGTCGAGGAGCTGGCGCAAATTCGCGAGCCCGGCATTTTCATTGTGGACGACGTAGCATTCATTCAAGCCGAGCACGGCATGCAGATTGCCGAAGGGATTGCGCGCCGCGGCATCCGGAAACGTTATTACCTCGAAACGCGCGGGGACGTGCTGTTGCGCAATAAGGAAGTGTTCAAACTCTGGAAACGCCTCGGTCTAAATACCATGTTCCTCGGACTTGAAGCGATAGATGAGGAAGGTCTCAAACACTATCGCAAGCGCATAACACTCTCCAAAAATTTCGAAGCGCTGGAGTACGCTCGCTCGTTGGACATCACGGTGGCCGTAAACATTATTGCCGATCCATCGTGGGACCGCGAACGGTTCAAAGTCGTGCGCGATTGGTGCCTGGAAATTCCCGAGGTCGTCAACATCAGCATCAACACGCCTTATCCGGGCACCGAAACGTGGCACACTGAATCACGCCGTCTCACCACTCGCGATTACCGCCTGTTTGACATCCAACACGCAGTATTGCCGACGAAGTTGCCACTCGCGGAGTTTTACAGGGAGCTTGTCGACACGCAGCGCGTGCTCTCCCGCAAACATCTGGGGTGGGCGGCGCTACGGCAGTGCGCGGGAATCGTTGTGCGACACTTGCTTCGTGGACAAACAAATTTCCTTCGAATGATTTGGAAGTTTAACAGTGTCTATCGCCCGGACCTGCAACTTGCCGATCACCGGCAACCGATAAAATACGAAATCGATCTGCCACCTCCATCGACTGCCGCAGTTGAGCGAGATGGGCTTTACATTCACACGAGCAGTGGACGCAAAGGACGGCAGATCGATCATCATACGGAGGAATTCGTGAACGCCACACGCATGGGCACCGCGGGGTAATTATGTGTTGTGCGTTAAAGAAGACCGAGTTGTAGGGCAACCGCTCCGGTTGCCGACGGCTTTGGCAGGCGAAGCGCCCTCCCTACAAATCCAACGGATCAATGAGCAAGACGCCAAAGAAATCATCAAACGCTCGTAAACGACGATGGTCGGCGGAAGTAACAAAGCATAGCGACGCGCTCGATCTCGAGGACGACGTCTTCAGATCAAAAGATCCGCGCAAGATCGCGCGTGCGTTGAAAAACTCCGCAGAACAGAGCGAGCGGCGCAAAGGCACGCCTTATCAATCCGCGATGTCGATGTTGAACTTCTACATCAATCGCGCCGGCAAAAATCTGCCGAAAAAACAGAAGCATATTCTACAAAACGCCAAGCAGGAATTGCGCGACGTTTTTGGCCGAGCTTGATTACAATGGCTGAACCGAACGCCCCTGTGGCTTCCTCTCATTCTGAGCAAAGCGAAGAATCTCTGATCCTTCAGTCCTACACCGTAACGAAGGACATCCAGAGATGTTTCGCTCCGCTCAACATGACAGACACTTTAATTCCAGTCCCCGCTCAGTAACGCGCGCGTTTCCTCCACGCCGGTGCGCCAGATCTTCATCATTTCTTCGTCGTCTCGTTGGTACAGCCCGCCGTAATTGCCGTCCTTAAGATGTTCCCGCACTGATTTTGGATCGAGCCGGCGAAGTTTCTCCGGATCGCTCATCGGCTTCTGCTCTGTGGGCACGTTGATTTTCGCCAGGCGCGTCCACGGAAAATTTTCCATCCACGACGCGTGGGAAGCGACGGGATCGATTGCCTGCACTTGCGCCCAGACTTTGGGCGCGTTCCACCAATTGTGGAACTTGATTCGCACTCCGGGATGATCTGCGATCCATTCGCCGACTAATCCTTGCGCGGGCGTGTTGCCGCCGTGGCCGTTGACAATCAGGATGCGTTTGAATCCGTGCTCGGCCATCGCATCGAGAATGTCGCCCACCACCGACATGTAGGTTTCCACGCGAAGAGTGATCGTTCCCGGAAACGCGCGGAAATACGGCGTGATGCCGTAGGCCAACACCGGAAATACAGGAACGCCTATTGGCTCGGCGGCTTCGACAGCCAGTCGCTCGGCTAAAATGCTGTCCGTGCTCAAGCTGAGGTAAGCGTGTTGCTCCGTGCAGCCCAGCGGCAACACTGCGCGCTCATCGCGCTCGAGATACTCTTCCACCATCATCCAGTTCATGTCGCTAATTCGCATATTCAAAAATGATCCACAGATTCCGCAGATTCACGCAGATTTTCATGATGGAACGCAGCCATGTTGCCAACTCGGCCGTTTTGGTCATCCAGTTCTCGGCTGAGCGACGAACTCTTTTCATGCGTGTATATCTGGTTTTCGCCGCTCTTGTTATCAATTCAGCAGCCATCGCGGGCGCGGACTTGCAAGAGGTTGCCAGTTTTGCCGATCAGCAAGTGACGGGTGTCGGCGTCTCAACAAAATCCGGCCGCATTTTCGTGAATTTTCCCTACTGGTCGGATCAGCATTCCATTTCCGTCGCAGAAATCGTAGACGGCCAACCGAAACCATTTCCGAACGAGGAGTGGAACAAGCCAGGGCCTGCTGCCTCGCATTTTGTCTGCGTGCAGAGCGTCGTTGTGGATGATCAGGACAATCTATGGGTACTCGATCCTGCGGCCCCGAAAATGCAGGAAATCGTCAAAGGTGGCCCGAAGCTTGTGAAAATTGATTTGCGAGAGAATCAACTCGCACAGACAATCCCATTCGGCGAAGATATCGCTCCGGCCAAAAGTTATCTCAACGACGTTCGGATCGACACACGCTCGGACATCGCATTCATCACGGATTCCGGTAAAGGTGCAATTATCGTCGTCAATCTCAAGAACGGAAACGCGCGGCGATTACTCGATGGCCATCCTTCGACGCAACCAGAGAAAGGTTTCAAGCTGGTCGTGGACGGGAGAGAATTGATTGACCAACAAAAGAAAGCGCCACCGCAGATTGCGTCCGATGGCATCGCGCTCGATGCAAAAAACGGCTATCTCTATTATCACGCACTCACCGCTCACACGCTTTACCGCATCAAGACAAGTTTTCTTGCCGATGAAAAGCTCAGCGAGAAAGATCTCGAATCTAAAGTGGAAAATATTGGGCAGACGCCGGCGCCTGACGGAATGCTCGAAGCGCCTGACGGCAGCATCTATCTGACGGACTTGGAACACAACGCGGTCGTGCACTGGAACCCTCCGACGAAAAGCATCGAGCAGGTCGTCGCGGACAAGCGACTCATGTGGCCAGACACGTTAAGCTGGGGACCGAACGACGAACTTTACATCACCACATCGCAGATCGAGAACATGCCGCGTTTTAACAACGGCAAATCCACGCGAACGGAGCCGTACAAGCTCTGGAAGATGACGGGAGTCGGCCGCAAATAACCTAACGATCGCTTTTTCTGGCGAACTTAGCCGATTTGCACCACGCGTGCGTCGTCGGGTCCGCGCGAAACGAACTCGGGAAATTCCATCGGATGCAAAATTCCTGCGAGAATTTCCAGACTGTCCACAATGCGAGGACCCGGGCGCGCGAAGTATGCGCTGGCATTTACGACATACACCTGGCCGCTATCCGCGGCGGGAATCGAACCAAAACCGGGAAATCGCCTGAGCAATTCGTAATCGCGGCGCGCTCGCTCGATGTCGTATCCGCAAAGCGAAAGTACGATGATCTCAGGACGCGCATCCAAGACCTGCTCCCACTCGATTTGTGCCGACGGCTGATGCTTTCGGCCTAACGAATCCTCGCCACCCGCGATCTCGACGAGTTCCGACCCCCAGTGACCCGAACAAAACGGCGGATCCACCCATTCCATCAGAAAACAACGCGGGCGGTCTGGAATCGTTGCGGCGCGTTCGCGCACATTTTCAACGCGCTCGGACAAATTTACGATCAATTTCTCCGCGCGTTCGCGCGCATCACACGCATCAGCGACGCGCCGAATATCATCGAAAATGTCGATCAAACTCGACGGTTCGAGGTTCACCACCTTGGGAGGACTCGGCAAAGTTTGCGCGAGTTTTGCCACAGTGCCGTAACCGACAGCACATACGTCGCACAATTTTTGAGTAAGGATTACGTCAGGCTGCAGTTTTCGCAGAAGTGGTTCGTCGATCGTGTAAATGGTGCCGTTGTCACGCAGTGCACGCCGCACCCACTCGTCCACTTCGCGGCTCGCCATATTCGCATTGTGAACGGGACAGTGGGTGACGCGCGGCCGTTCGTTAGCTTGTTCAGGAAAATCGCATTCATGCGAAATGCCAACGACCTGATCCATCAGCCCAAGCGCGGCAGCGATTTCAGTCGCGGCAGGCAGCAATGAAACGATCCGATGCACTTAATATTATCTTACAGCGTTCGATCAGTTGATCAGCCGGTCTGTAATCAGAAACGCCATCGCGTAGCAAACAAAAATCGATGCTCCGCCAGCGACGCCGGCAACAACGGCCACGCACCACGAATCACGCCGAAGGGTTCGCGCCAGCAATGCGTCACGCCTAACGACTATAAAGCCGACGAGCAAACAATTATCGACAACACTTAGAGCGGCGCCGGTGCGCCAACCCAACCATGGGGCGAACGTCAGCAGCGAAACCGCGATCACATTGATGCCAATCGTCGCGATCACCACGCACAAACGACCACGCACACGCGCAGGGTCACGCGCGTCTGTGAAAGTCACGCTGTCGATGTAGCGCTTGGCGCTTCACACAGTCAACCGCCAAACGTTTTCAACCTACCAATGAATGGAAAAACAGCCTGAGGGCAGGCTGTCTCCAACGTTTTTGCCCGGCGAATATCGGTGGAGATGGGCCGCCTCGGCCCGCGAAGAAAATTGACGTTGGCGACTTTTCCCTGTTAAGCCCATGCGGTGAAACGGCTGCTTTGGATCGATATTTCAAAGGGCCTCGCGATTTTGTTCGTCGCCTATTTTCACTTTTTCACGACCTACTTTCAACACGGCGTCCTTCCCCCGCCTGATTGGAGCGACCTCGGCACGAGCGCGCTCACAGTTTTAAGACTGGCCTGGTTCAAAGTGTCGGGCCTCGGTTTCCATGCCGTCGGTGTGTTTATCATCCTGAGCGGTTGGACGCTCATGCAATCCACCGCGCGTCGCGCCGAAAAAGGAGAAATCGCCTGGGGCGCGTGGTATTGGGCGCGCTTAACACGGCTGTATCCGATGTATTGGGTGGCGCACCTCGTCTATCTTGTCTCGCCGTTCGTTGCCCGCCTCGAACCGGTGGACGATCGCATCATCCTCAGTCTGCTCGGCCTGCGGTTTATCGATATCGACATGAACTTCATGTATCTAAACGCGGCGTGGTGGTATTTCTCCATGCTGATCCAATTCTTTGCGATCTTTCCCCTGCTCTTCTGGACGGCGCAGCGTGTCGGACCATGGTGGTTTCTGTTCATTGGATGCGCCGCGGGATTTTTCGCGCGCTACGTCTTACTCGTCCTGTGGCCACAAAACGGATTGTGGGTGCTCGGCGGTTTTGCAGTTTGTCGATTACCGGAATTTGCGCTCGGGATGTCGCTGGCAATGTGGTATGCGCAATCACCTGCACGCATGGAATGGTTTCTTCTTCGCGGCGCAGGATTCGTCGCCGGCTTGATCCTTTACCCCGCAGCACTGCAACTTTATCACGGACTTTACGATTATATTTTTGTCGATTTCGCTACAGGCGCGTGTTGCATGCTGGAAATCGTTGGCATCGCTGGATTGATTTCGCTGTTTGCCTCGCCCGCCAAATTGTTCGGCCTCGTCGGGCTGTATTCGTATGGCCTCTACCTGACGCACCAGCCGTACGTGATCTGGCTCGGGCTTCGTATTCGGGAAGTGCCGATCTGGGCGTTTTTATTGATTTCTATCCCCACCCTCGCTGTCCTCAGTGCGTGGGGCATGCTCTTGGAAAAGGGAACAAACGCGCTGGTCAACAAACTCGCATCGCTGAAAAAACCCGCGCACGTGTAGATTCGTTTCTGTCGTTTCGGTCTGAGCTTCTGCCTGGCCGCGTGCAACCACGCTCTCGCGAGTGCAGCCTCGGGCCTAAGACCAAGCGCATTGCGCAAAACGATTTAGATTCGTCATGGCTCGAGTTTCCGGTTTGGAGAAGAAGGACGCCCCGTGGCATCTGCGCTGGTTTTACGGCGTGATGCGCAAAATGTTTGGAAAAGATTTTACGCCGGCAAAGATCCAGATGCGTTTGCCCGGACTCGTCTGGGGCGGCATAGCCATGGAGGCGGGGCTCGGCCGCAAACGACTTGTCTCGTTGCGCTACATTCAACTTGGAAAAATCCGCGCCGCGGCCCGAGTTGGTTGTCCTTTCTGAATAGATGTCAATTCTGCCGTGGGCAGAAAAGCAGGCCTGAGCGATAACAAGTTGCGCGCTGTGCTTAGCGACGACCGGACGTCATTCAATGACACGGAACGCCTCGTCATCGAGCTGGCTGACGCGATGTCTGATAGGCCCGCGAATGTCTCCGACGATTTGTATGCGCGTTTGCGAAAACAATTTTCCGAAGAACAGCTGATGCAATTGGGCGCGCAGATCGCGTTCGAGAATTATCGCGCACGATGGAACCGAATTTTCAACGTCGAGAGCGATAATCTATACACGCCGCAGCCGAACAAATCGCAGGAATCACGATCAGCCTGAGTTCGCGGAGTGTCCCCCGGACGGCGCTGTATTTCGCCTGCTCAATTCTGCAACTCGGCTATACTCCGCCTGCTCCAGTGATTTCGCGAATGCATTCAGATGACCGGAGTTCACTCACGCGCGATTGGGCCCGTTGCAGCTTCATCTGCAGAAAACACCCGGCGCTACATTGCCGTTCGGTTGCTTCCCTTCGTTTTCCTCCTTTACATCACCAACTATCTCGATCGCACCAGCGTGGCATACGCGGCGATTGGCATGGCGCGCGACCTTGGGTTCGACGATCGCGTGTTCGGCCTCGGCATCGGCATTTTCTTCCTCAGTTACGTGGCCTTACAAATCCCTGGCGCCATGCTGGCTCAACGGTGGAGCGCGCGCGGGATGATTTGTGTCACCATGATCGTGTCGGGATTGCTCACCGCACTTACCGCAATCGTGCACGCCCCCGCACAACTTTACCTTGCGCGTTTTTTGTTAGGTGCGGCCGAAGCCGGTTTCTTCCCAGGCGTGATCGTTTATCTGAGCCGCTGGTTCATCCAGGAGGACCGAGCGAAAGCGACGAGCAACTTCATGGCTGCAATTCCTGTATCGCTGGTCATCGGATCCCCCGTGGCGGGTTGGATACTTAGTCGCAACTGGTTCGCGATCGAAGGCTGGCGCTGGCTCTTCTTTGTGGAAGGTATTCCCCCCGTCTTGTTAGGTACTGTGGCATTTTTCTTTCTGACAGACCGGCCGAGTCAGGCGCGCTGGCTAATTGCCGAACAGCAGCAATGGATTTCGCGAAAGTTGGAACAAGAAAAACCGTTGAGCCGGCAGTCGATAAGCGTCGGTCAGGCACTCCGTGCTCGCACTGTGCTCCTGCTCGCCGCAGCAGCCTTTCTTCAATACTTCATTGGATACAGTGTGATCTTCTGGTTGCCGACTATTCTGAAAAACCAATCGGCACTTTCAGATACGCAGGTCGGCTTATTCGGCGCCGTGCCCTACGTTGTGGCGCTTTTCGCGATGTTGTTCATCGGATGGCATTCCGACAAAGGTCGCGAAAGACGCTGGCACGCCGCGGTTCCATTGTTCATCGCCGCAGTCGGGTTGTTCTGCCTGATCAGTCTACCCACCTCGAATATAATGATGGTTTTATTGTTGAGCGTCATCTGCGTGGCCATGGCATTTCTGCCGGTGTTCTGGGCGATTCCAACGGAAATCCTCGGCGACTCCAAGGCGGCAGCCGCCGTGGGAACGATCAACGCGCTCGCCAGCCTCGCAGGTTTTGCAGGACCGTACGCGTTCGGATATCTCCGCGTTGAAACCGGATCTTTCGTCGGTGGATTCGTGGTGTTGATGTCTTGTGCACTCGCAGCCGGAATTCTCATGCTATTGACACCAGCCGCCCAGTCGCGCGGTCGCAAATCTGTTACATCGAGCTAATCGGTGCCGGTCAAATTCATTTTCGCTTTAATTCTCTCGGCAATCTCCTCCGGCGTTCCTCCCAGTTCGATCGTCAGCACATTCTCGTCCGGCTGTGGTTCCTCCAAGTCATCGAACTGACTCCGCAACAAGTTCGCCTTCATAAAATGCCCGTGCCGGCTGCGCAGTTGCTTTTCGACGAGCGCATAGTCACCGCGAAGAAACACAAACTTTACTTCATCGCTGACCCGCAGACGATCGCGATACGCTCGTTTTAACGCCGAACAGGCCAGGACGGCATTTTCTCCGGTCGAAAGCAACTGCTCGATTTGTTTGCGCAAACAGTGCAGCCACGGCCATCGATCTTCATCGCTCAGCGGATGACCGTTGCGCATCTTTTCGATATTTGCCGCCGGATGAAAATCGTCGGCCTCAAGAAAACGCCACCCGAGCTCTTCTGCCAACATTTTGCCCACTGTTGTTTTTCCAGCGCCAGAAACTCCGAAAATAACGATGATCATGGCGCGTTTGTTTGCCTCCGCCGTCCGATCTTCTCTATCGCGAACGCGATGATCACGAATAGCGTATAAAAAATCCAGCCGCCCATGGCTGTAGCCTTGTCACTCCGACAAACATTTTCGTTTACCTCTGATTGTAAAACCGTCACATAGCTCCGTCATATCGCGAGGAATCTGCAATTCATTGTAGGGCGTTTCTGTGAAACGCCTCGGTTGGCGTCTGACACAGACGCCCTACAAGCAGAAGTGCCTGCTAGTTGATGATTCCTGATCGAGTTTGCTTCCTTCACGATTTCCCCATGAAGCGTCCTTGTTTGGTATCCATGTGAGGCGGTTCCGACTTCTGTAGCCGCCGCGCTATGGGCGGCACGACCAGAGGGAGAAATTCACGTCACTACGACGCTTCGCGTAGCGAAGCGGCTACAGGTTCTCGGCTCCGCCGTCACGCCAATGTTGAATGGTTCGAGAAGTATGAGACGCAATCTTTGCCTGCTCCTTCTCGTTTTCGCTTTACCGGCTTCTGCTGCGGATCGAGCCGAAGAAGTGCGCACCACCGAGATCGCATTCGCAAAGCGTTCGCAGACCGCGACGCGAAAAAGTTTTTCTTGTACCTCGCCGACGACGCTCAGTTTCTCGGACGGCGCAACACGATGCGCGGGAAACAAGAAGTGATCGTGGGCTGGTCAGAATTCTTCAAACCAGCCGTCGCACCTTTCCGCTGGCAACCCGAGCGCGTCGTAACAAACGCCGGTGGCGATCTGGGATTCTCTATTAGTTCTTCGCGATCTGAGATTGCGTTCCGTTCAGGACGCTCGCGGAAGCGAAAGAAATGTTCCCGAATTTCGAGCCTCTCTGACTGAGCATCGAAGCCCAACTGTGTGGACGCCGCCAACGCTTTCCGCGATTCGCCGCAAACGATCGTCCTTGACGACTGCGGCCACACGCGGAGTGGATAGTGGTGGACGCCACAAATGCAAACAGGCGAACCGCAGGACTGAATCTACAGACGCTGCGCCGCCTCAAATTCTGGGTCTGGGTTCAGGAATGGACGCGACCGACCGAGCTTCAGGTCACGTTGATTTGGGCCGGTATCATCGGGTTTTGCGGGGCCGTTTGCTCGATCGCGTATCGTGTCGCCACAACGTTCGTTCACAAAATCCTCACGGGCAGCAGCACATCGGGGCTTGTTGAAAGTTTCACTGAACTGCCGTTGTGGGGGCGGCTTGTGATTCCGGCAATCGGCGGACTTATAGCCGGCGGGATCATTTATTTCGGCTCGCGATTCCATGGTCAGGTCACCACCACCGATTACATGGAAGCGGTTGTCCTCGGCGACGGCAAAATCTCCACGCGGCAGAGTCTGGTAAAATCTCTCTCGGCACTTTTCACTATCGCCGCCGGCGGATCGATCGGGCGGGAAGGCCCGCTGGTTCAACTCTCCGCGATGGTCGCGTCGCTCGCCGGGCGCTTGCAACACTGGACAACCCCGCGACTGCGATTGCTCGTAGGCTGTGGGGCGGCCGCGGGAATCGCTTCCGCTTACAACGCCCCAATCTCCGGCGCGGTGTTTGTCGCCGAGATCGTGCTGGGTTCCATGGCCATGGAAATTTTCGGTCCACTTGTGTTTGCGTCTGTTATTGCCACGCTCACCATGCGCGGGTTTCTCGGTCCGGGGCCAGTCTATGAAATCCCGTTGTTCCGGCTAGACCGAGCTTGGGAGATAATACCGTATCTGTTACTGGGTCTGGTCTCTGGTCTCGTTGCGCCATGGTTCATCCGGTTGCTGCGAACCAGCGAAAGATTGGTCGGGCAGATCTCCGCGCCAGTTTATGTGAAGATGTGTGTGGGCGGTCTCGTTGTGGGCGCGCTTGCGGTGTTCTATCCGGAGGTGTGCGGCAACGGCTATAGTGTGGTGAATGGGATTTTGCGTGGCCAATGGCTTTGGCAAACGCTGGCCCTCATCCTCATTTTCAAAGTGCTCGCTACGGCGGCTACGTTCGGCTCCGGCGCAGTCGGCGGAGTCTTCACACCAACACTGTTCGTGGGCGCGAGCCTTGGGTTTCTCTTCGGCACTGTCACCCAAGACGTGACCGCCTCGGCATCAGTAAACCCCAGTGCGTTCGCAATTGTTGGGATGGGCGCATTTCTAGCCGCCGCGACTCACGCACCCATCATGGCTATCATCATGATTTTCGAACTCACTCTGGACCACCAGATCATCCTACCGCTCATGCTTGCCTGCGTGGTCGGTTACTACACTTCAGTGAAGATTGAGAAACGCTCGATTTATGCGGAGGCCTTGAAACGCAAAGGCGCAGGCGATTACGCGAAGCAGTTAGCTGAGTTGCATGTTCGCGACTTGATGAAGCCAAACCCGCTAACGATCCCTCCGACGACCGGTTTCTCCGAGATCGGTGAAAAGTTCATCGACTCGCGATTTAACTATCTTTACGTGACCGACCACGGAAGATTCCTCGGCGCTATCTCTTTGCACGATATAAAGAGCTACCTCAACACGCCCGACCTCGCGAAGGTAGTGATTGCGGGCGACATTCTGCGCGATTCTGTTCCGGTGGTCCGTGCGGGGGCTTCGCTCACCCAAGCGCTTGAGCGTTTCAGCCACCACGACGGCGAACGCCTGCCAGTCGTGTCGCACGATCGACAGCTCGTCGGATCGATCTCCAAAACCGATGTCATCCTCGCACTCGCCGGGAGCACAGCGCGACCCGCAACTGCGACCGGTTCGCCTGCGTCTCAGTAAACACCAGTTTGCTTGTCCACCACGATGTCGATCAACCGACGCTGACGATCAAACAACCAACGCGCGCTCACGTCTTCGTGAACGACCATGGGCGCCGTGAGGAAGACGGCCCCAAGATGTTTGTAGTATTGTCCGAGGTAAACGTGAATGGTCTGCGCCACGCGTGGCTGTGACGGAATGTTGGCAGGTTCGACGCCGATCTTTGCCACACCGCTTCGAGCGCGCTGCAATCGGTTTGAGACAAAACTTATGACGTATTCGATGTTGGAGCCAGGTGGCGTCTGCTGCAAAAGCTCTGCCCGAATCGCTGCACGCGGAGCATAAATATCGACAATCACTCGCGGCGGATTTGTGTCAGCGAGCGCTGCGCCGGAAGCGACCAACACCAGGGACAAAATAGCTCCGCAAATGCAAGCTTGTGCGCGGCTCATTGGGATTACCGCAGACGTTAAGGTCACGAGGTACCTTTTAGTTCGGCAGGGCGAACGAAATGATTCTGTCCTTCGCGCGATAATTGGACCAGAACAGTTCGCCGTCGAAAGTCAGTGAGCGAGACGCGAACGGGACAACAGCAATATCTTCAACGGTGGGCGTTTCCTCTTGCGAATTCACTCGCGCGATTCGCCAATCTTCATTTGGCTGTTCCTGCCCTCGCAAAACGTAAAGCGAGCCGTTGGCAAAGGTGTGACCGCAGATTTCGGCACCGACGTTAATCTCGCGGATCACCTTTCCTTGATCGTCGAACTTCAGCACCCGTTTCTTGTGCCACTGGCTCATGTACAGATTCTTCCCGTCGAAGCTGAGGTATGATCCCGTAAATTCGGGACACGCGAACATCTTCGAAAATCCGGTCTCAGGCGTGTAGCGATAGATATAACGATTGTCTTCCGCACCTTCGCCGATGGTAAAACGCAGTTCGCCGTTTAGAGCAACGGCGGCCCACGGAATACCTGGCGCTTCTTGTTGCTTCAAGATGGTCCCATTCTTTGAATCGATCGCATAAATTCGGCGCAGATCGCGCGAACCCATCCACAACGTCTTGTTCCGACTGTCCCAGGCCAGCGCCTGCGGTGTCGTCGCCGGCGAAGCAAGACGGCGTTTCTCGATGATTTGTTTTGTCATGTTTTAAACTTCATCTTCGAGATGAAGGTTCGTTTGATTTGTGACTCCTGCAACAGAGCGTTGCAATAAGCTTGATCGCGGATTCGTAGCTTGCCAGACTCGCTGCCGACGAGGCTTATGGAAACACGGAGGTTGTCAGGCTTTGCGTTTGCGCAGTGCATCGTTTTCGCGTTCGGCTTGGTTTCCGCGGCAGCTACTGGTTCAGGAGTCATCGCGTTTCAGGAATCCGGCGATGCGTCATCGGATAACAAGCAGCAGTTAATTGGTCATTGGCGGAAAACGACCATCGTTTTCGGGAGCCCGAAAGACGAACACCTGGTCCTTAATGCGGATGGAACCGCGGAGAACTGGGTCGTGACTGCCGAAAGCCGTAGCGAACCCGTCACTGGCCGCTGGAGCGTAGAAGGGAAGACGCTCACGCTGTCGTTCGGCGAAAACGAGAACGCCAGCCCGTTCACCTTCTACGAGGGTCAACTCGTTTTTCCAAATATTCCGAAGCGCCGTGGCTTCTGGGAAAAGATCGAGTAGGCAGAATGAAAGCGACGAAACTCATTTACATCGGCGCGATGTGTTTCGCGGCTGTGGCAATTGGTACGTCACGCGCCGAAAGTGACAAGAGTGTCACGGCCGCTCAAGTCAACGGCACCTGGAAAACCAAAGGCGGCGAATTCAAAATCTGGGCGCTCGGCAAACAGCGTCTTCAGGTCGAATTTTCGGGAGTCTACGAATACAAATCGCCGCAGGGTCCAACCGCGAACGAGGGCGAAGGCAGCGGTGTCGCGACGATAGAAGGCGACACTGCCATCTTCAAACCCGAAGACGCGGAAGAGGAATGCCAGATCACGCTAAAATTCACCGGCAGCAAACTGGTCGTCACGCAAACCGGCATTTGCGGATTTGGCCACAACGTGAGCGCCGAAGGCACCTACAAAAAAGTTTCGTCTAAGAAGCCAAAGTTCGAATCGGATTGAGGTCGGGCCCAGCTGCTCGCGCCGTCGCCGTAGCCACCGGCCGGTGGCCGGTTCCAAGAAGTCGCAACTCGTGGACGGCCCACAGGGCCGTGGCTACAGGTCGCGCTATGATGTAGCCTCTCAACATTATGCTGCGTTGTGCCTGGGCCACGACTGAACCGGCCATTACTTATCATGATGAGGAATGGGGCGTTCCTGTACACGACGATCGAGTGCTCTTCGAGTTCCTCATTCTCGAAGGCGCGCAGGCGGGGCTGAGCTGGAACACGATTTTGAAGAAACGCGAGAATTATCGAAAAGCATTCGATGATTTTCGCCCCGAAAGGATCGCGCGCTATAACAAGCGCGACGTTCAGCGGTTGCTCCGCAACGATGGGATCGTGCGGAACCGATTGAAAATCGCAGCTACAATCGAGAACGCGAAACACTTCCTCGCTGTTCGAAAAGAATTCGGAAGCTTCGACGCTTATCTCTGGACCTTCGTTGGCGGCGAACCGATCCAGAATCGTTGGAAAACATTGGCTGACGTACCCGCGCGCACCGCTGAATCCGACGCCATGAGCCGAGATCTGTTGCAACGCGGATTCAAATTCGTTGGCTCAACAATCTGCTACGCGTTCATGCAAGCGACGGGCATGGTCAACGATCATCTCGTCACTTGTCCGCGATACGCAGAGCTTGGTGGCCCGCTTCGCCGTCGGCGAAAAGGCTGAATACGACGAATCCAGTTCAGGCTGGCAAATGTGGGCGTCGAATACCATATTACTGAAATGTTATGCTAAGATCCGCCTCTGCGCGCTCGGGCACACCGCATTTGGTTAGCGCGCTTATTGCCTGCGCAATTGTGGTTGGGATTTTGTGCGGCGGCAGATTGCTGGCAATCCAGCTTGAGCGAAGAACGGTCCATTGGGTGGCTCCGAGAGACTTCTTCATCAAGAATCAGGGACTTGCTTTCGAGCGGGCGGCAGCGCGCAGGCCGGACATCTTGCTCCTTTACGGCAGCTCCGAATTGACCGACCCAATTCCAAACAGGGCATCTGATTTTTTTTCCAACGCACCGACTGGGTTTCAGGTGTGTCCAGTGGGCAAGGCGGGCACCACCTCATTGATCATTTTGCAGAAACTGGGCGCACTGGGCTCGGAGTTGCGTGGCCGCAAAGTCGCAATCTCACTTTCAGCGAGCTCGTTTTTCACATCTGCCGTCAGGCCGGAGTTTTATGCTGGAAATTTCTCATTGCCTGCAGCCAGCGGCGTTCTCTTCAGCAATGCCATTGATTTTGATCTTAAGGCTGCGATCGCGAAGCGAATGTTACAGTTTCCCGACACAATGGAAGATGGGCTGGTGGAGCTCGCAGCCAAATGCCTTGCTTCCGGCCGACCAGTGGATCGCATGGTTCTGTTGGCTATCTGGCCGCTCGGAAGGCTGCAAACTGTCATGCTCGATTTGCAAGATCATTTTGAAGCCCTCTTTTACATCCTTGCCGGAGGCAGGCCCATTCCAGAGTGGTTGCGGCCGGCGCATTCACACACGTTGCGCGCACGCAAGTCATCGGACGCTGATTACCAACTGACCAAAGCATTCGACGCTGTTTGGCCCGTGAGGGATGCGGCGTTTCGGGAGCACATCGCTGCCGCAAGCGAATGGACTGACTTGGAACTTCTGTTCCGAACACTTGCTGAGGTCAAAGCTGAACCATTGATTCTAAGCATGCCAATTGATGCTTATGCAGCGAGGGGCGTTTCGCGTTCAACCCGCGAACTTTATTACGATAGGATGAGAGAGCTCTGCGCGCGATATCATTTCCCGGTAATTGAGTTTGAACAGCACGACGCAGATCCACGTTTCCTAATTGCTCATCGTGAACACCCCACGCCGAGAGGTTGGATGGTTTACGACCGGGCGCTCGACGATTTTTTTCGCAAAAGCAAATGATCGGCCCTGACGGCAAGATCATCGGCTGCGAAAATCGAACGGAAACGAGGGAAAGTAACAGTTTGTTCACCTTTCCTAACTAGATCTTTGTTCCAGCAGACGGTTGGATCCCAGCCGTGTTTAGGACAAAGTTTGGAACAAAAACTTCTTTAGTATTCGCCGATATACTTCGGCACCCAATCCGGCACGCTATGGGGAAATCCGCTCACCGTCTATTATAGAGTACGCGCCGCAGACGCGCGCTTCGCGCCTGGAACAAACATCACATTCGATTGGAGCGACGTTGCCGGGGCGACGAGTTACACCATCCAGATTGACGATCGAAATGATTTTCCTTCGCCGTTGATTCCGAATCAAACCGTGACGCCCTCTCAATTCAGTACCAGCACGCTGCCAACACTCACGATGTGGTGGCGCGTCCGAGCGAATAACAGCGGTGTTTCGGGGCCTTGGTCGTCGGTTCGCCGGTTTGAAGTTAAAAACTGACAAGCCGTTGGCTTTAGCCGCGCCACAGACGCGGCGACCCAGCCAGCCAAGACTTGCCCTAGCGGAAGGTGCTGTGTGACTGTTAGCTAATGGGCGGTTAGTCGCCTACAATTCCACTTCGCTTCCGAACAGTTGGGTCGGATTTTATGTGAGATGAAATCAACGCGACTTTTCATACTCACATCGCTCGCGATGATCGCGTTCGCGGGTAACTCTTTGTTTTGTCGACTGGCGCTCAAGCACACGACGATCGACGCAGCCACGTTTACCTTCATCCGGATTCTATCCGGTGCCGTCGCGCTCTGGCTCATCTTGGAAATCCGAACGCGGTTGAGAACTGAAAGAACGGCTTCGCTCTCATTCGAGCGATCTTCTGGCTTGCCACGTGTCGCTCACCACTCATCACCAAACACCAGCAACTGGCCATCGGCGCTAGCGCTGTTCGTTTATGCCGCAGCCTTTTCGTTTGCGTATGTCGATCTTTCCGTCGGCACCGGAGCCTTGCTGCTCTTCGGCGCAGTCCAAGCCACAATGATTCTCTGGGGTTTCCGCAAAGGCGAACGACTGGATGCGATCCAAGTCGTTGGTTTCGTAGCGGCCGTGATTGGGCTGGTCGTACTTGTGTTTCCCGGATTATCGGCGCCGCCATTGATTGGTTCGATCTTGATGCTGGGTGCCGGCGTCGCTTGGGGCGTTTATTCGCTGCGCGGTAAAGGAGTACAAAATCCGGCCAGCGTTACGGCAGGAAATTTTGTGCGTGCTGTTCCGTTTTCAGCGCTTGTCTGGATAATTTTCCTTCCGTGGACGCACTTTGATTCTACTGGAGTCAGCTACGCCGTAATTTCCGGGGCAATTGCGTCAGGCCTTGGCTACGTGATTTGGTACAGCGTCCTATCGGGCCTGAAAGCAGCCAGCGCGGCCACCGTTCAACTCAGCGTTCCCGTTCTCGCTGCTACCGGGGGAATTCTCCTGCTCGGCGAACCCATCACGTTGCGCTACGTTTTCGCTTCGGTTGCAGTGCTCGGCGGAATTGCACTCGTTATATGGGAACGGACTCACGCCAAATCACATGATATGAAAAACGACAAAGGCAGCATTGACACCAGCGCGGTCGAAGACCGTGGCGGAATTCTAACGATTCGCGGTGGCGGCGCGCGACGCGATTGGAATGGCATCCATTACAAACAGGGCATGTCACGCAAGAATGTGGGTACGGCCAATCTGTCAGCCAACATCGCCACCATTCCGCCAGGAGGCGTCGCTTATGCGCACATTCATGTCGGCTTTGAAGTAATTCTTTACATCATCGAAGGCAAAGTGCGCCACGAATTCGGAGCCGGGCTGAAACAAGTGATCGAGAATGAAGCCGGCGATTTCATTTACATCAAACCCGGGGTCCCTCACGAAGTCTTCAACATCAGCGATACCGAACCGGTCGTGGCCTTTGTCGCCCGCTCTTCCGCCGACGAATGGGACAACATCATTCCTTACGAGCGAAGTCAGCGGTAGCGTACCGGGAGCCTCGCGGCTTGCGCGGCTGGGACTTTCGCAAGCGAGGACGCTCGCGCTACTTTCGAAGTTCGGCGTTCGATGTTGAGCGTTGGGCGTTTGCTTCTAGGGTTCCTGGATGCCAAAGCATCTTGTGATCAGCACCAGCGGCAATCCGGACAGCAACAGCCGCCGGATGGGTCAGAAAGCGTTTGCGCACCTGCAAAAGCACAAAATCGATTGTGATTGGATCGACATCCGCGAAATGGAACTGCCCCTCTGTGATGCCGACAAATGTTACGGCATGGCAGGTTCAAAGAAGCTTAGTGCTGCCATTGAAGGCGCCGATGGAATAATCATCTCTGCGCCTGTCTATAATTACGATGTTGCCGCGGCGACAAAGAATATGATCGAGCTGACTGGTAGCGCGTGGGAAGACAAGATCGTCGGCTTTCTTTGCGCCGCAGGCGGGCTGGGCAGTTATATGTCGGTGATGGCATACGCAAACAGTTTAATGCTGGATTTTCGTTGCGTGATTATTCCCCGGTTTGTATTCGCCACCAGTGAGGGTTTCGACGGCGACAACATCATTGACAAGAAAGTTGTCCGGCGGATCGAAACCCTGGCAGACGAACTGGTCCGGTTTACCAAAGCGCTGCGCACCTAATTACTTATCCGCTCGCACCTGGAGAATATCCGCAGACTCAATGAAGCCGCAGCGGCGATAAAGGGATTTGCTCTCAGGGGTCGCCCACAGAATGACTGCGTCCGCGCCCTGCGCACGGCACCACGACAAAGCTTTGTTCAACAATTTCCTGCCCAGTCCCCGGCCGCGCATTTCCGGGACCACATAAAAGTTGGTCAGGTAAGCATGAGCCTCCGGTTCGTTAACCGGGTTTGGCATTTTCTCAAACAACTGCACACAAACATGACCGAGTAACTGTTTGCCGTCGTCGACGACCCAGCAGCGCCATGCGCTCGAGTCGGCGCCAAAGGCCTTGTTCATCCATGATGTGCACCGTCGTACAAAACGCGATTTCGTTTCTGTGGGCCACCCCACTTCAGCGCGGAATCGATACCGCATTTTGGCCAGCGCATTCCAATCGGATGAGGTTGCCACGCGGATTCGGAACCGACGCATTGCTTGATGCTAGCTGATTGAATTGATACTTGCTACTCGTGCAGGCTGATCTGATCTGACTACGCCGTTGTGATTCTCTCTTTGGTTGACTTGTCGCTTCGTACGCAGTTTGTCAGGATCTTAATATGAAGCATTTTCTTTTGGCCTGTTTCATTCCAATGACATTAGCCGCTCAAAATATGCAGCAGTTGACGGAACAACTGGGCAAGACCGTTTTGTACGGCGACGTCGCTCTTTCTCCCGATGGTGCGCATTTGGCATGGGTGCAATCCACGGCCGCAACAACATCGAAGCAGACGTATATCCGCGAAACCTCTGGAAACGCCCCGGCAAAACTCGTTAAGCTTTCGATAATCGGCGAGAGAACTGATTTCGGTCCCGTCTGGTCACCGGATTCGAAGACCCTGGCGTTTTTCTCCAGCGCCGGCGAAAGAGACCAGCGGCAACTCTGGACCGTAAAAGGTGATGCCTCCGACGCGAGGAAGATTACGAAGCTAACTGGATACGCAGCGCGGCCTCGTTGGTCGCAGGACGGTAAACAGATTGCCTTCCTGTACATCGAAGGCGCGGGCGGCGGCGGTCCATTGATGGCCGCGCCTGCGACGACAGGCGTGATAGACACTGCCATTCACAATCAGCGCATTGGTGTTCTCGATATCGCGAGCGGCCAGGTGCGCCAGGTGTCACCGCCAGATCTTCACATTTACGATTTCGATTGGTCGCCCGACGACAAGACGTTTGTCGTAACTGCGGCACCCGGCCCAGGCGACAACAATTGGTGGATCGCGCAGATTTACACAATCGATATCGCGAAAGGGAACGCCACATCCATCTACAAGCCTGCTCTTCAAGTCGCCGTTCCTCGTTGGTCGCCCGACGGCAAATCGATTTCATTCATCGAAGGCTTGATGAGCGATGAGGGATTTTACGGGGGCGACCTGTTCACGATGATGGCTAACGGTAGCGACGTAGTGAATCGCACGCAGGGCCGGAAAGCTTCGGTAAATTCATTCTTCTGGCAGGCACCCGATCGCATTCTGCTCATTGAGTACCTCGGCGGCGGCAGCGCGATTTCCGAGTTGAACCTGACGGACGATTCGGCCCGCACGATCTGGAAAGGTCCCGAGGGAATTCACGCATTTGGGAATTTTCCAAACTTCGCTTTGTCAAAGGATGCCAAGTTCGCCGCCGCCGTGCGCAGTAGTTACAATTCACCACCGGAAGTTTTCTCCGGGCCGCTTGGTGAATGGCGCCAGTTGGCAAACAACAACGCTGGCCTGCGGGCGAACTGGGGCAAAGCCGAAAGCCTGGAGTGGACGAATGAAGAATTTAACATTCAGGGCTGGTTAGTGCCGCCGGCGAAAGTCGAGCCCGGTAAAAAATATCCCATGGTCGTGGTTATCCACGGCGGACCATCCAGCGTTACGACATCAGAGTGGCCGGCATCGTCTGGAATGTCGCGTGCGATCATCGCTGCGCTTTCCACACGCGGTTATTACGTGCTGCTTCCCAATCCACGCGGCAGTTACGGCCAGGGTGAGGACTTCACCCGCGCGAATGTTCAGGATTTCGGAGGGGGCGATTTGCGCGACGATCTCGCGGGAATAGATGCGGCGATAAAGAAATATCCAATCGATCCCAACCGTCTCGGCGTAATGGGTTGGAGTTACGGCGGGTTTATGACCATGTGGACGGTTACGCAGACAGACCGTTTCCGCGCCGCGGTCGCAGGTGCCGGCATTGCGAATTGGCAAAGTTATTATGGTCAGAACTTGATTGGTCAATGGATGATCCCGTTTTTCGGCGCGTCCGTTTACGACGACCCAGCCGTTTACGAGAAAAGTTCACCGATTCGCTTCATCAAAAACGTGAAGACCCCCACGCTCGTCATCGTCGGCGAGCGCGACGCGGAATGCCCTGCGTCGCAGTCCTACGAATTCTGGCACGCGCTAAAGGCGCTAGGCGTACCGACAAAGCTGATCATCTATCCCGGCGAAGGCCACATGTTCATCGAACCCAAGCATCAAGTCGATCGGCTGGAGCAGACCATGGCATGGTTCGATGAATATTTGAAATAGCTGAATGCCGCCGACGATGTTTAGGACGGCATCCGCGTTATTTGCCGATGAGAATAAAAATGCCCGCCGCCAGCGCGACAACGTAAAGCAGGAAGATGGCTGGACCCAGATTCAAGCCGAAGCCTAAAAGACCATCGATGATCAAGTAAACCGCAAGCAATAGCATGCCGATGTTTTTGGTGATTTTCATGGTGTCGATCTTCCAGATTGCTGCGTCAGATGACAATTGTTGAATCTTGCGCGATCAAATCGCTCGTTTGACTCATGAAAATTGAGTTACGCCTCATTACAGCAGCTGTTGTCGCGGCAATTTTAACTTCACCAACCGTCGCCCGAGCCGGTTCGCGATCTCATCCGCTGAATGAGGATGCTGCCCTGGATTTACTCCAGCGCACGCTTAAGCGCGATCGCGTCTACGAAAAGAGAATCTCACTGGATTGTATCGCGTACGGCACCCAAGAGACGACGAACGCATATTTTGAATTCGTTCTCCGCGAAATTCACAACGCCAAATGCGGTGGCGATGCCGACACAAGTCCTGCTATTGACCGTTACCGCGTTTATCGCCGTTCCGGTAAAATCCAGCAGTGGGAAGCAGCTGAAGACACATGGCAGCCGTATAAGCACGGGGCAAACTAGGGTCGCGTAAAGATTTCCTGCGTACGCAAATCGCGCCCGCCGAAGCGAGCGCGACCATGATTTCCTGCAGATAGTAACGGCACCGACCGCCGTTTACGAAGCAATGTGGTTTAGGCCCCTGCCTTTTCCTTCTTGCTGCACTCCGCTTTGAACTTCGCGAATTGCTCCGGTGTAAGTATGCCCTCGGCATCCTTCACGAGCTTGGCCTCGGTTGCTTCCGTGCACCCCGCTTTGTGATGTTCGGCCATCGCCGTTTCCATCTTCGTCTTCTGATCTGCTGTCAGGTTGAGACTCGCAAGAGAGGCCGTGCAGGCCATCTTCCCTTCGTTCCCAGCCTTCTTCGCGCAATCGCCGTGTTCACCCGCGAACATCGTTCCCGCTGCGAACGCGCCTGCCGCCACTAGCGCAATGAGTTTGGTCATAGTGGAAGCTGAGACAGCCTCGGCCGAATCATCGTTCAATTTTGAAATTGTTTGGCATGTTCCCTCTGGTCGCGTATCACTCACCACTTTGAAAATCGAAGCCAGGAAAGAAATCTTTCCGCTGAATCACCCGTTCCGGATTTCGCGCGGTAGCCGCACTGAAGCGTGTGTCGTAACAGTCAGTGTGAGCGATGGACAATACACCGGACGCGGTGAAGGCGTGCCGATCGCGCGCTACAATCAAAACGCCGATTCCGTCTTGGCGCAGATCAACTCCATAGCGAGCATCACTGATTTGGATCGCAATAAACTGCAGCAATTGCTCCCGCCCTGCGCGGCGCGAAATGCGCTGGATTGCGCCCTCTGGGACTTGCAAGCGAAACGCTCCAACAAACGCGCATGGGAACTGGCGAACATTCCGATTGCCGATCAAGTCGAGACATCCTTCACAATCAGTCTTGATACGCCAGCGAGGATGGCCGATGCCGCCGCAGCTGCTGCCGACTTGCCAATTCTCAAGTTAAAACTTCGTGCCGACGATAGCGATCTTGCGCGTGTCGAAGCTGTGCGCGCAGCGGCGCCAAAGGCGCGCCTGCTCATCGACGCCAACGAATCGTGGTCACCTCGTCATTATCAAAACACGGTCTCCGCGTTGAAAGAACTTGGAGTAGAGCTGATTGAACAACCATTTCCTGCCGACGCTGACGACGTGCTCGAAACGCTCGAACATCCGATCCCCGTCTGCGCCGACGAAAGTTGCCACACGACTGCCGATCTTCCGCGTCTCGAGAACCGCTACGAAGCAATCAACATTAAGCTCGACAAAACCGGCGGCTTAACAGAAGCGCTCCAACTGTATCAGCGCGCACGCGAAAATAATTTCAAAATACTGATCGGTTGCATGGTCTGCACGTCACTCTCGATCGCTCCCGCTCGCCTGCTTGCTAGCAACGCCGATTGGGTTGATCTTGATGGTCCCCTACTCCTCGCCCGCGATCGTGACAACGGACTCCCGTATCGAAGCGGAAGAATCGGAATGCCGGCGCGCGAGTTGTGGGGCTGACGACCTTCTACTTCTGGGTGTAAGACGACACCCGAAGCACGCGTATCGTCATCGGGGTGCGGTTACGGCGAATGTGCCGCTTCTCAATCTCGTACTCGATCGTAGACGCTGTCGTAAGCGCGCCGCCGTCGTTCTCCTGATACTCGATTCTGTAATGGTTGCCTTTCGCCTCGAGCACGCGGTAGCGCATGAATCCGCCGGTATCTGGCGACGAATAACTGACTCATTCTGATTATCTGCTACGCAGTTGTTCTGTTTCTTCTTGCTCTTCTCATTCCTAAGGACTGGGACAAAGTCGACAACCTGAATGCATATTTCCTGTCAAAGCATTGCTGGTTCTATTCAGTTTACCTGCTTGGCCTGGTCATCGATGTGATGGATTCATATATAAAGGGCGACTGGACTTATATTGAACTGCCAAGATAGCGAACGTAGTCGCCCATTATTTCACACGGGCCGGATTTAGCCTCTTTTGGTCTCCACGCAGCAATGACAAAGTGATCGAGACCGCACAAGCACGCGGGCGATTTCAAGCTGTTGGTGAATCACGCGATTAATTGCGATGCTCTCTGCTCCATGCGACCCTCGTCGGGCGATGCTTTACCGAAAATCAACTTTCGCCGTTTTCCTGACACTGATTTTCTTTTCGTTTTTCGGAACGCTGACTGCAAGCGCATGGATGTTTCCTCAAAATTACGACTGGCGATACCGCGTCATCTCCAACCTGCTCTCGCCCCGCGACAATCCACATCATTATCGGCTCGCGGCCAGCGGTGTGGCGCTGACAGGATTGTTGATGCTGCCGTTCGCCGGATTTTTGCGGCGGCATTTACAAGTCCTTGCGCCGCGCACGGCAAATCTTAGCGCTGCGACTTTTACGGCGGGAATTGTCGCGCTGATTTGCGCCTGCTTCGTCGTTCCGCAGCACACCCATGATGTCTTGGGAGTTCGGCGGCTGCATGAGCTTCTCGGGCGCTCCGCCGCAGCGTTTTTGGCGATCGGAATGTTATGCAGCTGTTTGTGCGCCTGGAAAGGCCGCCGAGGAAACCCGTTTGCAGCGCCGTTGTTTTGGACCTGGTCGTTAGTTACGCTGTTGCCGCTGGTTGGAATTTTCTTTAGCGAATCTTTGTTGTTCCTTACGCGCCTGGAACCTTCTTGGGCGACGCCGATCCGAAATGCACTGCGGCATTCGATGTTCTGGCATTTGGGCTTTTGGGAATGGACGGGTGCGGTGGCAGTGTTCTTATTTCTTTGCACAGCGGTTTTCCTAACGCCGGAGCGAGCAACTTTGCCGGATGTCGATCCGTTCGACTCCCCTGTGATTCCGCTTTACGACGCAGTTGGCAACGTGATTGAGAAGCACAAGCACACGGATTTCAAAGAGTGGTTAGCGTTACGGGGGTGAAAACAAAAAGCCGCCACGCGTTGACGCGTGACGGCTGATTGTGAAATGCTGCTAATTGGAGCGGCGCAGCTCTACGGATTGTTGACCACTTGTGGCGCAGGTTTGCTGGCTTCAAGCTGTGCGCTCACCTTTTGGATTTGCGCCGCCTGCTCTTTCACCGTTGCCACCAACGCGGTCATTCCAGATTTTAGATCGACGATTGTCTTTTCCTGTTTCTCAACTTTGCATTGTTCTTCCAGAAACGCCTTATGCTCTTTGAGAAACTCATTGAGCAACATCGCGTTCACCGCGTCGTAACGCACGGTGTGATTTCACCGTCCTTGTCGCGTACCACCAGATTCGGATTCACCTTTGCGACTTCCTCGGCAATCAAACCAAATTGCGGCGTGCCTTTGGTGTCCGTCTTGTAGTGGAAGGTGACCGGTCGGAGTGACAGGATTACTTCACTGGCCTTTTCCATGGTGGCGATGTCCTTCTTGAACCGCTCCGAGGACGCGGCTGTGCCCAGCTGGCCGGTGTCGGACACGACGACTGGCAGAGTGGTGCCGCTTTGTGTCGTGACGCCATAGACGCCGCCAATCCAGGTGGTGTTGCTCACGTCTGCACCCTCGCTGCCGATACAGATGACGCCAAAAGCCGTCGAAACGTTATCTCCGGCGTTGCTGCCTAGGGCTGTGTTGAAGGAGCCGGTGGTGTTGTGATCGAGCGTATCCGAACCGAGGGCCGTGTTGAGAACGCCGGTGGTGTTGCTATAGAGCGCACCTACACCGACGGCCGTGTTGGCGGCGCCGGCGGTGTTGCTAAAAAGCGCCTCTACACCGTTGGCCGTGTTGAGGGCGCCGGCGGTGTTGCTAAAAAGCGCTAGGGCGCCCGTAGCCGTATTTTCTGTTCCATTGCCCGTAGTTTGGTCGCCGATGTTGACAGGGAGCGTCCCGGCGCCAATAGCCGTGTTGAAGCTGCCCTCTGTATTGCTAGAAAGCGAAAACCAACCAACTGCCGTGTTTGCGGGGCCGGTGGTAAGGCTTTGAAGGGCCTTGGTTCCTTCTGCAGTAGTGAAGTTTGGATAGCCTCCGTCCGGTGCCGGGACGACCGCTTGCGCTACGGGCGAGAGCGCAAACCAAGGAAGTGTAAACGTAAGGAGAAGCGGCACAATTGCCGATTTGAGCTGTATAAGTGGATTCATATGATTCTTCATGGTTCCTTCTTTCTTTC
>JBARAJ010000048.1:0-1553 GCA_049791915.1 Candidatus Udaeobacter sp.
ATGGCGGCAAAAGATATAGCGCCGTGGCGAACATCAAGTAAACCATGAGGGCGAGCACGCCGACGAACCACGCAGAGCGACCAGACGTGGTCACCAAAGATGCGGTGAGCGTTGCGAACAGAATCATTGCAACTGCGCCCGGCCACAAATTCAAATCCATCGGCGCCGGGCCGATCACATAACTCAGCAGCACCAGAACCGGAGCAACGAAGAGTGCAATCTGAGCGGCGCTGCCAAGTGCAATGCTCACGCTCAAATCGAGACGATTTTTGCGCGCAGCGGAAAATGCCGCCGCCATTTCGGCAGCCGCGCCCACCAAAGCCACGACGATGAACCCAACAAAGGCAGGGCTCATTCCAAAGGCGGTTGCAGCGTACTGAACGGACCCGACAAACACTTCGCTGACCAACGCGACCAAAACCGTAACACCCGCGAGTGTGGCCAGTGCCAGACCGATCGGCCACGCCGCTTCATGCTCCCCGTCCGCGCTGGCGAACAATTCGCGATGCGTATTGAGTGAAAACCAAAGACCCAGACCGTATGCGAGCAAAAGCAAAACTGAGAGTGCCAGGCTCAGGGTTTTGGTTAATTCGCCTGCACCTAACGAATCGTGCGAGGCCACGGCGGACGGGATCAGAAGCCCTATTGTGGCGAGAAAAAGCAAGCCGGCCTGAAATCGCGCGGCGACACGGTTGAATTCCTGAACGTGATACCGAAGACCCCCGAGCAGGAACGATGCGCCCAACATGAACAACGAATTCGTCACGATCGCGCCTGCGATCGATGCCTTCACCAGCATGTATTGTCCTGCCTGCAACGCAGCGATCGCGATAACAAGTTCGGTGAGATTTCCAAGCGTCGCGTTCAGGAGGCCGCCCACCGAATCGCCCGTCTTCGCCGCGACTGATTCCGTTGCATGACTTAGCAGAACGGCCAACGGCAAAATCGCGAGCACCGAAAGAACGAAATGTAACGTGTGCGCTTCGTGATTGAATTTCTCCGCTGCTAGCGCAATGGGAACAAACACAAGCAACCAAAGCAGAGGGTTACGACGGATTTCTTGAAGGAGCAGCTTCATGCGAAACCGTTCTTCATTTTCCACAAACGTTTGCAATCGTGAATAAGACTAAAGTCCAATGGAATGACCGGCGAAGCGATGCCCGTGGTTGCGGAGCCAAATTTCGCCGGCGACCGACCCGCTGAAGCGACTCAGTACCCGCCGCCCCAGCGGTATTGCCATGCGATGCCGAAGGCTTGGAAGTCGTGCTCGCGATGCGCGTTGTAGCCGCTGATGCTGTAGAGTTTCACGGATTGATGACGGTTCACCGGCAGCACGAGCGTTCCGCCGAAGCGAATGCCTTGCAGTTCAACGTTGCTTTCAACGTCATCGACCGTCGTGCGGCCGCCTCTGAAATAACCAGCAGTCAGCGCCACCCAGCCGCCGGGCGCGAAGGTGTAGCTGAGGCCCGATTGCACAGCGTAAAGCGGCGCTACCTCGCGTGTCTTGCCTCCAAAAAAATCGCGATTATCGGTGTAAAAAGTGACGCCAGGAT
>JBARAJ010000049.1:0-12186 GCA_049791915.1 Candidatus Udaeobacter sp.
GTTGGAGTGATGAAAGAAGATCGAGGTTGTGTTTTGCGAGTTTTGAGGCGGCATCGAGGTTTCCCTGGCTAAATGCAGGGCGACCGCAGCAGCGGCGGTTTTTTACGAGCGCAACTTCGAATCCGAACGCCTCGAGTACTTTCACCGCGGCGATTCCGCTGTGGGGCTCGTGATAACGCACAAATGTGTCGTCCCAAAGAATGACTTTGTCGCGCTTCTTCTGTAGGGCGTTTCTGTGAACCCCGAATGCTTTCCGGGCTGACACAGACGCCCTGCAATGTCTGCTAAACCAACGATCGAAGCGTTCACTTGCGTAATGCGGCAGCGAGCGTCGTGCGGAGATTCCAATTGTTTTCTCCATGGCGATGCGCACCGCCTTAAAACCGAGAAGGCGATTCGTCAGCCTCGGCATGAGACAGCCGAGTTTGCCTAACAAATCGACATTGCTCAGCATACGTTCGCGCAGCGGCAGGCCATCGCGGTGCCATCGCGCGTGAAGCATTTCCGCCTTAAGCAGTGGCAGGTTCACGTTCGACGGACATTCCGGCGTGCAACCTTTGCAGGAGAGACAGTTGCTCAATGCTGCGTCGAGTACGTCGGATTTCAGCGGGTCGCCAAGGAGTGACGGCTTCCCAGTCGTCATGCTTCGACGGCCGCCCAAGCCGTCATTCCTTGGTAACCGCAGTTCGAGCGCGGCCCGGATGATATTGGCGCGTCCGCGCGTGGACATCACTTCATCATGTGTCGCGATGAACGTGGGGCACATGATGCCGCTTTGTTTTAGGCAGCCGCCGCAGCCGTTGCATTGCTCGAGGTTGCCTGTGAACGACTGATCTTTGAATGCAAACGCGAGCACTGGCTGAAATGGAAGCTCGAGCGGACGAGTAAAATTCCCGCGCAAATGATTGTCGATTCTGTGTGACCGTAGCCGCCTCGCTGTGTCGAAGCGCTGCTCGCGCGATCCCGGACGCGGCGACACAGCGCCGTGGCTACAGGCGAAGATTTTTCCGGGGTTGAAAACATTCTTGGGATCGAACGCACGTTTGATTTCGCGCATCACCTCCAGCAGCTGATTGCCAAGTTGGCCGCGCATATATTCGGTGCGGGCGATGCCGACGCCGTGCTCGGCGGAGAGCGAACCTTTGAACTGACGCACCAGCGCGGAAGTTTCATCCGCGACTTGCCGGAATTTTTTCAGATCGGCGGCGCTGTGCATGTCGAGCACGGGTCGCACATGCAAAAGTCCGCTGGCGGCATGGCCGTAATAGCTCGCCGTCAGCCCCAGCGGCTTCATAATTGATTGCAAACCGCGCACGTAATCGGGCAATTGCGCGGGACGAACAGCGGCGTCCTCAATGAACGCGACCGGCTTCGCCGCTCCGATGCATCCCGTCAAAAGCGACAAACCGGATTTGCGCACGGACCAGACCATGTTCATTTGCGCCGGGTCGGTGAGAATCTTTGTGCGCAGCCCGATTTTTTTGGATTGCAGGAGCGACAATTTTTCGGCGACAGCCGCTCCAAGGAGTGACGGCTTCCCAGCCGTCATGTTTCGACGGCTTCCCAAGCCGTCCTTCCTTGATACGTCATCGTAGAACTCGACGAGCAAAATCGATTCGCACGGTTTCGATTCCAATTCGAGCAGATCGCGCGCGGCCTGAAACTGAAGTTGACCTTTGGTTTGATCGAGCAAGGGCCGATCGATGTGTTCGATTGCGGCAGGCTTAAGATCGAGAAGCTCGACTGTTGCCTGCATTGCTTCAGCTATCGACGCGAAAAAGATCAGACCCAAACCTTTCTCGCGGGGCAGGGGAGAAATCCTGAGCTCAGCGGAGAAGATGGCCGCCAGCGTTCCTTCGCTACCGGCCAGAATATTGGTCAGATCATCTGGCACGCGCAGGAATCGTTCGATGCCGTAGCCGGGCCAGCGTTTGATCAAACCCGGCGGCCAGCGCTCGGCCATTTCGGTGGAATGTTCTCGAACTATTTTGAGAATCTGTTGCCGCTCAGGTTCGAGCGATGCCGTCTCATTGCAGGGGAAGCTGACAGCTTCCCCTACAGTTACAATTCGTCCGTCGGCCAATACGATTTTCAGTGAAATCACGTGATGGGCTGTTGTGCCGTAAATCGGGCAGCGCGCGCCGGACGAATTGTTCGCGATCATTCCGCCGAGGGTGGCGCGCGAGCTGGTTGCAACGTCCGGTCCGAAACAAAAACCGTGCGGCTTTAGAAATTCGTTGAGTTGGTCCAGCACAACTCCGGCCCCGACGCGGACGCTGCGTTTTTCAAGATCCAAATCCGCGATCTGTCGGTTGTGACGTGAAAAGTCGACGATTAATCCATCGCCAATCGCATTTCCCACCAGACTCGTGCCGGCGCCGCGAGGCGTGATCGAAAGACCTGCATCCGCGGTTGCATGAATGACAAGACTCGCCTGCTCTGCGGTTTTCGGAAACGCCGCGCCGACCGGGTGTATTTGGTAAATCGATGCGTCAGTCGAGTAGAGTTGACGCGTCAAGTTGTCAAAGCGCACATCGCAACCTGTCTGTCTGATCTTGCATTCCTGCGCGGAAGTCATGTTGTGAGGTCAGATCAAGGAGTCGGGTGCAAGCGTAGCACAGGCTTCCAGCCTGTGGGGGCAAGCCGGGGCGTCTGGCCTTGCGTTTAATATGATACGGCAGGCTGGAAGCCCGCCGGCCCCACAGCCAAGATGGCCGTGCTACAGCAAATCCAGTTGCGCATCGTCTGGCGCAGGTTCGGCGAAGCGAACACCGACGCCTATGAGGCGCACGGGTTTGCCAGTTCGCCCGAATGCTTCCTCTAATAGCGAGCGAAACCCTTCCAGCGTCGGTGCAAGCCCCGCGCGCTCGGCTGTGGTGCGCGTGAAATCGTTGAACTTCAGTTTCACGAAAATCTTTGTGATCTCACGCGTTGATTCTTTTTGCGCTAGATCAGCCATCACATCCTGGAAGAGTTCTTCGAGTTTTTCTTCGCATTGTTCGAGCGTGGCGAGATCGACAGCGAACGTTTCCTCCGTGCTCAGCGATTTGCGCGGACGATCGGGTTCGACCGGCCGATCATCGATGCCGCGGCAAAGCTCGTACAGCTTGAGGCCAAATTTGCCGAATACATTAACAAGCTCAGGCCGCGAGAATCGCTGGAGTTCGCCACAGGTTTTGACGCCGAGTTCTTCGAGTTTTCGTTCGCTCTTCTCGCCGATTCCCCAGATCTTGCGCACGGGCAAGTCTTTCATGAAATCCGTGACCTGTTCCTGCCTCACTTCGAACTGGCCGTTGGGCTTGTTGATTTCGCTCGCGATTTTCGCGATCAGCTTGATTGGACCAATCCCCGCGGAAGATGTGAGTTTCGTGGCGCGAAAAATTGCACTGCGGATTTCCTGTGCGAGTGCTGCCGGCGCGGTCGCGTGCACACTGACATCAAGATACGCTTCGTCGAGAGAGAGCGGTTCGATGATCGAAGTGAACTGGTAAAGAATCCCCCGGATAATCGCCGCTTCGCGCCGGTAAACATCGAACCGCGTCGGCAGCACGATTAAGTTCGGGCAGCGTTGCAGTGCCATGAACGTCGGCATGGCTGAGCGGACACCGAACTTGCGCGCCTCGTAATTGCAGGTGGTCAAAACGCCGCGTCGCTCGCGTGCGCCGCCCACGCCGACAGGTTTGCCCCGCAGCGAAGGCCGGTCCCGCACCTCGATCGCTGCGTAAAAGCAGTCCATATCGAGGTGAATGATCGCTCGTGCACTCTGTTCGTTTTGCACGTGGAAATTTCGCACACCGCGAGCTGGAGACCATCGGGCGTTTTCTCGCGTGATTTGAAATTTCTCCCTTTGCAATCAGGCTTCTCTTTCGATATTAACCACCGTAACTTTCTTCTGAAATGGACACTTCGACTTCCGTTGACACCCATCACGAACCGCACGCGCACGACGCCGCTCATGAGCATCACGAGCTCGGATGGTGGCGAAAATACATTTTCTCGACCGACCACAAAGTGATCGGAATTCAATATGGCCTGTGCGGCCTGTCATTTCTGTTTTTCGGCTTTTGCCTGATGATGATGATGCGCTGGCAACTGGCTTATCCCGGCCAGGCACTGCCGGTGATTGGCAAATGGCTGCCACACATTTTCGGCCCGGGCATGGCGGATGGGAAAATGACGCCCGACTTCTACAACTCGTTAGGCGCGATGCATGGCACGATCATGATTTTCGCCGGCGTCGTGCCGCTCGCCTTTGCGGCGTTCGGCAATTTCGTCGTGCCGCTGCAAATCGGCGCACCCGACATGACATTTCCCAAGGTGAATGCGGCGAGTTTTTGGGCCTTTGGAGTAGGCGGCGTGATTATGATGATCAGTTTCTTCGTGCCGGGTGGACCAGCCAAGAGCGGCTGGACGTCCTATACGCCGTTGGCCGACATCTCCGATACGGGTCCCGGGCACAATCCCCTATTCAATGGGCAGACGCTCTGGTTGATCGGATTTATTTTTCTGATCAGCTCGTCGCTGCTTGGCGCTGTCAATTTCATCACAACGATCATTCAACTGCGCGCCAAGGGACTGACCTGGATGCGGCTGCCGTTCTTCGTCTGGGCCCAGTTTGTTACCGCATTTCTGTTGCTGCTGGCGTTTCCGCCTCTCGAAGCGGCAATCGTCATGCAATTAATGGATCGGGTCGCGCACACCAGCTTCTTCCTCCCAGCCGGCTTGGTCGTGAATGGCGCGCCGGCATATATCAGCGGCGGCGGCAGCCCGCTTTTGTGGCAGCATTTGTTTTGGTTCCTCGGGCATCCCGAGGTTTACGTGCTGATTTTGCCCGCATTCGGTATTGTGGCCGAAATTCTGGCGAACAATTCGCGCAAGCCGCTTTGGGGTTATAAGTCGCTGGTCTTTTCCGTGCTGGTCATTGGATTTTTGTCGTTCATCGTGTGGGCCCATCACATGTGGATGACGGGAATGGGCAGTGCAGTCAGCGCGTTCTTTCAGACGACCACATTGCTGATCTCAATCCCGTCGGTGATCATCTTAAGCGCATTTTTCATTTCGCTTTGGGGCGGCTCCATTCGCTTCAACGCGCCGATGCTCTTCACCACGGCGTTCCTGCCGATGTTCGGGATAGGCGGGCTTACCGGCATCCCGCTGGCGTTTAATTCAGCTGATCTTTATCTGCACGACACCTACTACATCATCGCGCATTTCCATTACATCGTTGCGCCGGGCACAATCTTCGGACTTTTCGCCGGCGTTTACTATTGGTTCCCGAAAGCGACCGGCCGAAAGATGAGCGAGTTCTGGGGAAAAGTGCATTTCTGGCCCACCCTGATCTGCATGAACGCGATCTTTCTACCGATGTTTTTGCAAGGCATGGCGGGAATGCATCGGCGCTGGTATGACGGCGGGCAGGGATGGACCCTGGCGAATGCGCATACCGTCTGGGGATTGACCGGCTTCGAATGGAACAAGCCTATCTCCTGGGCAGCGTGGATCATGGGGCTCGCTCAGATTCCTTTCATCATCAATTTCTTTTGGAGCATCAAGCACGGCGAAAAAGTGAACGACAATCCGTGGGAAGCGACGACGCTCGAATGGACTGCGCCTTCGCCGCCGCCGCACGGCAATTTCCTCACCACGCCAGTTGCCTATCGCGGCCCGTACGAATACAGCCTGCCCGGTCGCGAACGCGACTACACCATGCAAAATGAGCCGGTGGAACCTGATGAGCGAACGCGTCGCAAGCCCCCCGCAGAGCTTATCCACGCATAGCTGCTTTGTGATCTACTGAATCATGGAAATCCCGTACACAATTTCCAACCGCCCCGACACCGGTCTTTGGAACGCAAAGATCGGGATCTGGCTTTTTCTCGCGTCTGAAGTGATGCTCTTTGGCGGGCTTTTCTCCGCCTACATTTTTCTGCGGATCGACTCACCGCCGGGGTTGTGGCCGCACGGCTTGCTCAATGTCCCGGTCGGCACGATGAACACCGCGATCCTGATCATATCATCAGTCACAGTGGTGCTGGCGTGGGCGTCGCTGAAGATGCGAAAGTATAACGCTTATTGGTGGTACATGCTGGCCACCATTATCTGCGGTCTCATCTTCCTTACGGTCAAACTCGCTTATGAATGGCCGCAGAAGTTCGATCACTTCGGCATTTACATAAAAACGGAAGCGCTGGGGAAATATGAACAATATCTGGGCAACGAGTATGCCGCGGAGAAAGGCCTGGCGCCGCGGCTCGAGATTACGGGTCACTTGCACAATCGCGCGGCGTTAAACGATCCGAACATCAAGGAATACGAAGTCGCGCTCGATCCGCTCAACGCAGACCCAACGAACGCCGACATGGATCGGCCGCACTTCTGGCCGAAGCCCGCGACGGAAAAGATTGCCACGATTGAAAAAGAGGACGTGCAATACGCGACGATGTTTGAGCCAAGGCACAGCGCGTATTTTGCGAGCTATTTTACCATCACTGGCTTACACGGTCTGCACGTGCTTGGTGGCGTGCTGGTGTTCATTTATATGTGGTTGCCGGTGAGCAAGCGGCTTTACCAGCGCAATCCCGAGCACCTGGCCAATCGTGTCGAAGTCTGCGGACTTTTCTGGCACTTTGTCGATCTCATCTGGATTTTTGTGTTTCCGCTGTTTTACCTGCTGTAGTCATGAATAATCCACCTGACATTTCCCAAGACTCGAAGGAATACGAAGAATACGCGCACGGTATTCGCAAGCACGTTCGCGGGTATTTGATGGTCGGCGCCACCCTGCTGGTATTCACCGGCGTCACGGTCGCGTTGTCGTACGTTCATTTTGGCACGCAAAAAGCGAACGTCGCCGTGGCAATGCTGGTCGCTACATTCAAGGCTGGGCTGGTGGCGGCAATTTTCATGCATCTCGCCGCAGAGAAGCGGCTGATCTACAGGATCCTGGTTTTTACCGGGTTTTTTGTGCTTGGCCTCTTCTGGCTTACATTTTTGGCGTGGTACGACTACCCGATCTTTCGCTAAATGTCGCTTAAAGCTTTCCATATTGTGTTCATCATCTTCTCCACGCTGCTTGCGTTGGGGACCGGGGTTTGGTGTCTTTGGGTCAACTTTGCAGCAGGCGCCCCGATTTACGTTGCCGGCGCGACCGCCTCGTTCGTGGTCGCAATTGTGCTGATGGTATATGGCGTCTGGTTTTACAGGAAAATGAAACGGCTGCGCATCTTCACATGAAAAGAGTCGCCTCGTTATTGTTGGTGTCTGTTGTGTTTGCCACCCAGCAAGCCTTGGCGTGCCCGTTTTGCTACGGCGCCAAGGACGGCAAATCTACCGAGCACATGGCTGTCGCGATTTGGTTTCTTTTTGGTGCGGTGATGTCGGTCATGGGCGGGATCGGCGCGTTTAGCTTTCATCTGTGGCGCCATGGCCGCATGCCGGTCGAGCCGCATCAGGAGCTGACCGAGGAAGACTTGAGCAAGTATGAATAGCCTTGCGCTGATCAACGAGTTTCTGGGTCAGCCGCCCAACGCTTCCTCCCACGGCTATCAGATCGATCATATCATTGAGTTTTGTCACTGGTTCATGGCCGCGCTGTTCGTCGGGTGGTCGGCTTTTTTTATTTACGTCCTGATTCGGTTTCGGAAGGGTCGCCAGCCGACTGCCGATCATGGTGGCGTGCGCAGCCATGTCTCGACGCATCTGGAATTTTCAGTTGTCATGATTGAAGCGGTACTGCTGCTGGGGTTCGCGATCCCGCTATGGGCAAGACGCGTGAATCAATTTCCGCCCGGAAAAGAGGCGCTGCTTGTACACGTAGTCGCGCAGCAGTTCAGCTTCAACTATCACCTGCCGGGAGCGGATGGACAGTTTGCCCGACGCGACGTCAATCTTGTCTCCAATTCAAACCCGCTCGGCATTGATCCAAATGATCCGGCTGGTAAAGACGACATCGTAACGACCGGCGAACTCCATGTGCCAGTGGATCGCCCCGTGATTGCAGAGCTTTCCTCGAAAGATGTGATCCACGATTTCTTTATACCGGACATGCGCATCGCGGGGGATGCCATTCCCGGCTCGCTAATTCCAATCTGGTTCACGCCTGTTAAGACAGGAACCTATGAAGTGGTTTGCGCTCAGTTGTGTGGGCTTGGCCATTACGGAATGAAAGGCACACTGGTCGTCGATACACCGCAGGATTACCAGGCGTGGCTGAAAGAACGCGTCGAGCTTGCCGGTGGCGCGCAACCCGCGGCTCCTTCGCCGTCGCCAGGCGGGCAGCAGCCGCAGCCGCAAAACAAGCCGCCTGTACCTGCGGCATCGCCGAGTCCCGGCGGATAGAGTTCTGGGAGCGCACGTGCCTCGCGTGCAAGTTTTAGCACCCTCGCCGGAAACGATCTTTCACGCCGATTTCGGAAAAGTTCGCGATCGCGAGGGCGCGATCGCCAGCACGCGAGGCGCGCGCGCTCTCCCATAGTTTGCCGTGCGCGAAATCCGCGTAATCTGCCGGTATCTTTTCCGCGATGAACTCTGGGATTTCTACGAGGTCGCCAAAATGGCTTAACCGGTTCGCATGGCTTACATGCGTCGCAACGCTCCTGCTGATTTGCAGTGGCGGCATGGTGACCAGCAAAAACGTCGGTCTGGCCGTGCCGGATTGGCCGACCACGTTCGGCTACAACATGTTTTTGTTTCCGATTTCAAAATGGGTCGGCGGAATTTTATTCGAGCACACGCATCGATTGATGGGTTCGCTGGTCGGATTTCTCACGATCATCCTCGCTGTGTGGCTTTGGCTGCGCGAAGACCGGCGATGCGTCCGCAGCCTGGGCATCATCGCGGTTGTCGGTGTGATTCTGCAAGGAATTCTGGGCGGTCTTCGAGTCACGATGATGAAGGATCAAATCGGCATCTTTCACGCGTGTGTCGCTCAAGCGTTCCTCGGGCTGGTTGTTTTCATCGCGCTGGCGACGACGAAATTCTGGTCGTCGCTCGCAACCCGGCATTTTGATTCGCACAAGTTTTCGCCAATTAAGGCGCTTGCGATTGCAATCACGGTGGCGATTTACGTGCAGCTAGCGCTCGGGGCAACGATGCGGCATCAACATCGCGATTTGGCGATCCTGGATTTTCCGACCGCAAGCGGCGGATGGATTCCAGATACCAGCGCAGCGGCCTTGGCAAAGATCAACGTGTGGCGCGACGCGCGTGCGTTGTCGGACGTGAGCGCATTTCAAATCTGGCTGCAAATGGTGCACCGGTTTCTCGCGGTAATCATCGCGATTGCAATAGTCGTGTTTTGCGTCCGGGTCTGGAGAGAAATGCACGATTTCGCTGCTCTGAAACGATTATCACTCGTTTGGGTCGTTTTGATCTTTGGACAGATTGCGCTGGGTGCATGGGTAATCTGGAGCAATAAAGCCGCCGATATTGCGACCGCGCATGTCGCGCTCGGCGCGGTGATGCTATCTTTTGGTGTGAGCATCAGCGCGATTTGCTGGCGAATTTCCCAGACAGAAGTTGGTAGGGCGCGACCGCCGGGCGCGCCGCACAGCGAAGCAGTGCCCGCATGAAAACGGCCGCTGTTGAAACTCCAAGCATTGTGGCTTCGCGTCACAGCTTCGTTGGCGATCTCGCTGAACTTGTCAAAGCGAGACTCACGCTCCTTGTTCTGCTAACGACCGCAGTGGGCTTTTACCTCGGATCGGAACCGCCGATCGATTATAAGGCGCTTTTTCAAACCGTCTTCGGGACGGCGGCAGCAGCAGCGGGCGCGGCCGCGTTGAATCAATGGTGGGAACGCCGAGCCGACGCGCTCATGCGGCGAACAAAGACACGACCGATTCCGGCGGGGCGCATGGCGCCGCTTCAAGCGCTAATGCTCGGCGCCGCGTTGTCGGTTTTCGGCGTCGTTTACCTGGCGATTGTTTGCAACGCGCTCAGTGCGGTGCTGACGGCAATCACGATCGCGATTTACATTCTTGCTTACACACCGCTCAAGCGCACCAGCACGGCCAACACGGCTGTCGGCGCGATCCCGGGCGCGATCCCACCGATGATCGGCTGGGCGGCTGCCCGCGGGGACATCGGTCCGGGTGCGTGGAGTCTCTTCATTATCGTGTTTTTGTGGCAGATGCCGCACTTCTTCGCCATTGCGTGGATGTGCCGCGAAGATTATTCGCGAGCTGGGTTCCGCATGATTTCAGGCGACGATTCCAGCGGTGAACGCAGCGCCAGTCAGAGTGTGTTCTTCTGCATTCTCCTCCTGGTCCTCGCCGGTCTGCCCGCATTTGTTGGAATTGCCAGTTACGTTTATCAGCCAATCGAGCTTGTGCTCGGTGGATTGTTTGTCGCCGTGGCGATGCGGTTTCTGCGACTGCGAACGCCGAGCGCTGCGCGTCTACTGTTTTTCGCATCGATAGCGTATCTTCCGCTGTTACTGGCGGCTTTGGTTCTGACGAAATTATGAACACGACTTCTGCTACAATGAATCGTGCGCCATCACGCAGCGGTATCGCCTGGAAAGTGACGCTGATCCTAATCCCGGTTGTCACGCTGGGCATGCTGCTATGGTTGCGAAATCTCGAGGTGTCAGCGCTGCGTCAGCGGACAGTTTCTTCTTACGGCACGGTACCCACTTTTCAGCTTACGAATCAAAACGGACAGCCGTTTGGGTCAGGGCAGTTGGCGGGGAAAATTTGGATCGCGGATTTTATTTATACAACGTGCCCAGGGCCATGCCCGATGATCAGCGGCCGGATGAGCGAATTGCAAAAGCCGCTGGAAAAAGGCGACGTGCATTTGGTTTCGTTCAGCGTCGATCCGGAGAAGGACACACCGGCGGTTTTGCGTGGCTATGCGGAGAAATTCCAAGCCGAGCCTGGACGCTGGGATTTTTTGACCGGACCAAAGTCCGCGATCTACAAGCTTTCCCATGACGGTTTTAAACTTGCGATGTCAGACGGAAGCGATGCGCAGGGACTTCCTGTGCACAGCACACGAATGGTGCTCGTGGATCGACATGGTCAAATCCGCGGCTACTACGACGCAATGGAACCCGACGCGATAACGAAACTGGTTGCTGACACGAATCATCTGCTGCGCGATCAACCGAAATAAAAGCTCCAACCATAAAAGCTTCGATCCAGAATGAGATTGTCATCCTGAGCGAAGCGAAGGATCTCAGATGTTCATCTCCAACTCTCAAACGGAAATCAGAGATGTTTCGGTGCGCTCAACATGACATGCCGTAGTGGCGGCGGGTAAAAACCTGTTTCCGGGGCTTGGATGTTTGGTGATTGATGATTTCTACCCGACAGGCTCCGGACCGGCGCCAGGTCCTTCATCACAAACCGTGCACAGATAATCGCGGTATTCATTTTTCGGTAATCCATCGATGATCTTTTCGAGGTCGAATTGGGTAATGAAACCCATCCGCAACGCGATTTCCTCCAGGCATGCGATCTTCAAGCCCTGCCGATGCTCGATGGTGGCGATATAATTGCTGGCCTCGAGTAGTGCCGTCGTGGTTCCGGTATCAAGCCAGGCCATGCCGCGGCTTAGCAGTTTCACGTGCAACTGGTTCTGCTTCAGATACAGCAAGTTCAGATCGGTAATTTCCAGTTCGTTACGCGCTGATGGACGCAAACTTCGGCAAAGGTTAACGACTTGATTGTCGTAGACATAAAGCCCAGGGACAGCGAAAGAGCTTTTCGGTTGCTTCGGTTTTTCTTCGAGGCTGATGGCTCTGCCGTTACTGTCGAACTCGACCACGCCATACCGCTCAGGATCGCGAACTTGATAGCCGAAAATGCACGCGCCACGGTCGATGGCGAGCGCGTCGCGATAGAAGTCGAGTTTTCCGTAGAAAATGTTGTCGCCTAAAATCAGCGACGCACCGGAGTCGCCAACAAATTTCGCCCCGATCAGGAATGCCTGGGCGATTCCTTCGGGCTTCGCTTGCTCGGCGTAATCGATTCGAATTCCGAGCTGTGTGCCATCGCCCAGATAATGTTGGAGCATCGGCAAATCTTTTGGCGTGGAAATGATCAGAACCTCGCGTAGACCGCCGAGCATCAGCGTCGCCAGCGGATAGCAAATCATCGGCTTGTCGTAAATCGGGAGCAGCTGTTTGCAGACGATCTTGGTCAACGGATAAAGACGTGTCCCCGCACCGCCGGCGAGCAGAAT
>JBARAJ010000050.1:0-4622 GCA_049791915.1 Candidatus Udaeobacter sp.
GACGCCACTGCTCGGCAGTCAGAAAACCGGGGTTTGGACGAATTTCCGGATCTGTTTCCACATTGCTAAAACTGTCCAGAATTTGAAACATCAGTTCGGGATACATTGGTTGGTTATCGAAAGGCCGCACACATTCGCCGATGACGAGCCAACCGCTCGCAGCAAGCGCTGAGCGCGCTTCGTTCAAGCTAAACAGGAGATTCTTTGAGATGTGCATGACGTTAACAGCGTACACGAGATCGAATTCTCCCGCGGCAATCCCTTGCGCGCTCCACGGCAAATCGAGATCGAGCGTAGCCCATTCCAGCGGGAGGTTCGGGTATTGCGTGGCTAATTTTCGTTGATTGCAGCGCCGGAAATACGCATTTGGCTCGGTAACGACGTAGCGTTCAAGTCGCGGCAAAAGCTCGCGTTCACCGAGCAGCCTTAGCAAAATCTCCGTCGCGCTGCCAGTGCCGGCGCCGATTTCCAGAACTCGCAGCGTCGGCCGGGAAGAAAGACGATCCGCGACTGCAGCAGCGCCTACCCAGTTGTTTACCGCGTAGGTCAGATTGTCATTGTGAAAATAGTTGAGCCACAGCGGGACGCCTTGAGGTCCCAGCAAATTTTGATCGCCGCTTTTTTCGCCGGTCGCAACAATCTCATAAAGCCTTGCGGCGTGGCCCAACAAATCCAGGGTCGCCGCGTTCGCGGGATCAATGTCGAGCGCGAGGGCGCGCAAGCATTTGAGATCGGGTTGCCATGGAGTCTTCCGCAAGCGATAGGACGGCGCACCGCTGTCACTTTGCACCTCGACGCAGCCGGTTTCTACGAGGCGCGTTAGGATCCACTGTAAGGGAAGCCTGAACCGCGGCTGAAAACCGAGAACGCTGCAAAGCTCATCAGCTGATCGCCACGCGCCAAGCTGTTCCACCAGGTTCAACCGGCCTAACAAATCGACAGCCAGTTCGATACTGTAGCGCTCCATCAGTTCAATGCTCTGATACAAGCGCTCGCTGAATACCGCTGGCGGAAATTCCTTGAGACATTCGGCGAGTCGCGGATCGCTGCGCCCGGTTTCGAATTTTGGCGCGTCAAGCAACGGGGCGTTCATCGACTCAATTTGCTCCCCAGGCGATTTCAAATTGACCTTCAACTATTACGCGGTCTTCCGCGCGACAGCAAAAATTGACCGCCGTAGCGTGCTCATTTCTCGCGGAGAGAAAAATTGTGAATGCCTGTTCCGGCTGGAGTGGCGCAAGGAACTTCACCATTCGGATGCCGGTAAGCTGCGAGTCCTGACGCCATTCAATCAGCGCTGCGAGCACTTCATCGAGGATTACAACCCCGGGGACGAGAGGCGTCCCGGGAAAATGCCCCGGCAAAGTTGGGTGATTAGCGCGGATTATACGAATAGCTTCAAAGGTCATCCGCGAATTTGCCTCTTCTGCATCAGAATCAGGCGATCGAGCGCGCTGCTTGCTTCTGCTGCATACCGCTTGATTGACCGAAACCAAATCGCTGGCAATACGGCATGAACGCCCTGAGCACATGGTCCGCGCTAGCCCCAAATTGCGATAGATCGTATCGGTGGTTGGCGGATTGTCTCTTGGCTTGGCCGGCAACGAGGACGCGCATCCGCCGCTCTGCTTCGCGCGACAGCGACCAGCCGAAATATTCGTAGATCCGCCGAACTGCGTGAATGGGTTCGCGACGAATCTCGTCATATTGAATGTCGCAGATGCGGTTTTTTACCAGGCGATCGCGTTCACACAAAAACTTCTCCATCGTTTCGGACCAGTAGTCGATTGCCTCGCGGCACACGATGAGCGGATCTACCGCATCGCTAAACGCGCTGCGGAGAATTGTCACTAGACTCGATACAGATGCCATCGCATCGACGGGTGTCCGGTGGGTCTGCACGAACAACGCGTCCGGATAAACGGACAGCAACGCTGGCATGGCAAACATGTGAGTCGGCGCTTTCAGGATCCATCGGCGAGCGGCTCGCCGAAACTGCAGATGTTGAAGGAACCTCTGATGATACTCGTACGCCGGCCGCAAATCCCGCCGAAAAAACCAGGTGCGATATGAAGGCACATAGTACATCGCATCGAACTGATCGCTCAGAAACGTCGGAGTCATGAGGCTGACGCACTCCTGCGGAACTTCCGCGCCGACCGTGTGCACGTAGCGGAATGTAGGTACGAGCCAGTTAAAGAACTTACAACTTTGCGTCGCGCTCTGAATTCGACGTTTCTCATCGGCGAGCGTAGGTGGAGATGGCGATCTCACTTCCCACATCAAAGGACATCGATGGTCCGGGTCTGCTCCGAGTAGCCGATGCAACACGCTCGTGCCACTGCGGGGCAATCCCACGATGAAGAGGGGTTCGCGGATTTCCTGGTGCGTAATGTCTGAGTACAGCTGCCGGTCCCGTTCCATTTGCAGACGCGCGCACAACGTCTCCAGAACATCGGTCTTCAGAGCAATTCTTCCGATCAGGTTAAGCCGTGCCTCGTCCTGGCATGACTCAAGCAACCGCGATAGCGCTTCAAAAAAATCGCCCTCGCCAAAATCATCGAGGCCGCAGCGTCGCTTTGCAGTCTCAATCAACTCCGTCGCAACCACTCGCGTCGATGGAATCCGGCTCTTTTCCAGCAATGCTCCAAATCCATTAAAGAGCCGCACAGGCAGCTGCGGACGGATTTGCTGAACGGTAGTGGCGGAATTGTTCATTTCGGTTAAGGCAGTTGCAGTGGCAGCGATCTCAACCGACCGCCAATGGACTTAATATGGAAAAGAGAGCGAGGCTTCCAAGTCAAGCGGCGATTGCCGACAAGCATTTGGTTGCGCACGTGGTCTAATCGTTTCATCGTGTTCGCATGCAAATGGAGAAAGCTACGTTCGGAGCGGGTTGTTTCTGGGGAGTGGAAGAGGCATTCCGCAACGTGAAAGGTGTTTTGTCCACCAGCGTTGGGTATGCGGGAGGAACACAAAAGAATCCGACGTATCAGGATGTTTGCACCGACAAAACCGGACACGCGGAGGTCGTGGAAGTGGAGTTCGATCCGTCACAGGTCAATTATGACGAACTACTGGATGTTTTCTGGTCGAACCATAATCCCACGACGCTGAACCGGCAGGGCCCCGACGTTGGAACGCAATATCGATCGGTAATTTTTTATCATACCCCTGAGCAACAGGCCTCCGCCAACGCTTCGAAAGAAAGACTGGAGAAGAGCGGCCGGTTCAATCGCCCAATCGTGACGCAGGTCGAACCCGCTCCAACGTTCTGGCATGCTGAAGAATATCATCAGCACTACCTGCAGAAACGGGGCCAGGCGCATTGCGCGGTTTGAATGGGGAACCAGCGTGAGTGCTGCTGCCCCAACAGTCGTCCGCACTAAGAATTTCGTTGCTGACGCTGCTGCCTTTATTCTCGAGCACGCGCGCAAGGCTATCGCGGAGCGCAGCGAATTTAGGATCGCACTCTCAGGCGGAAACACTCCCGCCCCGGTTTACGGCCGGATTGCGGTGGAGGCGCATGATCTTCCGTGGGAGTCGGTTCGTTTCACGTTCGGAGACGAGCGTTGCGTGCCGCCGGATGATCCGCAAAGCAACTTCAGAATGGCGCGCGAAAATCTTTTTGTGCCTGCTGCCGTTCCTGCGAAATCGATCATGCGTATGCGCGGCGAAATCGATCCGCAAATCGCAGCGCAGGAGTACGAAGACCAACTGGACGCCATCGCCGCCGGACACAGTGAGCCAATTTATCAACACGATTTGATTCTTCTTGGCCTCGGCGACGATGGCCATACGGCGTCGCTCTTTCCCGGGACGGCCGCTTTGGACGAGATGACGCGTCGCGTCGTTGCAAACTTTGTTCCCAAATTGAATGCGTGGCGTTTGACGTTCACTTTTCCCCTCATCAATCGTGCGCGGCATATTTTGTTTCTCGTCGGCGCGTCGAAAAGTCCTGAGCTAATCGAGCGTGTGCTCGCGGGCGACCCGCAATTTCCCGCAGCGGGAGTCAATCCCGTCGCAGGCGAAGTGACATGGATGATTGGCGAAACGTAGAAAAGCCATCCTGACTGTGGGCCTGGCGGGCGTCTAGCCGCCGAATTGTGAAACGACAGGCAAGATGCCTGTCCGCCCCATAGCCAGGATGGCTGTGCTACACTGATTCGTGCGCACCATCGTCGTTACAGGTTCTGCGGGACTGATTGGCTCGGAAACCGTGCGACGTTTCGCGAGAGACGGCGCGCGTGTCCTTGGGATCGACAACGACATGCGCGCGGAATTTTTCGGCGCTGAGGCTTCCACCAAAAATACTCGAGAGGACTTGATTGCGAACGTCCGCGATTACGAACATCACGACATGGATATTCGCGACGCGGCTGCCGTAATGGACTTGTTCAAACAGCATCGCGGCACAATCGAGGCCATCGTGCACACCGCATCGCAACCGTCACACGACTGGGCTGCGCGCGATCCGCAAACTGATTTTACTGTGAACGCCAACGGCACGCTGAATCTGCTCGAAGCTGCGCGAACTTTTTCTCCTGAGGCGCCGTTCATTTTCACATCGACCAACAAGGTCTATGGCGACACGCCGAATGGTTTGCCGCTGCGCGAACTCG
>JBARAJ010000051.1:0-11097 GCA_049791915.1 Candidatus Udaeobacter sp.
TCAAAAGAGTCGGTTCCCAAAGTTCCGTTAAAGGATCAGCTGATTGGTTCACAGGAACTGTGCGCATCGATCCGCTGTTCGAAGCGACTGAGCCGGCACGTGCGCGTGGCGCGAGCGTCACGTTCGACCCGGGTGCACGCACCGCATGGCATACGCATCCGCTCGGTCAGACGTTGATTATTACCTCCGGCCTTGGTTGGGCGCAATCGGAGGGCGGGCCGATCCAGGAGATCCGGCCGGGCGATGTCGTCTGGTTTTCGCCTAACGAGAAGCATTGGCACGGCGCCACGCCCACTACCGCGATGACACACATCGCTATTCAAGAGGCGCTCAACGGCAAAGTCGTCGATTGGATGGAAAAAGTCAGCGACGCTGAGTATCAGCAGTCCTGACTTTATCTGGCCTGAGGTCGTGAAAATCTTTGATCAAAGCGAAGTTCGCGATTTAAAGCGTGGCGAAATCAGTGTTCGGAAGCCGGAAGACTGACGCACTGAATTTCTACCAGCGGATAGTCTTTATCAGCACGCGTTAGTGTGGACGATCATCGACGGCGATGAATCACGGTTGTAATCTGCGCGAATGAAAATGTTTCTATCTTTTCTTTGTGGCGCCGCAGTCATGCTGGGCTTCAACGTCCTTCACGGTGCCAGTCTGCGTCTCTCACAGATCGCTTTTTATCCTGGAAATCTTATGTCCTCGACTCCTGGGTTCCTGATTTCCTCGGATGCTCTCCGCCAAACGCGGCGGTGGATGCGGCTGCGATGTTGAATAAGTTTCACCGTGCAACCAACTACCTACAAAGCGAAAGCCTATTCCGCTGCCAGCGAGACGTCGTCGCTGGCCTCGACGACAATTGCGCGACGCGATCCCACCGAGCGGGACGTGCAGATTGAAATCCTTTTTTGTGGCATTTGCCACTCCGACCTTCACTCAGTTCGCAACGAATGGAGCGAGTTTATGGCGACGAACTATCCAATCGTCCCCGGCCATGAGATCGTCGGCCGTGTGACGAAGGTCGGTTCGGCCGTTACGAAGTACAAGGCAGACGATCTCGTTGCGGTTGGTTGCATGGTCGACTCCGACCGCACCTGCCCAAATTGCAAACGTGATCTCGAGCAGTTTTGCCCGAACATGATGCTCACTTTCAATTCGCCCGACAAACACCTTGGCGGCGTCACCTATGGTGGCTATTCCGATAGCATCGTCGTCGATGAACATTTCGTCCTGCGACTGCCTTCGAACCTGAACATCGCTGGAGCTGCACCGCTCCTCTGCGCGGGGATCACCACATACTCTCCGATGCGCCATTGGGGCATCGGCAAAGGCAAGAAGGTTGGCGTGGTCGGACTCGGAGGGCTCGGTCACATGGCCGTGAAGTTTGGTCGTGCCTTCGGAGCTCACGTCTCTGTATTCACCACGTCGCCTAACAAGAAGGAGGACGCGCTCCGGCTCGGCGCCGATGAAGTCGTCGTTTCGCGCAATGCCGACGAAATGAAAAAGCACGCCGGCAGTTTCGATTTCATCATCGACACCGTTTCGGCCAATCACGATATCAACGCCTATCTCAATCTACTCGGTGTTGACGGGAATCTTACGTTGGTTGGCGCGCCTGCAGAACCTCTCGATGTCCCGGCGTTCAGTCTGATCATGGGGCGCCGAAGGCTGGCGGGATCTGCCATCGGTGGAATCGCCGAGACGCAGGAGATGCTCGATTTTTGCGGCAAACACAACATCACCGCCGACGTCGAAGTCATTCCCATTCAGAAGGTCAACGAAGCCTACGAGAGATTGCTGAAGTCGGACGTGAAGTACCGGTTCTCGATCGACATGGCGTCTTTGAAATCGGAGTGATAGTAGGTTTTTGAGCCAACTATTATGCGTGCAACTTTGATGTATGGCGCTGGCGACGTTCGGATCGAGAACGTGCCCGATCCGCAAATCATCGAGCCGACTGATGCTGTCATCCGCGTTAACCGGGCGTGCGTTTGCGGGAGCGATTTGTGGCCATATCAAAAAATGGAGCGTAGCGACACTGGTCGCGTGATGGGGCACGAAGCGATAGGTGTGGTCGAAGACATCGGCGCAGATGTTCGAACAATTAAGCGCGGTGATTTCGTTATCATGCCGTTCGCGTTTTCCGACGGCACATGCGTGTTTTGCCATGACGGGCTTCAAACGTCGTGCATCCATGGCGGATTTTTCGGCACCACAGAGGTCGCCGGAGCACAGGCTGAAGCCGTGCGAATTCCGTTGGCGGATGGAACCCTCTTTCCGGTCGGCGCGCACGCGGACGACGCGCTTATGGCATCGTTACTCACGCTCTCGGATGTGATGGGCACCGGACACCACGCCGCGATCATCGCGAGGGTGACACCAGGGAAGAGTGTGGCCGTTGTCGGCGATGGAGCTGTGGGATTGTGCGGTGTCATTGCCGCGAAGCGACTTGGTGCTGAGCAGATCGTTATTCTGGGACGCCATGCCGATCGCATCGCACTCGCCAAGGATTTCGGCGCGACAGACGTTGTGAGTGAGCGAGGCGACGCCGCGGTTGAGCGAGTTCGCGAACTGACCGCTGGCTACGGCGTTCACTCAGTGCTGGAATGCGTCGGCTTAGAACAAGCGATGAATACCGCGATCAGCATCGCTCGCCCGGGTGGCGCGGTAGGGCGCGTCGGCGTTCCGCAGGAGCAGACGATTCCCGGATCGGAGCCAGCGTTTTACAACAATGTCACGGTCGGCGGCGGACCTGCTCCGGTTCGTGCTTATATCGAAGATCTTTTGCCGGACGTTCTTGAGGGCAATATCGAACCCGGTCGCGTGTTCGATCGGACCGTTGGCCTTGACGGCGTTCCGGACGGTTACCGCGCAATGAACGATCGGGAAGCAATCAAGGTGATGGTTAAACCCTAACAGCGCACGCATTTCTTAGAGGTTACAGAATGAAAAAGCGCAAACTTGGGAATAGCGGGTTGGAAGTGTCAGCAATCGGACTCGGCTGCATGGGGATGAGCTTTGGATACGGCCCGGCGAAAGATAAGCAGGAGATGATCTCGCTGCTTCGCGCAGCAGTGGAACGCGGCGTCACATTTTTCGACACCGCCGAAGTTTATGGTCCGTTCACGAACGAAGAACTCGTCGGCGAAGGCCTCGCTCCGTTTCGCAGGCAAGTAGCGATCGCCACGAAGTTTGGATTCAAACTCGACTCGAAGAGTGGTCGGTCCATCGGTGTGGATAGCCGGCCAGAGCACATCAAGGAAGTTGCTGAAGCTTCACTCAAACGACTCAGGACGGATGTTATCGATTTGTTCTACCAACACCGTGTTGATCCGGAAGTGCCGATCGAAGATGTGGCGGGTGCGGTGAAGGAGTTGATTGAGCAGGGGAAGGTCAGGCATTTCGGCTTGTCAGAGGCAGGAGTGCAGACCATTCGCCGCGCACACGCTGTTCAGCCGGTCACCGCAGTCCAAAACGAATACTCGCTCTGGTGGCGGCGCCCCGAAGAGGAAGCGTTACCTGTGCTCGAAGAGCTTGGGATCGGTTTCGTTCCGTTCAGTCCTCTGGGGAGAGGCTTTCTTACGGGCAAGATGAACGAGAACACGGTGTTCGACAGTAGCGACCTCCGCAACACTCTGCCCCGGTTCACACCGGAGGCTCGCAAAGCCAATCAGGGGTTGGTCGATTTGTTAGGCGAGATCGCAAAACGAAAGAACGCGACGCCAGCTCAGATTGCGCTGGCATGGTTGCTGGCGCAAAAACCGTGGATTATTCCAATTCCGGGCACAACGAAACTCCAACGGCTGGAAGAGAACGTTCGAGCGGTTGAAATCGAACTCACACGAAATGATTTGCGCGAGATCGAAAGCGCTGCATCACAAATCGAAGTTCAATGAGCTCGGTATCCCGAGCACTTGGAGCAATTGACAGGACGATAACGAAGCTACCAGCGCAAACCCGAGATGATCTCATCTGCAGCTCGCGCGGTGATCGAATCTAGCGCTCGAATTTTCCGACGCCGTGTTCAGGAAGAAAATACATTGCCGCCGGTAACGCGATCATGATTAAGGCAAGCGGCGCGTAGATGAACGCGGCAGGGATGGCGGCAACGTAGATGAGGATCGAGATAAGATTTTTGCGCGCCATCTTTTTGTTCAATCGATCGAACTCCGGTTCGTGATGACGCCGTGCAATGCATGCGCGCAGCAAAAAAAACGAAATCGCGCCTGCAGTTGAGACGGCGGCATAAAGCGCCACCGGAAATGGCAGTGCGTGATTGTCCCCAAGATAAACTGTGACCCAGGGAATGAGCGAGAGCCAAAAGAGCAGATTGATGTTTGCCCAAAGGACGACCGAATCGACGCGGCTTACGAGATGGATGAGATGATGATGGTTGACCCAGTAGATCGCGATGATGATGAAACTAAGGACATAAGCGAATAAGATTGGCCACATTTTCGCCAATGAGGCAGGCGTTGGATCGTGCGGCGCTTTCAACTCCAGCACCATAATCGTAATGAGAATGGCCATGACGCCGTCGGTGAATGCTTCAATCCGGTTCGTTTTCATTGAGTGGCAATGTTAACAAGACTTCGGCGCGCGATTTAAGCGCAGGAAGAATTCTTTCGCTTCTCTGGCTTCTTGATTTCCTTAGCCATTTGTTTCAAAAATTTTCGCAACTTTCTGAATCGTGTTCCAGTTGCGCGTGGTGGCAGGAACGCCGAGGAGCTTCTCGATCTTGCCGAGGTAACTGATCGCTTTCATCTGGCGTCGATATAGGCCCAAAACGAATCTGCTCTCAATCGCGATGATCTTGAGCAGCCAGTCATCATCTGAGGGCAAACAGAGCGGAAGCGTAGGCAGCGAGGGGAGTCGTTTAGCCAGCACGTTTACGAACCGGGTTATGTTCGGGTCCAAGAGCTGCTTTGAGAATGGGTCCTTTGAAGCGAGCTTGATGATGTCGCGCGCTGGACAAATGATGATCTCGCATTTGAACGGCATTTTCTTTGCGATCGCGGAACGCAGAGCTGATTCACTTACATCTTCGCGCACAACGAATGTGCCGACTGCGCCGATGTTAACCACGCCGAGTCTTGATAACTGACTCGCGATCACTGCCGGTTGACAGCGATTAGCTTTGCCGACGTTCACCCCGCGCAGAAAAACGACCCAGCGCATTTGGAAGTGACCAATGAGATGTCATCATGGATCGGTTAGCAACTCTCTTCCCAACGAATTTTTTTCCACTAGACTGCGCAAGTGGAGCTGAACGGTCAGGCGCTCACTCTGGAGCAAATCGCTGCAGTCGCAATTGGTGATGAGCAGGTTGCGATCTCGCCATCAGCGCGTCCGCGCATAGCTGCTTCCCGCAAAGTTATCGAACAAATCGTCACGCGCGATACCGTGGTTTACGGAGTCAACACCGGTTTCGGTAAACTCTCCGATGTTCGAGTGCCGCAAGACGAACTGCGGCAACTTCAATTGAACCTTGTTCGTAGTCACGCTTGCGGAATTGGCCAGCCACTTTCCGAACCCGAGGTGCGTGCAATGATGTTGCTCAGGGCGAATGTGCTGACGCTCGGGTTCAGCGGAATCCGTTGCGACGTCATCGAGCTGCTTTGCGAGATGCTAAATCGGCGCGTGCACCCAGTTGTTCCGGAAAAAGGATCAGTCGGCGCGAGTGGCGATCTCGCGCCGCTTGCGCATCTGGCATTGACCGTCATCGGAGAAGGCGAAGTATTTTTTGAAGATCAACGGATGGCGACCGCCGAAGCGCTACGTCGCGCAAAATTAAAAGCTCTTGAGCTGGAAGCGAAGGAAGGTCTCGCCTTGCTCAACGGCACGCAAGCCATGCACGCGGTAGGCGGGCTGGCGGTATTACGCGCGCAGCGCCTCGCACGCGTGGCCGATGTATCCGGCGCGATGAGTCTCGAAGCGCTCAAAGGCACACCCGCCGCATTCGACTCGCGATTGCAGGAGGCGCGGCCACATCCGGGCCAAAAAGCCGTGGCTGAACATCTCTTGTACCTGATGGAAGACAGCGAGATCCGCGAGTCGCATCTTACCGATGACCCGCGGGTGCAGGACGCATACAGCCTTCGTTGCATGCCCCAGGTGCATGGGGCGGTGCGCGGCGCGCTGGCACATTGTGAAGGCGTTTTACTGATTGAGTCGGCGTCGGCGACGGATAATCCGCTCGTGTTTACCGAAACCAGTGATGTGATTTCTGGCGGGAATTTTCATGGCGCGCCGCTTGCGTTTGCTTTCGATTACGCAGCGATCGCGATGGCCGATTTGATGAGCATGAGCGAACGCCGCACAGATCGCCTTACTAATCCAGATAAGAGCGAGGGCCTTCCGGCATTTCTTGCGCAACGGCCTGGAGTGGAATCGGGGTTCATGATTGCGCATGTCGCAGCTGCCTCGCTGGTGAACGAAGCGCGCGTGCTCGCTCATCCGGCCAGCATTGACAACATCACGACCTCCGGTGGAAAAGAAGATCACGTGTCGATGGGAATGACGAGCGCGCTGAAGCTGCGGTCGATCGTCGATCTTGCGGAAAATTTGCTCGCCATCGAGCTGCTCGCGGCCGCTGAAGGTCTGGAACATCGCCGTCCTTTGAAGGCTGGTCGCGGTGTCGAGCGAGCGTTCGCTGCTGTGCGAAAACTCGCGCCGCCGCTCACGCAGGATCGTGCGCTCTCGGGCGATATTGCCCGTGTTGCTGAAGCAATTCGTCAGGGCGATTTTGATTCAGGAGCGAACAACTCATGAGTGGAAAGCGAACCATCCATGCGCCGCGTGGCAGTGAGCGCGTCTGCAAAGGCTGGCACCAGGAAGCGGCCATGCGGATGTTGATGAACAATCTCGATCCGGACGTCGCAGAAAATCCCGATGAACTCGTGGTCTACGGCGGGACTGGTCGCGCCGCAAGAAGCTGGGAAGCTTTCGATGCGATTGTTCGCTCGCTACGCGAGCTGGAAAATGACGAAACGCTTCTCGTGCAATCTGGAAAGCCGGTCGGCAAATTTAGAACCCACGATGAAGCGCCGCGTGTCCTGATCGCGAATTCGAATCTCGTAGGACAATGGAACAATTACCGTGAGTTCAATCGCCTCGAGCAAATGGGGCTGACGATGTATGGACAAATGACCGCCGGCTCGTGGATTTACATCGGTAGCCAGGGCATCGTGCAGGGTACGTTTGAAACTTTTGCTGCTGCCGGGCGGAAACATTTCGGCGGGTCGCTCGACGGAAAATTTGTTTTGACGGGCGGCCTCGGCGGCATGGGTGGCGCGCAACCGCTCGCCGCGACGATGAACGGTGCGATTTTTCTTGGCGTCGACGTCGATCCGGCGCGGATCGAGAAGCGCTTGAAAAGTGGATACTGCGACAAGATCGCGTGGTCACTCGATGAAGCGCTCAAGTTAATTGATCAGGCGCGCAAGGATCGAAAATCGCTTTCGGTGGGTTTAGTCGGCAATTGCGCTGATGTGCTGCCCGAGATCGTGCAACGTGGCGTCGTGCCCGACGTGCTCACGGATCAGACGAGCGCGCACGATGCGTTGAACGGCTATGTGCCACATGGGATGTCGCTCGAAGACGCGCTCGTTATGCGCCGGAAAAATCCGGATGAATACATCGAACGCACCATGCAATCGATGGCGGTGCACATCGAAGCCATGCTCGCCCTGCAGAAGAAAGGTGCGGTTACGTTCGACTACGGAAATAATATTCGCGCGCAGGCACAAAAGGCCGGAATAAAAAACGCGTTCGACATTCCCGGGTTCGTTCCTGAATACATTCGTCCGTTGTTTTGCGAAGGGCGCGGTCCGTTCCGCTGGGTCGCCTTGAGTGGTGATCCTGCTGACATCGCGCGCACTGACAAACTGGCACTCGAATTATTTCCCAAAAACCAAACGCTCGCGCGCTGGATGAAGCTGGCGAAGGAGCGAATTCATTATCAAGGGTTACCTGCACGGATTTGCTGGCTCGGCTATGGTGAACGGGCCGAGTTTGGAGTCGCAATTAACGAACTGGTGAAGAGCGGCGAAATTAAAGCGCCGATTGTGATTGGCCGCGATCATCTGGACACCGGCTCGGTCGCATCTCCTAATCGTGAGACCGAAGGCATGCTCGATGGCAGCGATGCTATCGCAGACTGGCCATTGCTCAATGCGCTCATCAACACCTCCGCTGGCGCATCATGGGTGTCGATCCACAACGGCGGTGGCGTCGGCATCGGTTTTTCGCAGCATGCCGGCATGGTGGTTGTCGCCGACGGCACCGAAAATTCCAAGCGCCGCCTCGATCGCGTTCTCACCAGCGATCCCGGCATGGGCATTCTCCGTCACGCCGATGCGGGCTACTCCCGCGCGATCGAATTTGCCGCCGCGCACAATATCGAGATTCCGATGAAGCCGCAGCCGCGCGATTGAGCGCATGAAGTTATGACCGCTCAATCAAAGGAGGTGATCAACGCAGACGTTCTCGAGCGGTGTGCTGAGGACGATTATGGCTCATGGGAATTGTGGTGGCATGTCTCTGCGCACGTTCCGGCAGAGCAAATCCCCGCGCTTAAGTCCCTATTTTTGGATGTCGTAACCAATCTGGTTTCATCCGGGGATTTGATAGCCAAGGTCCACTCTACAGACGGAAACATTACGGCGACGGAATTTGATCGCGAAAACTTGGCGCGCGAAGTCGATTCTGCCAGTAACCCTGATCCTGACTCCTACTTCTGGTTTGGAACTGAATGAGCGATCGCCCAAAAGAAGCTAGCGAAGATGGAGCGCGGCGGAATCACGCCGCGCATAAGGACGAAATCGGTGAGGCTTTGGTGCGCGATGTGGAACTTGATGCTGATCCTGATTTAGCAATCTCATTAAAACAGCTCGACGATTGGATCAGGCATCGCCAAAACCGATCCATGCCCAATTGACTAGATTTGCGACGGTCATGGAGCGCCGCTACAGAGAACCTGCAAAATAGCTCGGGACCATGCAAAAACTCATCGAATGCGTACCGAACTTTTCCGAGGGGCGCGATCTGGGCGTCATTCGGCAGATCACGGACGCGATTGAATCGGTGGAGGGCGTTTCGTTGCTCGATGTTGATCCCGGCGCAAGCACGAACCGGACCGTGGTGACTTTTGTCGGTGATCTCGACGATGCCATAGAGGCGGCGTTTCTCGGGATTAGAAAAGCGGCGGAACTGATCGACATGCGGACACAAAAAGGCGCGCATCCGCGAATGGGTGCGACTGATGTTTGCCCGTTCATCCCGGTGAGCAACGTCAACTGGGAGGAAGCGATAGAATGTGCAAATCGGCTGGGCAAGCGCGTCGGCGAGGAATTGAAGATCCCCGTGTATCTCTATGAGAGAGCGGCCAGAGATAAGTCCCGAGAGAATCTTGCTATGATTCGCACAGGGGAATACGAAGGGTTTTTCCAAAAGATCAAACAACCTGAGTGGAAACCGGATTTTGGGCCTACGGTTTTCAACGAGAAATCGGGCGGAACAGTGATCGGCGTTCGCGATTTTCTGATCGCCTACAATGTGAACCTGAACACGAAATCGGTGCGGCGTGCGAACGCGGTGGCGTTTGATGTGCGAGAGCAGGGGAGAGCGAAGACCGAAGACGGCACGCCATCGGGCAAGCCAGTCCTGGACGCGAATGGCGAACCGGTCCGCATTCCCGGGATGTTGAAACATGTGAAAGGAATCGGCTGGTTCGTGAAGGAATACGGTATCGCGCAGGTGTCGATGAATCTCACAAACATTGAGGAAACGCCTTTACACGCAGCGTTCGATGCGTGCGTTGAGTCGGCTGCGAAACGGGGCTTACGCGTGACTGGCTCGGAGATTGTCGGGATGGTGCCGAAAAAATCCTTGGTCGATGCCGGTCGTTATTTCCTCAAAAAACAACAATGGTCTGAGGGCGTTTCGGAAGAAGAACTGATCGACATCGCGGTTCGTTCGATGGGCTTGGGTGAACTGAAGCCTTTTGTGCCGAAAGAAAAAGTGATCGAATTAAAAATTGAATCAGCTGAGCCGAAGATGTCCCTGACGAAAATGAATGTGCGCGAGTTTTGCAACGAGACCCTGAGCGATTCGCCCGCGCCCGGCGGGGGTTCCGTCGCGGCGCTGATGGGAGCGTTGGGCGCGTCGTTAGGCGGAATGGTCGCGAATCTTTCCGCAGGCAAACGCGGTTGGGACGATAAGCTCAAATATTTTAGCGATTGGGCGGTGAAGGCGCAGCAACTCAAAGACGAACTGTTATCGCTCGTAGATGAAGACACGAACGCGTTCAACAAAGTGATGGACGCGTTTACGCTACCTAAGAATTCGCCAGAAGAAAAAGCAGCGCGCACGACGGCGGTTGAAGAGGCGACAAAACATGCAGCCGAGGTGCCGTTGAAAGTGATGGAGACTGCGGCCAAATCTTATGAACTGCTGTCGGAGATGGCGGACAACGGAAATCCCGCTTCGGTTTCAGATGTCGGCGTCGGAGCGCTGGCCACGCGGGCGTGTATTGAAGGAGCAGCGATGAACGTTCGGATCAATCTCGGTCAACTGAAGGACAAAAAATTTAAGATTCACCTCCAGGAACGAGTTCAAAAGGTAAGCGCTGATTCAGAGACGCAGTTCAAGAAGATCAATCAAGTTGTGGAAAGTAAACTAGGTTAAAGCGTCAAGCCCGGGCTAACTCCTTGTTGAGCGAAGCGAAACAGCTCTGGTTATCAGGCTTACGAGAACTGATCAGAGATTCTTCACTTCGTTCAGAATGACAATCCCGCTTTCTATAGTCCCGCTTCAACGGTAACGAACAATGAGTTCACTCGCCGTCCTGAACGCTTCGCAACTAGTTACGCTGTACGGACCAAAGCGCCCGCGCGTCAGGACAGAGTTGTCGGAGCTCGCGATTATTCGTGATGGCGGGATGCTGGTCCGCGACGGGAAGATCGAGAGAATCGGTGCGAGCGATGAGATCGAAAAGAATGTTGGCGATGCAGAAGTTGTCGATGCCGGTGGACGCGTCGTGATGCCGGGATTCGTCGATGCGCATACGCATCTGGTTTTCGCCGGAAATCTGCTCGACGATTT
>JBARAJ010000052.1:0-32803 GCA_049791915.1 Candidatus Udaeobacter sp.
ACTCGTACGTGACAAGGTCGTGCAGATGCAAGCATTCCGGTGACGCGTACTCGATGTGCCCCATGTCGAGATAAAGACGACCACCGTTCAGTAGAAAGCCGCCGTTGCCCGGCGGTTCTTCGTAATCGCGATAATGCAAATCGATCGTGCCGGCGTCGGCTTTGCGGAACAGGTAATTTTTGACCTTCGCCGGCCAAAGTTCGGAATTCACGTGCGGCTCGTCTTCGCTGAGAAGACAACCGTACTCGGTTTCGATTCCAACGACTCGATCCATTCGAACCAGATTACGCGTCGAACGGCGACTTGGCTAAGCCAAAAAGACGTCCCCTTACCTTCATCCTCTCCCCGAGTGGGGAGAGGCAAACCGCATGACGCAACACGCCAGCCGAATAACTCTCCGATAAAGAGCCACGGATGAACACGGATTTGCATGGATGAATCAGGAAACCAAGCACCAAGGAACGACGGCTTGGGCAGCCGTTGACAAATGATGCCTGGGAAGCCGTCACTCGTTGAGAATTGTAGGGCAGGCGCCATCGCCTGCCTCGGCAACGGAGCGGTTGCCTTACAGCTGCACACGGTGCGCAGAAGGCGCCGTGCCGAATCGATTACGAGTCGATAAAAAGCGCAGAGAGCAAAGCACACAAGCGACCCAACCTTCCCTGCGCCTAGCACTTTGCTCTCTACCGCTTTGCCGAGCGGGATTTGCAACTCTACCTAAGCCTCATTGTATCTCAGGGGATGCGTCTGCCCCGCCACCCGAAAATCAAAGAGATCACAAACAGCACTAGGAATATAACGAACAGAAGTTTCGCGATGCCCGCTGATGTCGCAGCGATACCACCAAATCCAAAGTCCGCTGCCACAGTGCGACGATTAGAAATATTACAGCCCAACCTAACATATCTTCACCTCCTCCCAAACTGAATCGTATCTGTAGATTAATACGCGCGCCTCAGTTTGGCTGTTCCGTCGCCAACTCGGAACAACCTAACGATTTGCCCCAACCGGAAACATCACTTTCTCCGAAGCGGCGGTAAGCGCGGCTAGGAGTGTCATTTTCTCTCGTCGCGACCGTTTTGTCGCTGAGGCTGCCAGATCAAAAGTGCGGCCCGTTTTACCGTGATTTCGACTTTGCCGCGCGCTTTTCCATTGTTTTTCTTTTTGCTCGGCCCCGGTTCGCCATCAAGATGCATCGCACCAGACGGCAACGTAATTTTGAGCTCGCTGAATTTGCGCGGCGCTAGCAGGAGCCGCTGCTTTCGTTCGGCCAAGTGCGCATCGACATGGTTAATGAAAACCTTTCGGTCATGCTCGCGCACCGCGACAAAGTCCAACCGGCCATCGTCTGTTTTTGCTTTGGGAGCGAGATGGAGCGCCGGACCAGCTGAGCGGATGTTCATTGCTCCCCAAAGGATGTAGCGGCCGGAAATATTTTTTCCATCGATGCTCATCGTCCAGTGCCGCGCCGGATAATGGAGCGACAACTGACGTAGAAGCGATAGGTGCGCTGTGAGCTCTTCTTCCGGCGAAGATCCTTTTTCTTCGTTCGCCTTTGCGGCGGGAAAGTAGTCAGCAAACAGCCCGCCGCCCGCGGCTTCCAAAAAGTAATCTGTCTGCGATCCATTGCGCGCCACGCCGATGTCGAACGGCTGGCTCTTTCCGGAGTGGAGCGATTGAAGAATTTCGTCAACAGATTCGGTGAAACCGAGGCTGCGCGCCAGATTGTTCGCGGTGCCAAGAGGCAAAATCGCCAACGGAATCCCGCCATCCATAATTTGCCACGCAGTTTTGTGCACCGTGCCGTCCCCGCCGGCTGCGATGACGAGGTCCACTGGTTTTTTGAACGCGTCTTTCCAGCCACGCTCCTTTATCGATTGATAGAATGCCTGATGCCCGCACCTGGTCAGGCTTGCCATCAACTGTTTCTTGCCGTGTTTACGGTCTCCAGCTTTCGGGTTATGAATCAAAAGGACTCGCATGATTTCCTCGCCAATTGAAGCATTTGTAACATCTAATCGGCCAAAACCGCTCGGATACGCGGTGTGTTTGTGAAGATGCGTATTTTGGTCTCAAACGACGATGGTGTTTACAGTCCGGGGATCGCAGCGCTGGCGAAAGCAGCAAAGCGCTTCGGCGAAGTGCGCATCGTCGCGCCCGATGTGGAGCAATCTTCGATGGGTCATGCGATCACGGCGTCGCGACCGCTGCGCCTTAAACGTATCCACCTCGACAGCTTCGACGCGTATCGCGTCAACGGCACGCCGGCCGATTGCGTTGCGCTCGGCATGCATCGCTGGGGCCATGTTGACGTCGTTCTTTCGGGAATAAATCTCGGGTTAAACCTAGGCAACTCATGTTGGCATTCCGGCACGCTCGCAGCGGCGAAGCAGGCAGCACTGCTCGGCTCGCGCGGCTTCGCATTCAGCACAAATGTGAGCGACAGTCGCGAGCCGGATTTCGCAGCGCTCGAACCCTATGTTGTGCGTGTGTTCGAGTTGCTGTTGCCGATCAAAACGCTTTCGCTGGTCAATGTAAATCTGCCGGAGAAGCCGAAGGGCATCCGTTGGACGCGGCAGTCTGTGAGGCATTACGATGGCAAAGTCGTTCCCGACAAAGACCCGGCCGGCCGGCCGATTTTTTGGTTCACAGTTACGCCGCTCGAAGGCGCCGCGGAAGGGACGGACCGCTGGGCAGTCGAACATGGTTGGGCATCGATTACGCCGTTACGTCTCGATCTTACAGATGAGGCAGACCTTGCTCGCGCCTTGGCCGCTTCGGATACTCCGGCCACGAAGGTCTCGGGCAAACGCGCTCGTTCGGGACCGTCGCGCGCAAGGAAGCAAAAGAATCGCTGACAACGCGCAGCCACGAACCTGTAGCCACCGGCCTGTGCCCGGTTAATGCCAGCCCGGCATGATCTCTTCAGATTGGACGGCCCACAGGGCCGTGGCTACAGGGATTGCGTTCAAACACGTCGGGTGATTGCAGGCTGCCCCTTGCGCAGGAGCCTACTCTTTCAATAAAATTGTTTTTGTGCCGAGGGAACCAGATCGGAGGGAAAGTTCGAATCGTATACGAGACTTGCCGCCGCAGCCGATGTCTAAGAAGTTGCCCAGCAGCACCGCACTGCACGAGACCGTCGAACAATTCCACATTCTGGTGGATAGCGTCGAAGAGTACGCCATTTACCTGCTGGATCCCAACGGCAACGTGATCACCTGGAACACAGGCGCGGAGAAAATCAAAGGTTACTCCACGGACGAAATCATCGGAAAAAACTTCGCCTCCTTCTACACGGCAGACGAAGTTGCCGCCGGCAAACCGCAACGCAATCTGCGCGAAGCGAGCCGTCGCGGATACATTCGTGACCAAGGTCTGCGAGTCCGAAAAGACGGATCAACTTTCGAAGCGGAAGTTGTGATTACTGCCCTTCGTGATGATACGGGGGAAATTCGCGGTTTCTCCAAAGTCACACGCGACATCACCGACTTACTTCGGAGCCGGGAGTTTGAAGCGGAAAAAATTGCAGCGCAAAAAGCAAGCAAGGCGAAGGACGATTTTCTGGCAGCGCTCAGCCATGAACTGCGCACGCCGCTGACGCCTGCATTGGCAGCAGCCACCTACCTCCGAGAAAACGCGGAGAAACTTCCGCCAGAGTTCACCGAGGATATTGAGATCATAAAACGCAACGTGCAACTGCAGGCCCGATTGATTGACGACCTGCTCGATCTCACCCGGATTGCCAGCGGAAAGCTTCATCTCGAACTGGAAGAATGCGACGCGCACGGAATTATCGAAAACGCGCTCGAGATGGCACACTCGGCGATCGCGGCGAAGCAGTTGAACGTCTCAACCGAACTTGAGGCGAAGCGGTATCACATCCTGGCTGATTGCATCCGGCTTCAGCAGGTGTTCTGGAACCTGATCAACAACGCCGTTAAATTCACCTCGCAAGGCGGACAGATCACGATCCGCACATTTAACGACGAAGCTGGACGCCTTAATTTCGAAATTGCCGACACTGGGATTGGAATTGAGCCGCAGCGGTTGGCTTCGTTGTTTCAGCCATTTGAGCAGGCTGATCCTTCTGTAACCAGGCAGTTTGGCGGACTTGGTCTCGGACTCGCGATTTCCAAACGTCTAGTCGATCTCCACCATGGCAGAATTGAAGCGGAGAGCCGTGGCCGAAGTTTCGGCGCGACGTTCAAGGTCGTGCTGGACACTGTACCGCAGGGAGCCGCAGCGCTCGGCCGTAACAATGGCCTCGGCGGCAAGACATCCAAGCCGCTGCGTATACTGCTCGTGGAAGATCACAAGGACACCCGGCGCACGTTGTCGCGTCTGCTTACCCATTTTGGTCACAACGTAGTAACTGCAGGTAATGTGGAAGGCGCGATTGACATTATGAGCTCGGGCAATCTCGACGCGGTGTTGTGTGACATCGGCCTGCCCGATGGAAGTGGTTACGAGGTGGCCTCACAAGCGCGGGCAAAAGGGGGAATCAAGACGATCGCTCTCACCGGCTTCGGCACCGAGCAAGACGTGCAACGTTCCAAAGAAGCCGGATTCGATTTTCACCTGGTCAAGCCCATTAACTTCCAAGAGCTGCGAACGGTTCTCGACCAGTCAGGCGCGTAGCTTCGGAGAACAAACGGAAACGGACCGCGGGCGATCATTAACGTCCTCTGGCACGAAGCTGATCGCGTGATCGATTGTTCTAACGTGCGCGGATCACGCCACGCTTAGGACGGCGACCGATGCCTCCCAACGCCGATCGACCAGACAGCGAATTGGGCGCGTCGAGATTCGCGCCGCGATCGACGCCTACATTCAGCCGGTAAACCAGTTCACCGCCTAGCCAGCTGGCAAAGAGTGCTATGACAATGCCGATCCATCCTGGCATCATTGCCGTCATGCTCGGCGCCGTCGGGTTAGGCCGACGCATAAACCAGCTGACGATGAACAAAATCATTACAACGACGTTTGAGAGGCCATGGATGAGCCCGATGTACCTCGCGCGTGTGCCTTCCGGAATACCGAGCCAATCGATCAGCCCGAACACCGCAGCGATCAGCCCACCAATGACGCCCGATGCAATCATCCAATATGACAAGTCAGCCCAATGACCGTTGTGGGTGGAGATGTAGATGACGTCGAAAATTGCCGCCGCTGTGAGTAAGCCCAGCGGGAACACGATTAACATCGGGTGGATCGGGTGACCGAGTAATCTTGCCTTCGCTCTCATTCGCCCAATTTGCCGAGGATCATAACTTTCGCCTCCGCTTTTATCGTGACGGCCTTATGCGCCATTTTCGATAAAGAGCCTTGCAAGCGCAACGAAGAATGACGTACGAGTGTCCGTCGCACGTATTCACGCTCAGGCCTGCCGGCAAAGGTGCATTGCAGAACGGCCGGACGAACCCTCCACTGAAGGAACGGTAGATTTTCCCCACTGATGATGCATTACTTGCGGTCGGCGCTGCGTAGCGGCACGAGCTGCAAGTAATGCATCCCAATCAGGAGGTCACCAAACTGCTGAACGACTACCGATTTGCCGACGCCGTCTCCGGCTCCATCAGAGCCTCTGGGTTCACGATGTCTTCGGCCAGCTTATTCAGAAGCTCGTTTGCCTCAGATTCCTCATCCAGAGTTTCTTGGAGAAGCTCCGCGGATTTATCCCGCCCAAGCAGTTGCGCAAAGGTCCGCACACTGCCGTATCCTGCAATCTCGTAGTGCTCGACTTTCTGCGCAGCTACGATGATGCCTGCGTCGATAACAGACTCTTCGCCGTCTGCCTTAAGGACTTCCGATCCCTCTTCGATCAAGCCTTTCATGGCCTGACAGGTTTTGCCCTTTGTTTTCTCGCCGAGTTCTTCGAACACTTCCTCAAGCCTCTGCACATGACCCTTGGTCTGTTCGAGATGCTTTTCGAAAGCTTCCTTCAATTCATCTGACGAAGCACCTTTCGCCATCTTCGGCAATGCTTTGACTAGTTGGTTTTCGGCGTTGTACAGATCCCGAAGTTCGTTCACGTAAAGTTCTTTTAATGTCTCCAGATTCATGATCCCTCTTTTCCTTTCCCTTTCTTTTCTGGTTTTGATTTCGGTTGTCATAAGCACGGTACGCCTGTACCGGCTACAAGAAGGAAACGTGGTAAACGAACGAAATGCGCGTGTGTCAGTTTAGAATTCTTGAAATTCGCGATCCGTAGACTGCACAGCCCATCGTCAGTCGGCGAGGGCGTTCTCAAACGAGCGGATCGAGGATTCAAACGATTGCTCACCTCTTCTCATCCGAGAATCAGCCAGACGGGTGAACGCGTTTATGTAATCGCTTGCCATACGGCTCGCCGTGAACCGTTTCTCGAAAACTTCCCGACATCGAGCGCGGCTCAGGTCACGAACACGACCAACAGCTTCCGCCGCTTGTTCGATATCGCTTACGATAAACCCGGTAACACCGTTTTCCATCACCTCAGGAACTGAGCCCCGGTCGTAAGCGATGACCGGAGTGCCGCACGCCATCGCCTCAATCATCACAAGGCCAAACGGTTCCGGCCAATCAATGGGAAATAGCAGAGCATAGGCGTTCCCCAAAAATTCGTTTTTCTGTTGATCGCTAATTTCGCCAACCCATTCCACGTGAGATTGTGTCAGCAGCGGTTCGATGTCCCGCTTGAAATACCGCCTATCAGCGCGATCGACTTTTGCCGCGATCTTGAGCGGCATCCCTACCCGCTTGGCAATCTCGATTGCGCGATCTACCCGCTTCTCTGGCGAGACGCGTCCCAGAAATGCCAGATAGCTACCGGGCTCGGGATGAAACCGAAATAAATCCTGCGGTAATCCATGATAAATCGTCGCCTGCCAATTTGCGCACGGCCACGGTGTGCGCTGATCATTTGAGATCGAGATCATTGGCATGTCCCGAAACCGCTCGTACAGCCGGAGCAACTCGGGAGTATCCAGGCGGCCATGCAACGTCGTCACGTGGGGAACTGTCAGGTAACGTGAAATGAGATAATGCAAACAACCCGTATGAAAATGAATCACGTCGAATTCACCGGCGCTATGCATTACGTGGTCCATGAGCAGGACTTCGCGCGACAAGTAATCCTTAGCACGCTCGTTTTGCCTAAATGAACGCCGGCATACCGGAACCAGCTCGGCGCTTGTCACGGAGTCACCACTGGCGAAGAGAGTCACCTCATGACCCAAGCGAACCAACTCTTCAGTCAGATACGCAACGATGCGTTCCGTCCCTCCATAGTGTTTCGGAGGCACGCTCTCGATTAGTGGTGCAACCTGAGCAATTCGCATTCTCCCCTCTTTCCCTATGCCGTATTCACTCCGAATATTGAAATCTCCGCTGCATAATCGAACCGGACGCCACCTTTGGTTTTGTTGCGTCGGCACGAAATGAACGCGGAGGAACAACGTTACATCCGTTGCTCACAGCGCCCTCGAACACATTAGACAAAACGCGGCAAGAGAACTTGGAATGGCTGTCACAACTAGGTACGAAATTTTATATGCACAACTTTGAAGCAATGGCGTTGGTACTTAGCTGCATCGGAACACTATGCTGGATCGTATGCTTTTGGTGGATGCATCGCATCTCGTCCCGTCAGGACGCGATGTTGGAAGAGGTCCATGAAATGACAACCCGCATTGAAAAGCTTTCTCAGTCCGAGCACGATTTGATTAGTGACGTGCATCCGCAGGTAAGCGAAATCAAGGAACAGGTCGAAAACGTTAGAGAAGTTGTTTCGTCCACCAGGAGGTGAGCGTGTCGATCGCTCCATCGGACGCGCAGGATTTGTCACCGGCTACCCGAACCGCAGTTCGTCGCTGCCTTGATTGGTGAATTTTTTGCTTGATTACTTCACGACACTCTGTCGGAATATGACGCTTAAATCAACTTAACGGAAAGGCATCTATGGTTTGGACTATAATAGTCATCCTAATCGTTCTTTGGCTTCTTGGCTTCATCGGCCACTTTGGCGGCGCTCTAATTCATCTCCTTCTCGTGATTGCCGTTATCATCCTGATCGTTAACCTGCTCAAAGGCAGACGAGGCCTCTGAACGAACGCCTTCCCGAATTGCTTGCAGGGACGGGTCAGCGGAACGCGCCACCGTTCACAGGCGTCCCGTCAAAGCAAGAATTATTAAAATCAAAAGAACCAATCCGAGTCCTCCGCTCGGCCAATAGCCCCAGCCCGAGCTGTAGGGCCAGGCTGGTAACGCGCCTATCAAGAGAAGGATTAAGATAATCAATAGAATTGTGCCCATGGTTTTTCCTTTCCGAAGTATGTTCGTCCCAGCGAGGTACTTTGGACGTTGTTATATTAGGGTTAAAGAGTGCGCGTAGGCAGGAAAGATGGCAACATTGCGGCCACGTATTCCTAAAACTTTGTCCTAGCCACTGCACCTTTACGCAAAAACGCGCCTTTCCTATTCGCCATCGGCGAAACAGGGAAGGCGCGCTGATAGATTTGCTCTTTTACTTTTAATCTTCGTCGAGAATCACGCGATCAACTCTTCCTGTGGTTTAAGTTTTTCCTTCTGCGTTGCTATTGTCATAATATTGTGTGCGGCCACGCGCAGGCCGATGACAACGCTTATAGGTGCCGCGCAGGGAACTGCGAAGCAGCATATCCGGCAGCTTGCGATCGAACGCCTAACGACGGAAAATAAAACCGAGCAGGAGGCCGACTCCGAGCGCGGTAACGACCGCCTTCGTCGGGTTTTCGCGGATGTATTGCTTACTGTCGTCCTGAAAACTGCGGACACGATCGACCGAATCATCCCATACCTCTTCCGCGCGACCGAGATATTTATTGGCCATTGCGCCTGCGGCCGCGCCGAGATCTTCGGCCGCTTTGCGCGCATGCGTCCCGCCACGCTCTGCTTTTTGTCTCGCCTGCGGTGAAACCACAGGGCCTTGATCCATTTGATTTTCGTTAGCCATATTAAACTTTCGCTACCGATGCTTCGCTGACGGTGCTGATATCTTCAGCGCTGGCAGTCTTGAAAATGTGCTTCGCCCGATCAACGTCTTTGCTTTCATCCGTATGAACGGCGATTAGATAATTCCCTTTTCTTAACTTCTCGTCGTAACGCTTTGCCTCGATCTCCGGAATGCCGAGACCGATTAAACCGCCGACGACACCGCCGGTCGTCGCTCCTACGGCCACGCCACTAAGCGCCGCCATAATTGGACCCGCGGCGATAAACGGACCGACGCCAGGAATTGCCAACGCGCCGATTCCTGCCAGCAATCCAATCACGCCGCCAGTGACACCCCCGGTGGCTGCACCGGTCGTTGCCCCCTCAGGCGCCTTTGTCGCTTTAACGTGACCAACGTCCCGCGTGCCGCCTGTATCAGGCATGAGCACTGAGATTTCCGAAGCTGCGAAACCTTGCGCCTGGAGCTGCTCGACAATTCGCTCAGCCTGGCCGTGTGTAGTTGCAATACCGAATACTGATTTAGACATAATAATTTTCCTTCGTTTGTGTGATGTTGTTAGTTAATTTGATCCTTTAACGTCCAATTGATCGTCAATATGGGCGTCGCCAGCCGCTGATTTTGCAAGCTGATCGATTCTTGCCTTTTCTTGAGCAGTCTTAACGGGCCCGCGAAGTGTAACGTGGCCATTAGCAGTAATGACCTTGATATTCTTCGCAGTCGTTGAAAGCTCGCTGTCTTTCATTAGCGCCTGCCGGATAGCCTGCGTGATTTTTAAATCTGTCGGGCTGTTTGGCTGGTCGCCAGATGTCTGGGTTTCACCGGAGCGATCGCGCTCATTTGTTGCCGTGTTATCGGGTTTCGTCTCCTCATTGTTGGCAGCCAGTGCCGCCACGCTAAGTGTGCTGAGACAAGCTAAAACTAGTAAAGTTCGTTTCATGGGTCCTTTCGTTTGGGTTGCGGGGGTGTCGTTAACTGATCGCAACTGGTATCTCCGTCGGTTCTCTTTAGTTTATTTATTGAGCCGCGATGTTGATTACGGAATTGGCTAACTTAGTAAGCTTTTTGTCTGTATCGGATTCTTCGGTCAAGGTAGTCTGAAGTAACTGCGCGCCATCCGGATCTCCCAGTAACTCGGCGTATGTCCGAGCGCAGCCGTAACCGGCCATCTCGTAGTGCTCAACACGCTGCGCCGCAGCAATTAGCCCGGCATCGCGCACTTCCTCTTCAGCATTTTCTTTGATCATTTCCTCTCCCTCTTTAAGCACACCCTCCATGCCCTCACATTTCGGGCCACGGGTTGACTCGTCGTGGCTCGCTAAAATCCTTTCGAGACGCGCCACATGTTCCTTCGTCTGCTTGAAATGTTCTTCAAACCCCGCCGCAAGCTCTTTGTTAGTGGCGGCTTTAGCCATTTTCGGTAGCGCTTTGATAATCTGCTTCTCCGCGCTGTACAGGTCTTTCAGTTCTTGAAAGTATAGGTCTTTAAGTGTTTCTAGTTTCATATCTGTAGATTAATATTGTTGGTGTTACCCTTGTCTTCGCAGAAGCGACCTCGCCCCCAAGACCCCTTTATGTGCAACCCCGCAGCAAAAAGATCAGGAGCAAAATCGGGATCGGAATTCCAAGAAGCCAAAGTAAAATGTAACCGGTCGCACCGGCTTCTTTGATTTTATTTCTTAAACGCATCTCAGATTTCCTTTCTTGACGTTTATGATAACTCTTCATTGGGGGCATAAGTTGCTTGATTGATTAATACAAACAATCGGGCTGCTGGATGGTTGTCTCCTCAGAGAAAATCCTAGCCACTAGTTGACGATAATCATGAAAGACGGGCTGGGTTTCGTTGCCACCAGCTTTCTGGGTCCCACGAATTCAAAACTTTCAGAAAGACGGAAAATGGGAGTTAGCTTAAATCAAGTGCCAGCATGAAAACCACGCTCCTAGCTGACAAAGGGACAAGCGTTCTAACGCCTTTTGGTGCGACCGTTACTGCGTTTCTGCCGGGTACGCGATGAAGTCGATTGTTGTCGAGAGCTTATCGGTTTGCCGGGCGCGCGTACCGTTCGCTTCTGCGACTTCGCTGCGGACGATTTTCGAGATCTCGTCCTTTTCGCACCCTTGCCGCGTAACGGCCGACCACCGCCTTTTCGCGACTTAGTCAGCGACTGTTTTACCGACTGTCGTTTGAGCGCGGCTTTCGAAACTGCAGTAGCGCGTCTAACAGCCTTCTGAAGGGGCCGACCGCTGCTCGCTGCTTTTCCCGCGAGAGCTCCGACGACTCCTCCAACTACGGCGCCCACTGGTCCAACTATGCTGCCGATTGCCGCGCCCGCAACGGCGCCAGCTGTTTGCTTCGGGATAGGCGGAACCTGGATATCTTTAGACGGTCGGGGGCTTTTCTTCTTTTGTGGTTTTGAATGGTCAGGCATAAATCTCACCTCGTGTAATATTTCCGTTTAGCTACAAAGATACTTCGGATGACAAAGTCGATGTAGCCTTAACAAAGTTAAAATGCCCTGGGACGCTCGTTGGCCTCTCGGGGTTGATTCGAGTCGAAAAGCTGTCAGCTATTGAAAGTAACAATTAACTGCTGAGGGCCGCCACACGCATCAGCAACGAAGATCCTTCGCTCCTGTAATTACTTCGCAAGGCCAATTCTTTAGAAAAGGCCGAGCAATTTGAGTACGATTACGATGACAACAATTACTCCAATTATATAGAAGATGTTCCTGTTCATGCTGCGACTGATATCAGATTGGGTTTTCGGTGGCCAGCATTTATAGTAAATAAGCCAATATTCACAGGTTTGGAGCCGGGTCCATTCGTGGCGTAATTTTTCGACAATAAGTCGCACTCCCAACCCCTGTTGTGTGCGCGAGCTTCTGCCTTTGGGGCTGAAACACAGGATCGGGATGCCGGATGATTGTTGAATCAGACAAAATCCTATCCAACAGCAGACCGCCTTCTCCTCGAAGCCGTAATCAAGCTTGGCGGGTCTCTTCTAGCTGGCAAGGGGAACCATTTGTCGAGTTGCACGCGATGTTAAGGCGATAGAATGAAAAGCGAAACCGAAAAGCTAAAACAGCAGGAAAAGGAGCGGGATTTCTTTTACATAGTTAGCGATGCATTTCGGATCTTTGCCCGTCGGTCCTCGATCGCTCTCGGAAGCGCCTGGGCTTTTGCCGGGGCCATGCTTGTCATCCTTGTCTGGGTTCTCTCCGGACCAATGTTTCATTTTTCCAATACCTGGCAGTTGGTGATAAATACCGGCACGACAATTGTCACCTTCCTCATGGTGTTTCTGATCCAGAACACGCAAAACCGCGATGCTAAAGCAGTGCATCTCAAGTTGGACGAGCTAATTCGCGCCATCAAGAACGCGCGTAACGAACTTGTTTATCTGGAAGATTTATCCGATGAGGAACTGAAGAAGCTCGAAGAACAATTCAAGAGCGTGCGTAAGCGAGCTGAGAACGATGGAAGTCCTTCGCGTCACACCGAACCCGCGGAATTGCGCTGAGATAGCGCGTTAACAACGTCGGCTAGCTAATATTTGTTTCTGGCGGACTAGCGACGTTTCACCTTAGCCCTTTAGTTGCGTATAGATCAAAGAATGCTCTTAAAACCGCCCTTGCCGCCGATGGAAGCACGCTCGGTCGAAGAAATTCCGACTGGCGCCGAGTGGCAGTATGAGCCGAAATGGGATGGGTTTCGCTGTCTCGTGTTTCGCAATGGTGACAAGATTTTTTTGCAATCAAAGAACGGCCAGCCCCTGGCGCGTTATTTTCCAGATGTCGTCGCTAATGTGGCAAAGGCGCTACAGCAACAGTTCGTTCTCGACGGCGAACTGGTGATTCCAATTGGCGGGGTACTTTCGTTCGACGAATTGCAATTGCGTCTGCATCCTGTCGCGAGTCGCGTTCAGAAACTGGCCGCAGCTCATCCAGCAGTTTATATCCTGTTCGATCTGCTCGCCGCGGACGGCGAATCATATTTGAAGCTGAATCTGCGCGAGCGGAGGCGGTTTCTGGAAAAATTCGCGCGTTCGAATCTACTATCAGCAAAGAATATACGACTTTCCCCGGCTACGAGTGATTATCGCGTTGCGAGCGATTGGTTTCGGAAAACCGGGCGCGATCTTGACGGCATCATTGCTAAACGTCTCGACGCGGCCTACGCATCGGGCGAACGCACTGCAGCCGTGAAGGTGAAACAAATTCGCACCGCTGATTGCGTCGTGGGCGGATTCCGTTACGCGACGGGCGCGCGCGTGATCGGTTCCCTTCTGCTCGGACTTTACGGCAAAGACGGATTGCTCCATCACGTCGGATTTATCTCTGGTTTCAAAGCATCGGAACGGCGCGCGTTAACAGAAAAATTTGAGCGACTGAGAAAACCATCCGGTTTCACCGGCAACGCGCCCGGAGGACCGAGCCGTTGGAGCACGGAGCGCACTGGCGAATGGCAACCAGTCGCGCCAAAAATTGTCGTGGAAGTCGCCTATGATCATTTTACCGGCGGCCGGTTTCGACACGGCACAAGATTTCTTCGCTGGCGACCGGACAAAGATCCTCGCCAATGCACGATGAACCAGGTGGAGCATCGCGAAGGAAAGGCGATGGATCTTTTGTAAGCCTCTACGATTTTCGCGTGTGCAGGAACTTTAGAACTGCTCGTTCCGCTCCGCGAAAATTGGGAGGCCCCGATGATTTGGTCTCGCCGTTGAGCCCTGCGATGCGCGTTCGGTTCAGGTAAGCTTCCACGATTACCGGATGAACGTAGCACTTTCGGCACACCGCGGGTGTGTTGCCAAGAAGCTGCGCGACCGCGCAAATCGCCGTTTTGATATTCGACTTCGCTTGCTTCTTCGTTTGGAATTCTTCCTGTTTACTAAGCGCGATTGCCGCCAATACCGTGCCACCCCAAGTGCGGAAATCTTTTGCGGTAAAATCTTCACCTGCGATTTGGCGAAGATAGTCGTTCACATCTTGCGAGGTAACATCTCCTACTTTCCCATCCTCCTCGACGTACTGGAATAAGTCCTGACCGGGTAAGTCCTGGCACTTCGCAACGACCTTCGCAACCTTGCGATCGGTGACATCCATTTCGTGTTGGCGCCCGCTCTTGCCGCGGAACCGAAACAGTATCCGCGCGCCTTTGACCTTCACATGCCGATTTTTAAGAGTGCTCAAACCGAATGACTTGTTATCGCGCGCGTATTCTTCGTTTCCGATGCGTATGAACGTTCGCTCCAGAAGCCGCACGATCGTTGCGAGTACTTTCTGCTGCGGCAGATCCGGTAATTTCAGGTCACGAGCAACTCGCCGACGAATATTTGGCAGCGTTTTGGCAAATTGAGCGAGCCGGTCGAACTTGTTTTCGTCGCGCACTTCGCGCCAGCGCTCGTGATATCGGTATTGCTTCCGGCCACGCGCGTCCCGGCCTGTTGCCTGAATATGACCGTTTGGTGAGGGACAGATCCAGACGTCCGTCCACGCCGGCGGGATGGCCAAACGTTTTATCCGGAGCAACCGCTGCTCGTCGCGGAATGTTTTTCCTTCCGTGTCCAAATACTCGAAGTCTTCGCCTTTCGCTCTGCGGCTGTAACCAGGTCGATCGTCATTGACGTATTGCAGACCGGCTTCCTCCGCAGCCTCCGCAGAATCAGCTGCAACGCCGGGCTCGATTGCTTTCCCGTTCCGAGTGTTTGTCCCACGCGCGCCCATTGAGAAAACAATCAATTCGAGCGAATAGCTCCCGCAAATGCCTGGTGGACCGCCGATATCCGTTCGGCTTCAATCCGCTCAACTTGTTGTTCCGCCCGACGCTGTAGCTGCTCGAAGTTATAGCCGTTTAAGCGTAGCAATTTCGCCGCGGCAAGCGCAACCCACAGCCCTTTCTTTCCAGTAACTCCCATAATTAACCCTTCCAACGTGAGCACCAATCCCAAGCTGCCCGGCTCATCCCCTGCAATTATCAATCGCGCGCGGCCAACCTTCTCCGCCGCCCATGCACCGGCCTGGCGCATCCTGCTTTCTTCGACTCCGAGTGCACGCATGACGTCGCGCAAGGTATCTTGATCTGCTTTGATCTCCCTTTCGGTTTCCACAAAGAAACTGCCGAGTGGCTCGCCTTTGTGGGCGTCTATACAGTGGGCAATGAGTTCCAAGGCGCTAATAGACCCGGCGAGATGATCATTTAAATATGAGTCCAGGTCTTTCATAGGGTCGAATGGCATGCCCGACAGTCGTCGATCCAAACAGGAACATTCCTCATCATTCATTGTTCGCTGCCCGTGTACGTTTTAGCCGTGTACAAGCGTTGGTCCTCCATTTGAAGTGTTCGATAAAACGAACGCATTTCGCCGACCGATCGGATTTGATTACTTCGCAAGGTTAACAAGCCTGCTTGGAACTCTTGTCCGGTAATGGAATCTTCGGGCATGAATACGTTCTCACAATTGCTTCACACGTTGCTTGGAATCGGCACTGAACCAAGAGACTTAACATTCCTGCAAGTTTCAGTCCGCGGGATAATTGTTTTCATCGCGACTCTGATAATGGTGAGACTGGGCAGTAAACGTTCGCTTGCCGAGAAAACCGCGTTCGATGCTGTTTTCCTAGTTATCATCGGCTCCATGCTGGCACGCGCCATTAACGGATCGGAGGCCTTTTTTCCGACGCTGGGTGCTGGATTCGTTCTAGTGTTCCTACATCGGCTTTTCGGTGTCGCCGCATATTATTCACATGCGTTTGGTTTCCTGGTTAAGGGAAAACCGGTAGTGCTCGTGCAGGACGGCAGGTTGCAGCGGAAACACATGCTCTGGGAACACATTTCTAAACACGATCTGGAAGAAGATATGCGACTCGGTGCGAAAACCGAGGACCTGTCAAAAATACAAGTTGCGCGACTCGAACGCAGCGGAGACATCAGCTTTATCAAAGCGAATAGTGTCAGGCGACAGGCGACGTAATTGAAACTGTGACATCGTTTGCTCAACGGTATTAATTCATTGAGAGGAACACGATATGTCTGAACAAAGCTTAACGATTACGGACGATCGCACCGGCAAATCGTACACGTTGCCAATCGAGAATGGGACGGTTCGCGCGATGGACTTGCGCCAGATCAAAACGGCCTGGGACGATTTCGGGCTGATGGCCTACGACCCTGCGTTGATGAACACCGCGTCCACCAAAAGCGCGATCACGTTTATTGACGGCGACAAGGGAATTCTGGAATACCGCGGATACCCGGTCGAACAACTCGCGGAGAGATGCAACTTTTTGGAAGTCGCCTACCTGATTCTTTTTGGCGAGCTGCCTAACGAGAAACAGTTGGCGGCATGGACCTACGACATCACGCATCACACCTTCGTCCATGAAAATATCAAGACGCTGATGCAGGCGTTCCGCTATGACGCGCATCCCATGGGAATGTTCATCAGCACTGTCGCTGCGCTTTCAACGTTTTATCCCGAGGCGAACAAGGTCGGTGACGCGGACAATCGGCTGGCGCAAATCAAACGCCTCATCGCCAAGGTGCCGACGATCGCAGCATACACTTATCGCCACAATCGCGGCTTGCGTTACAACTATCCCGATAACGACCTGAGCTATACGGGGAACTTTTTGAACATGATGTTCAAGATGACGGACGCCAAGTACACGCCTAACCCGGCGCTCGAACGCGCGCTCGACGTGCTTTTCATTCTCCACGCAGACCACGAACAGAATTGCAGCACCAACGCGATGCGCGCGATTGGTTCAAGCTGCGTGGATCCCTACAGCGCGATGGCTGGCGCGGCAGCCGCTCTTTATGGCCCTCTCCACGGAGGCGCGAATGAAGAAGTGCTCAAAATGCTCTCGCGCATCGACGACACGCGCAACATACCCGAATTCATCCAACGCGTTAAAAACGGCGAAGGCAAACTGATGGGTTTCGGGCATCGCGTTTACAAAAACTATGATCCCCGCGCGCGCATCATTAAGCGCGTGGCGGACCAGGTGTTCGAGTTGACGGGGCGCAATCGCTTGCTCGACATCGCGCTCGAGCTCGAACGCATCGCGCTGGAGGACGAATATTTCATCTCGCGCAAACTTTATCCGAACGTCGATTTTTATTCCGGCATCATCTATCAGGCCATGGGTTTACCAATGACAATGTTTCCGGTGATGTTCGCCATTCCGCGTACAGTTGGGTGGCTAGCACAGTGGCAGGAGATGACCACCGACCCTGAACAAAAGATCACCCGGCCACGCCAAATTTTTGTTGGCCAGCCGCACCGCGAATTGCCGAAGCAGAACACTTAGCGACGGTACGACGTAATCCTCGAATTACGCCCGTCTAATTGCCGTTCAGCACCGTTTGAGGTGCTGCCTTGTTCAGTTCGAGTTGCGCACTCACCTTTCGCAGCCCCGCAGCTACCGATGTTACCGGCTATTGAGAACCAGTTGTGGCGCAGGTTTGCTCGCTTCAAGCTGCGCGCTCACCTTCTGGATTTGCACGGCCTGCTCTCTGACCTCGGCTGTGAGAGTCTCTATTAGTTTCTGTTGCTGCGCGACCGTTGCTTCCAACTTCTCAACTCTGCCAACTTCGCCACTGAGCTTGGAGGAAGGCTGGGTAGGCGCGCCGGGCGCGCCACGAGGCACAGGTGCGCTACGAGGCGCAGCAGGTGCGCTACCACCCCCGGCGAGGGTACCGTCGAAGCCAAGGTGGTCGTTATCAAGATTCAGAGTAACGACAACAACCCTGCCGCCAACAGGCTGGGGGTTATTCCAGATCCCACCGATGTAGCACTGTGCGGACCCGGCCCCGTTCCCGTTCGAGAGATCACCGATGCGGATCGTACTGCTTTCGTCGCCGGCGAGGGTACCAACGAAGTCGCCGATGTAAGTGTTATTGGAGCCAGTGATCACGTTTCGTCCTGTGGAATCGCCAACGGCGGTATTGTCACTGCCATCAACGTTATTAAAGAGTGCCGTAGCGCCAAATGCCGTGTTGCCATTGGCCAAACCGAGTGCATCCGAGTCATTATTCCAGAGCGTGTAATAACCAACGGCGGTGTTTGCAACGCCGTTAACATTGAAGAAAAGCGCGTGGGTGCCAAAAGCGTTGTTGCTGTATCCGTGAAGGTTACTAGTGAGCGCATTGGCGCCGACAGCATTGTTGTACCAACCAAATGGGAAGCCGTCTGCGACGGAGTCATTAAACAAGAGCGCGTCATAACCCACGGCCGTGTTGCCGCCAGCAGTAAGGTTGTTCTTGAGCGCAGCATAACCAACGGCGGTGTTTGGAGTGCCTTCAGTGTTGAACTCGAGCGCCTCAGTGCCAACTGCCGTGTTTTCGCTGCCGGTGGTGTTGTTTAAAAGGGCGGCCGTGCCAACGGCTGTGTTGTCGGAACCGATGGTGTTGAATAAGAGCGACGCCGCGCCAAATGCTGTGTTTTCGTCGCCTGTGTTTAAAATTAGCGTTCCCGCGCCGGTAGCGGTATTGAAGCTGCTCTCCGTGTTGCTAAAGAGCGAAAACGAACCAACTGCTGTATTTGCAGATCCGGTGGTAAGACTAAAAAGAGCCTTTTGCCCTTCCGCCGTAGTAAAGTTCGGATAATCTCCGTCTGGCGGCGGAACGACTGCTTGCATTTTAGGTTGAGCAATCGAGAGACAGAGCAATGCAAAACCTAGGCGAATCATTGTTTTCATGGCAGAACTTTGAAAGGATCCCGCCCAAGTGTCGACATCAAACACTCAATCACTGTGGCTGTCAGGGCTGAAATGCCGTTGCGATTAAACGGCGTCCCGTTCTCGTTGGCGAGAGCCGCACATCCAAATGCCAGGCTCAGCGCGAACTGTTCATTGGAGCTACAAACAATGAATTACGCGAAAGGTCATTTATTCGCTCGAGCTCGGGTTGAATTTAGCTTCAGAGCACTCATCGACCGGACGATTCGCGAACAGAATCGCGAACAGCGGCAACTTGCAGAGCAGCGCGCTACGAAACATCGGTTCCAAGCGAGAAACTCGTGTATCCTGGATGGACGAAATTATCGCATCGCTCGACGGCTACTTCTGTTTCCCGAGGCACAATTTTGACTGGAAACACGCCGGAGTTTCTCGACTAATCCCGTAGCGCGGCAAAATCCCACGAAAAACAACTGCACGATCCCCTGGGAGATCGTGCAGCTCTTATTTGTGATATTCCCTGCCGGGGAAACTCAGTCCAGAACGACTACGTGATCAATCATACGCAAATCACCCATGTTTGCGTAATAGACACGCACTCGGCTGCCAGGTTTAATCCCGGTCTGGACGATTTCGCCCAGCTTGTTCACAACGTGACCAGGCCCGTTGAGAACATAACGGCCCGGACTGTTCGCGTTATCCTCGCGAACGACGAGCGTTTTGGCGGGCTGATAATTGGCAGCCGCGCCCTCCTCAATCGCCGATGGGATGACCGTTCCCGTTACCGTTATTGTTTCTGTGGTGGTCTTTGTACCCTTCGAACCCGGCTGTGCAAATGTCAGCAACGCAATCAGCGTGCAGGCAATAGTAACAATTGTTTTCTTCATCATAACGCCTCCTACGTTCAACCGACACAAGCTCCAGACCTTTGTTCAATAAACACAAGATCCACTTGGTGTTTTTGGCATAGGCCAGTTTCACGTCGCTGCTGACATCTGAATCGGCAGCCAAACAAGCGATTAACCGAATGTCCGGTGAGGCCTTACATGAGAATTAGGTGACGCCCGACTAGACAGATTCGTGCGGTTTTCGTAACAAATAGCTCGAATTTTGTAGGGTGGAAAGGGCGCGCCGGTCTTAGTTCCCCGGCGCGTCCCTACTTTCATACGGAGCCGCCCCCTGTGCGCTAGGCGATTTCCAGACACCGTCGTTTCCCCCACCTATCGCGCCCATCCAACTTCTGCCACCAAGGATTTGGCGGGGCTTGCTCTTTAATCTTCACCTTCGACTGAGATCAAAAGCAGCCTTCTTTCCAGCATCGTGACGGGTCGATCAGGAGTGTGCCTCGCCCTTCGATCTTCAAGACCAGACGCCCTCGCTCCGAAAGCACTTCCCGCCGCAGCGGGCAGTGCGAAATTTGCTGGCGACGTATCCCCGCTATTTCCCTCACGGGCGCGGACGCGGCGTTGGGCGTGCCTTCGGTATCGGAGTCGGCCTCGGCGAGGGACTAGGCCGAGGTGTAGGAGTAACTGTCGGCGTCGGTGTCGGGGTGGGAGTAGGCGTAAACGTGGCCGTAGCTGTCGGTGTAGGCGTAAATGTCGCAGTCGGCGTCGGCGTTGGAGTTGGCGTAAACGTTGCCGTAGCTGTCGGTGTCGGCGTAAATGTCGCAGTCGCAGTCGGCGTAGGAGTCGGGGTAAACGTGGCCGTAGCTGTCGGCGTCGGCGTAAATGTCGCAGTCGCAGTCGGCGTAGGAGTCGGGGTAAACGTTGCCGTAGCTGTCGGTGTAGGCGTAAATGTCGCAGTCGCAGTCGGCGTTGGGGTCGGGGTAAACGTTGCCGTAGCTGTCGGCGTAGGGGTCGGGGTCGGGGCAGGTCCTTCGTCACGAAGAATAGAGGCGGTCGTTCCAAGGGCCCATCCTGTGCCACTCGGTCCAGCATAGATCCTCACGACCGCATTCAGATGTGCATTCTGGAATGACCATGTCGCTCCGCCGTCAGTTGTTTTGAAGAGGGCATTTATACTTTGACCAGCCACATATCCTGTATTCGCATCGCTGAAGTCGACGCTGACGACATCAGCCGTAGCTGGAAGCGCAATTTGCTGCCAGGTAGTTCCACCATCGGTTGACTTACCTACTCGGTTTGTCCCCGAGCTGATGCCGATGTAGACGAGATTGGCATCAACTGCGCGTACATCTTTGATTTGACCTGTGAACGGCGTCGTAACAGGAGTCCAGTTGGTCCCGCCATTTGTGGTCTTGTAGATAGGTCGGTTTGACGAATTGAGAGTAAGATAACCGACATTTGCATCTACCATGTCACAGGAAACGATCTGGTCCGTGGTTCCAATAGTTTGCTGACCCCACGTTGTTCCACCGTCGGTTGTCTTGAAGATGTTACCACCGGGGACAGTGGCAGAATTGACGAAGACCCATCCCGTGTTGGCATCAATAAACTCCATCGCCTGCAGAACGTAGTTAGTGGTGGAGGGTCGAGTTACAGGCGTCCACGTCGCTCCCGCGTCGGTCGTTTTCACCACCTGGCTGTTTGTTCCACATGCATACCCGAGCTGAGAATCGACGAATGAGACAGCCTGCAAATCCGTCGTCACCGGAACGTCGATCGCGCTCCAGCTATCACCCATATCCGTCGAACGAAGCACCTGCCGCTGGTTGAGCGTCCGTTGACGGCCGACGGCCACGACGGTGCTCGTGTTGGGCACCTCCTGGATATCGTTCATGAGCGCTGTGGTGAGAAGGAAATTGTTTGATGTCCAAGTCATCCCGCCGTCGGTTGATTGTGCTATCACACCGAAGTCACCGGACATGGTCAGCAATGACCCTTGTTTCTCGAGTGAATAGAAGCCTAAAGTGTCGGAGACTCCTGAAACGGGGATGATGGGCAGAGGAGTCCAGGTGCTGCCAAGGTCTGTCGATTTGTAGAGGAAATCCGGTGCACCGACAGCGTAAATCTCAACCGCCGAGATAATCTTCATTTGGAAGAAGGCAAAGTTCGTCTGTGGCGGCGTCAGCGCGGCCCATGTGGTGCCGCCATCTGTGGTTTTGCTAATTACGCCGGACGATCCGACAACAAACCCCGTCATCGAGTCGAGGAATGACATCCCGAGCGTTGGATTTCCTACCGTGCCGGAAACAGGCGTGCTCCAGGTGAGTCCTCCGTCGGTTGTGTTTACCACTCCGCCATTTTGCAGGACCGCGTGCACAATCAACGGATTAATTGCCACCAACGACGTAACAGGGTTCGTCGTTGTAAAGACGGTTGTCCAGGTTGCGCCGCCATCGATGGTTTTGATGATTGTCCCGGCTGACCCGCTTGCTGCTCCAGCAGCGATGTATCCTGTGTTCGCATCGCCGAACGAGATCGACTGACAGCGTTGCGTAGTGGGCACACCACTCGTCACAGGAGTTATCGTCACACCTCCATCTGAGGTTGTACCGACAAATCCCCTATCGCCGACAATGATTCCGTTCATCGGGCTAGTGAATCGCACATCGTAGTTCTGCCCTATCTGCCCCGCGTTGTTTGCTAGGAGTCCGGCTTGCTGTTGAAAATACCAGCTAACCCCGCCATCTGTCGTCCGCATAAATGTCCCGTTTCCACCTACGGCGACCCAGTTATTGGCATCAATCATCTGGTGCTTTCGCAGGAGATTGGCTTGTGGCTTCGGGTGGGTGAACTTCCAATCCTGGTGGTCTTGAGCGAAGGCGGTGGCCCCTGAGCCGAGTAAGAACAGAATTCCAGCGAGCAGTGTAGCAAGCGCCGCGCTTTTAGCCGTGTGTGTATGCATAGTGTAGTGGTGGATTAGTTTCATTCTTCAGGTTTCGTCTCGTGTTATTGTTCAGCCTTCCGTGACTTCTCGTCATCGAGAACTCATTTCTGGACTGTTTACGAGATGCGCCTGATATACGCTGCTACGGCGTGTGTCAAGAAAAAGTTTACGCCGGCGTTTTTGGCGTATATTTTTATCGAAGTTATGGCCGATGAACGCTGGAAGCGATTAGCTGAACAGCAGGGCGTTGCTTACGCTAAAACCGTGGCGGAGGCGATGAAGCTTAAAGTCGACGCGGACAATCCAGGAGACCGCGAGAAATTGCGCCGGGCAGTTCTCGATCTTGTCGCGCCCACTTAATATCACTTTGTCATTGCTGTGTGGAGCGCAAAAGAGCACAATCCGTCGCGTAAATTACTGGAATATCATCGCTGACACTCTCGACAGTCTGAATAAAGGCGCGATTGTGAAATTGATGTAAGCTTAGCGCGCCCCCCCGACCAGATGCCCATTGAGATTAAGAAAGAGATCCAGCTCGAAATCGCCCATGTCTTATTTATCGACATCGTCGGTTACTCCAAACTCCTGATCGATGAGCAGCGCGATTATTCGCATACGCTCAACGAGGTTGTTCGAGAAACTGATTCATTCCGCGCAGCCGACCTTGCTGGTAAGCTGACGCGCCTGCCCACCGGCGATGGGATGGCGCTGGTTTTTGCGACCACACCGGACGCACCAGTTTCCTGTGCGTTGCAAGTGAGCAAGACACTGCGGAGCCACCCGGAGCTGCGGGTGCGCATGGGAATCCACAGCGGACCGGTGAGCGGTATTACCGATGTGAACGATCGCTCCAATGTAGCGGGCGCTGGAATCAATCTGGCGCAGCGAGTGATGGATTGCGGAGACGCCGGACACATTCTTCTCTCCAAGCATGTGGCTGACGATCTTGAACAATATCGCCAGTGGCGTCCCCATTTGCATGATCTCGGCGACTGCGAGGTCAAGCATGATGTCCGGGTCCACGTCGTAAACCTCTACACGGATGAAGTCGGCAATCCTGAAGCGCCAGAGAAATTCCAGCAGGCAAAGGCGACGCTAACAGCGCCACCGACTTCCGCACCGGTGGCGAAGCCTGCGCCACGATCACGCAGATTGATTGCCGCGCTAATCATCGTTGCGGCCCTCGCCGGCGCGGGAGGATTTTACATTCTTTCGTATCGGCCCACGCCGACCGCGCCGCCTTCTGCAAGCGCACCGACGCCAGCAGCAGTGGTAATTCCTGAAAAGTCGATTGCGGTGTTACCTTTTGAAAATCTAAGCAGCGACAAAGAAAACGCCTACTTTGCCGATGGCATCCAGGACGAAATTCTCACTCGCCTAGCAAAGATTGCTGATCTGAAGGTGATCTCGCGCACTTCGACGCAACAATATCAGAGCAAGCCCGGCAATCTTTCCGAGATCGCCAAGCAACTTGGCGTGGCCCACATCGTGGAAGGGAGCGTGCAAAAGAGCGCCGACTCGGTGCGGGTGAACGTGCAGCTAATTAAAGCAGCGAACGATTCGCATCTTTGGGCCGATACCTTTGATCGCAAATTGACCGACATCTTTTCGGTCGAGAGCGAGGTAGCCAAAGCCGTCGCGGACCAATTGAGGGCGAAACTCACCGGTCAGGAAGAGCAAGTCATCGCCGCCAAACCGACGGACAATCCTCAAGCCTACGATGCCTACCTGCGTGGACTGGCTTACAATCTGAGGACGAATAGCACACCGACCAACGCCCTTGGCGCACAGAAATATCTGAGAGAAGCAGTTAAGTTGGATCCGAAGTTCGCCCTCGCTTGGGCCCTGCTCTCATACACAGAGTCGAGGAGCTACATCACATTTAATCTTCAACCAACCGTCGCCCTGCGTGAGGAAGCCCGGCAGGCGGCTGAAACCGCACTCACTCTTCAACCTAATCTCGGCGAGGCAATATTGGCTAAGGGGTCTTATCACTACGCCTGTCTAAAAGATTACGACACGGCGGTGCACTACTTTGAACAAGCAAGATCGCTTCTGCCCAATAGCAGTAAGATTCCTGAATCCCTAGCTTATGTCGAGCGGAGACGAGGCCAGTGGGACCGGAGCGAAGCCTACTTTAACGAAGCCGAGCGGCTCGATCCGCGCAACGTCTTCATGCTCACCCAGCACGCCCAATCCTATCTCGCTCTTCGGCGCTTTCCCGAAGCCCTGCGAAAACTTGATCAGGTCCTCAATATCACACCGGACGACGTAGACACGCTCGTGTTTAAGGGACAAATCGCACAAGTCGAAGGCGACTTAGCGCGGGCCGCGGCACTCCTCGCTCCGCTGCATCCGGACGCCGACGACACCAGCGCCGTGGAAACACAAATTTACCAAGCGATCCTGGAGCGCCGCCCTGCGCCGGCGATTTCTCGGCTAAAGGAAATACTGGCTACGCCTAACCCAGCGTTGGGTTATAACAATGGCGAACTGCGTTTTTTCCTAGGCTGGGCGCAAGAAGTGGGCGGCGACCATGCCGCTGCCCAGGAAAGTTGGCGACAGGCGCGGAGCGAACTGGAACCTTTTCTCAAAGAACAGCCGGATAATTACCAGCTCATCGGTGATATGGCCGTTACCAATATTGCTCTTGGTGACAAGGCCGCTGCATTGGCTCTGGCCCAAAGGGCCGTGGCCATGAGCCCGCTCGAGAAAGATGCGTTCTTCGGTTCTAGTGCCCTCGAGATCCTCGCCCGCGTGTCAGCACAGGCAGGAGAGCCCGACCGCGCTATCACGGCAATTCAAAAACTGCTCTCGATACCAAGCGCTGGCTCATTTAGTATGAGCAACCCGCTTACGCCCGCGGTGCTCCGGCTCGATCCAATGTTCGATGCGCTCCGAAATGATCCGCGTTTTCAAAAACTCTGCGAGGAAAAGCGGCCGTGAAAGACTGGGAAATCATCGCTGACAATCTCAGCAAAGCCGGATGGAGTTGGGGCTGCGTTTCAGCGATTGATTCTCGCGGGCGAACGATCTGGATTGCTGACGCGCACCGGGGGCAGGCAGCAGGGCGTGCGGATTCGCGTTTACTATGAAGTTGGCAATGTGATCAAAACGCACGAACAAACGGGCGAGTTCAAAGATCCGTAACGCTGCGTAAACAAACAGCCGCCACCCAGTGAAGCGTGAGGGCTGATTGTGAAATGCCGCTGCTTAACGATTATTCACCACTTGCGGCGCAGGGTTGCTTGCCTCAAGCTGTGCGCTCACCCTCTGGATCTGGGAGGCTTGCTCGTCGAGACGCGCAGTAAGTTGGGCCACCGTTGCGCCGAAGTCTTTTTTTAGCTGCGCGATCGTAGCTTGCTGTTCCTCGACCTTCTTGTGCTCTTTTAGAAACTCATTGAGCAACATCGCGTTCACTGCGTCGTAGCGCACTGTGTACGGTTTTTCTTCTTTATCGCGCACGACCAAGTCGGGATCCACTTTTTCAACCTCCTCAGCCACAAGTCCGAATTGAGATGTGCGCGTGGGGTCGATCTCCTTCTTATAACGGAAGGTAACAGGTTTCAGTGCCAGGAGCGCTTCACTGGCTTTATCCATCGACTTGATGTCATCCTTGAACCGAGCGGATGACGTCACGGTGCCAAGCTTGCCGTTCGCATCGATGAAAACAGCCACGCCACCGCTGGCGGTTTGACCACTAATGCCAGCGATGTAGCAGGTCGTCACAAAGTTCGGGTTTCCGATGCGGATCGTTCCGCTTTCATTGGTTACACCGTCGGCTGCGGTTGCGCCGATGTAGATATTATCGCTGCCCTCCACATTGGCACCCGCTTGCTGGCCGACGACGGTATTAAACGAGCCACCTCCATTACCCGCGAACGCTGAGTCACCGATGGCCACGTTTCCAGAGCCGTCAACGTTACTAGAGAGCGCACCAGCCCCAACGGCTGTGTTGAAGTTTGCTACGCCATGCCCAGTTGAATCATTATTTGTGAGCGCAAGATCGCCGACTGCTGTGTTGTAGACGCCGCTAATATTGCTCCAAAGCGCATAATCGCCGAAAGCGTCGTTGCCGAATCCGTCCACGTTAGAGAACATCGCGAACGTTCCGCCAACCGTGTTTCGGGAACCGGTGGTGTTGTTTTCGAGTGTGCCGTCACCGATTGCCACGTTGCTTCCGCCTTCCGTGTTATTAAACAGGGCGAACGCGCCGTTGGCCGTATTGAAGTTGCCGGTCGAGTTAAATTCAAGCGCGGCTTTTCCAGTGGCCGTGTTTTCTGTGCCGGTGGTGTTGCTCAAAAGCGCCAGTGCACCAGCAGCCGTATTGTCGTCTCCCATGTTAAGAAGGAGCGTCCCAGCGCCGATGGCCGTGTTGCTGCTGCCAGTGGTGACGCTAAACAACGAATACGTACCAATTGCTGTGTTCGCAGCGCCGGAGGTGAGACTCTTAAGGGCGTTGTCCCCCGCAGCAGTGGTGAAGTTGGGATAGCCTCCCAGGGGTGGCGGGATGACTGCTTGGGCCCTTGGCAAAAGCCCAATGCAGACAATCCCGATCACAATGTGAATTAGGTTTTGAAGTTTCATGTTTTTTTTGTCGATTCTATTTGCCCCGGCGAGGTGGGGGTTTCTGGGGGAGTTGTTTGGTCTTCCGTGACTTCTCGTTATTGAAACCATTTTGTGGGCCAGTTCCGTCTCACGGAAGGTTTCCTTACTTTTTTCACGGCACGCGAAACATCTTGGCGGTGTACCGACAAAACACGACGTCGCCATGCTTGAACCGTGACACGTCAATTATCTTTCCTTTTGCGTACGGAGAATAAACAAGTCCGGGTTTTCCGGGAACGGGAATCCCAAATGGGCTCAGAAAAAGGCCTGAGAGAATCAGTTTAAGAGTTTTCATAGGTTAATTTTGATATTTAAGTGTGAGTTAAAGCAGTCCTGGGGGGAACCTGCGAGAAAGTTGTTTGGCCTTCCGTGACTTCTCGTCATTAACAACTCATTTCCAGCCGCTAATTGTATGCGGCTATTATACGCACTTATGGCGTATGTCAAGCCACAAATTTTAGCGCATAGAATTATTGCTTTCACCCTGTGTGATCGGCTTTGAAGAACGAGGTTTAAAAAACTGCGAATGGCAAAATCCAAAAAGAACAAGAACAAACCGAAGCTCAATCTGACGGTGCGTGAGGAGCAACGAAACAAACTGGAACAAATGGCTTCTTTAGAGAACCGTTCCCTCTCCAATCTTATCGAGGTTATGGCCGATGAACGCTGGAAGCGATTGGCCGAGCAGCAGGGCGTTGCTTACGTTAAAACCGTGGCAGAGGCGATGAACCTTAAACTCGACATGAACAATCCAGCAGACCGCGAGAAATTGCGCCGGGCAGTTCTCGATCTTGTCGCCGGGAGAAAAACGCCAAAGCAAAAAGGGCCTGGTTGAAATTCTTTCGTCCGCTTTGTGCTGATAATCGCGGCAAAGTTGCGATTTCATGTGGTTCGGGAGGGGTACGCTTTTGCCAGAATTGAAGCCGACTCATACGCCGTCGATTAGCAATGGAAACAGGCGGTTCAACCCGATTCGGCGTCCGACCTTTGAAGTGAAGGCCGCCCCCCACACCAGACAGGTATGAGAGGCGGTTTGTTCCCCCCAGAACATTTTTGCAAAACAAGATCGGCGGCAGGCACTTATACGTCCGCTGCAAAAATCGCGCCTCAGGCACTCGGTGGATGTATGTATAGGTAAAAGTCTGATGCCCCGCCAACCGAGGCGTGGCTTTAAAATAGAGCACCGTAGGCCTGAAAACGAGTCCAAGCGGCCTTTAAAATGGACTCCCACGTTCGCTCTATCTGCCATGACAGTTGCTTAATTTCGGTAAGGAAGAGCTTTGTAACTGCTTCCTGGTTAAGGAGATATCCGTCACAAAGTGTTATCCAGACCGGGCTTAGCGCGATTTGGCACGGATACTGATGACAGAGATAGCCAAAGTGAGTGCACCGAAAAACAAGAAAAATGCGCCCGCTGCCGGAGAATCAGGAAATCAAAGGCCCAAGCGCAGGAAAGATAAATTGATTCGCCTCGACGACCTGATTCCAGAAAAGGACGTTAAGGGCGGGCGTCAATTACCTTTCGGTGTCACGACACAACACAACGAAACAACCCAAATAAATAATTAGGAAAAATAAAATGGCACAGAGAAAAGAAACCAAGAAGACGATCAAAGTCCGTGACCTGAAACCGAAAAAAGACGCCAAGGGTGGGGTCAATCTCAACATACCGCGTGCCGACGCACCGGTCAGCACCAGAGGGCCGGGCGGCGGACATAGCGTCAACGTCCACATTACGAAGTTCTAAGGAAAAGGCGCCGCGCCACGGGTTCGAATCCCGCGTGCGGTTCTTGTCTATTTTTTCTCGACTCTCCACAAAGGAGAGTCTCACGACCAGAAGGGCGGCGGTTCCCCCCGGTTCCCCCCACTCGCAACGTGCGCGACACTAAAGACGCACAGACGCGAGTCCTTGGACGACCAGGCCGGTGTGTTAGCTTTGGCTAACAATTGCTTCCGCTGCAAAAGGGGCTAGAGAGAGCGCCAGCTAAGCGTTGTTTATCGCTTCGCCGCAGCAAGGCCAGTTGGAGTTGGGGCTGCGTTTTCAGCGATTGATTCTAACGCGCGAACGATTTGGATTGCCGACGCACAAAGGCGCTAGGAAATAAGGAGCAACTATGAGACCGATGCGCAGATCGCTTTGCGTTCTCTTCTTCCTCCTGCTGCTACTCTCGGCAGCAAGCGTCGCCCAGGTCGGTAATACTCCTCGGCCAGCTCCCACTACACGCGTCATCGGCGTCCTCGGTGCAATGACCCTGGAAATCGAGACGCTGGGCCAGGAACTCACGGAGAAGACAGAAATGACCGTCCAGGGGATTCGGTTCACGACCGGGAGCTTGAAAGACAGAAGGGTTGTGCTCGCCCACTCGGGGATGGGGAAAGTGAACGCATCCATGGCGGCTACTCTACTCGTCGAGCAGTTCCAGCCGCCCACGTCCTCCTTACCGGGATCGCTGGAGGCCTCAACCCAGACCTCCGCCCCGGTGATGTCGTGATCGGCGCCAAGACTGCGTACCATGATTATGGGGAATGGACCCCGGAAGGGTTTCGCGTCGGCCGGACGGTGGACCCGTTCACCGGCAAGCCGAACCCCCTCTTCTTTCCCGCCGACGCGGGCCTGCTGGCCGTGGCTGAAAAGGCCGCATTGGACCTCAAGCTCGCGCCCGTAAAGATGACCTCAGGTGAGAGGACCCCGCGGGTCGTCACAGGGGTGATCGTGACCGGAGATGCGTTTGTGGCCTCACTCGCGAAGAAGGATGCGCTGCGCAAAGAGTTCAAAGCCGACGCGACTGACATGGAAGGTGCGGCGGTGGCGCAGATCTGCTGGCAGCGGCGCGTGCCGTGTCTAATCCTACGCAGCCTCAGTGATAGCGCGGGCGCTAAGGCACCGGAGAACGTACTCCTCTTCGAGAAGAGCGCGGCCCAGAACGCCGCGTTGCTTGTTACCAGTATTGTGGGGCGTCTCTAAGCGCAAACCCGCCGATCTTCCTGTGGAGCAGCCGGTGAAGTTCGAGTTCGTCATCAATCTCATAACAGCCAAGCAGATCGGGCCAATGATCCCGCCGAACGTGTTGGCGCGAGCGGGTAAAGTGGTCAGGTAGCAGCGCAATCCCTAGGACGACGCCGGTCGGCATCAACGACCTACTACGGAATTAAGCCGTGTCTGTGGCGTAGTCGCCCATATCGGTTGGCGACGGCAAGTTGCGCCGAGCCGGCGCCTAACGCATTAAACAGCCACTTCACAGTGCGCCGGTTCTGGATTGCAGACGCGCATCGCGACGGAAAACGTTTCATCGTCCACGCGGATGAATTGCTGACTGCTTTTTTGGAATTGGAAAGGGCTGTTTGTATCCACCTATTAAGCGAACAATGCTAACCATAATCGCAGCGACGACGGAAAGCGTTTCGTTTGTGCACGCGGATGAAACGCTGACTGCGTTTGTGGAATTTGAAGCGGCGATTAGAGCTGGGTAGCCGTCGGCTTCGTGTCATTTCGAACATGCTCGAATGTTGTCGTAAAGACAACAAATAGGATGAGCCGTATCCAAAAGAAGCGTTTCAATCCCGACTGCGATCGCGAGGACGACGTTAGGCTGAGGCACGGGCTTCCCAGCACGCTTTCATCCCTCTATACTGCTGTGTTCTCTCCGCTATGCCGTTGCTGCCGGCGTACCCCTCAGCCCTCAAATCTGCCGCCAGGTTCGCCGCCATACGCACCGCTTCTTCATACGGCATAGGATGTAAGTGTTCATAAAGTTTAGGCATTAGGCGAATGCCATATTTGCGCGATGGCCACGTATCTGGGATTGCGTCGACCATGCGGAAGTCGAAACAACGATCAACACGTAATCCGCTCAATCCCACATAAACGCACGGTTTTAATGGGTCGCGTTTGGGGTTCCGTCGTCTGACTCGAGGGATGTTCAAAACTTCTGGGTTGAGCAAAACGACATAAACGCTGTAAAGAAATTTCCGCTCAGTCGGCATAACACTGCGATTTTTGTTGCGTTCCCCTAGCCGTGTCCCCTTAATGCTAATTGAATCGGAGCTTCGAGTGCAAATCCAGGCGGATTTTTGGTATTGGTTTCGATTGGTGAATCGGCAAAATCGTCAGGACTAAGACCAAGGTCCTACATCGTGCCGAGTGGCAGGTCCTTAGAATCATGCGAAAAAGGAGTAAAGTAATATGAAGATAAAGATCCATAATCTGACACCGTTTTTCGTTGTCGCCGCGTCCGCCGTCCTACTGGGGGTTGTGGGCAGCGCCAGAGCTGCTGACCAGTGGTTTGTGATGGGCGAGCAGGCGCTCAAGTCCGCCGATTCCAGCGCGGAGATTAAGTCCCAAGGGGGTCGATGGAAGAAAGACGTCAAGCAGGTAAGGCTCTCTGTCGAGGGCGCTGACGTTCAGATCCTAAAGGTCGTCCTTGGCTGGGACAATCGCCCCGACACGACGCTCAACGCGGTCGGAACCGTAAAGGCAGGAGGACAGACAGCTCCGACGGATGCTCCGGGACGCAAAGGGCGCCTCACATGGACGAAGATCCAGTACAAGATCGTCGGTAAGGCACCGACGGCCACAGTTAAGGTCTTGGGACTTGATTGATCGGGCGTAACCGCCCACCAGAGCGCGAGCGCGATCTCCTAGCGGCGCGGAAAGCGATCAAAGCGCTGCACGGCCAGAATCGTGCCGGATCGTTGGGCATTTAGAAGCGGAATCGTTTCGGCAATGTCACAAGTGCACTATGTGTCTTTGAACTCCCCCGCATGGTCGCGCGTTTCGATCACGTTGCCCGCTTAATAAAACACGCGGATGATCGCCCGGTGCGAGCGCGAGAGAGAACGGTACTTCGCGTACGCGACCGCGTAGCGGACTGCGTCGGGTCCTGCATACCAGATTGGGCCGAATCGCAGCCGATCGCTGATCAGATCAAAGCCGTCCCGGTTCTTGCGGGGACGGACCTCGTAAACGTCTTGGACGGGGGTGGCGGACATTTCCATCCGGCTGTTTGCGTTTCCCAAAAGCTTGTCTGATAGGGCCTCGAGCAACCCAAGGTTATTCTGTTCGGTGCGCCTAGCTTCCATATCGATCACACTCCAATCCTGTGAAGACCAACAAGATGCCTCCAATGTTTTACTGAACAAATTTCTGGCGCTGGTGTGGGCCAGTCAAGACCCACTTGGTGTTTTTGGCATAGACCAGTTTCACCTCGCCCAAACCCTGCGAACAAAATTGCGTTACAGCTCGTTGAACTCGCCCGCGTGCTCGTACGTCTCGATCACGTTGCCCGCTTCATCATAAACGCGAATGACAGCGCGATGTGAGCGGCTGCGATGTTACAGCGGGTGGTTAGACGTTTTCAGTGGTGGCGCGAGCTCCAGCGCCACACCACGACGCCATCGTTGCGCAGGCCCATTTGATAGCTGGCGTTATGATAGCCGGATCCATTTAAGGTGCCCCCGCTACTCGGCAACCACACGGTACCATGCACATGATCGACCTGCGCCCACGCAGCAGTGGAAATCAGTAAACCAACAATGAATGCTACGATTGTTTTCATGAGGCAGTTTGCCGAAAAACAGTGCAAGTTAGCAAGCTTGCTCGGGGACTAGGGCTGAACGGTCAATTTTCATCACCGGATGAATTTCCCACACAGCGTAGTCCGGCATGTATTTGCGACGGTTGCCTTGATCTTTCGGTGCGTGGCCTACGTCCCAGAACGCTTTCCCAATAACTGTAATGATAGGAGATTGACCG